>JAAYOL010000093.1 GCA_012520395.1 Clostridiales bacterium
CCTAATTTCATGTTTATTGACAAGTTGGAATTAGTCTATCGAACTTTTTCTTTGAAGCAGAGTCTATGACGACGCTGCCGACGCTGTGGCGGAGGCGGAAATCGCTGCTATCATGGCGGCTTGCTGCGCGATAATAATATTTGTGATACTGGTCGAAAGCGTTGCCGTCAGTACCCCGTCTTTTACGCTCTCGGCATACTCACACGCTACAATTGATGCCGCATACAGAAGCAGCTCCTGCGTTGTGACGGACAGCGAGCCAAATCCTTTTTGCGCCCTCAAGGTACCCTGTACTACACCTATATCACGGACAATCGTGTCAATCTCCACCGGCAGCATGGCAAGAATTCCCAAGACCGGCAGTGTATAGGTTTTATCCAACTTGATTTTCTGTGCCCTAAGCGTATCCCGTAATACAAGAACCCGATTAGCAATGCTAACGTCCGATTCTCCGAGTACCAGCACCTGCGCCAAAGCCTGAACGCTGTTTTTACCCCAAAACTCACCTTTCAGTCGGCTGTAAAGCTGCTCAATGCGCTCCACTCCCGCCGCAGCGTCCAAGTCCGTAAGCCCCAACATAGCCGTAAAGATATAATCATCCTGCCCGGTATTGAAAAAATGGCGGGCTTTCATTCCATCGTAAAAGCTCCGAGTGCGGGTTACGACATTCCAATAATCAGAAGCGTCAGACTGCGATGCAATCTGATATGCGGCAAGCACAAGATAGTCTGAAGCGCGGAGTTTAACGCCTTTCAGCAAGTCGTACACCTTCAGAGTTTCGCTGAATACCTCCTGCGGATTGGGAGACAACGAGAGCAGTGCCGCAACGCATAATGCCATTTTCCCCCGAAAGGTAGAGAATGCGCCGGTGTTCTGCTTAATCAAGTCGAGGCACATCCGGATTGCATCACAATCAACCGTTCTGCCCTCCAGCGCATACAGAAGTGCTGCCAGTCGCTTAGTTAAGGTATTTTGCCAAGTAAATTCTTTCTTGATGACTCGTGCGTTATCCGTAAATAGTTCCAGCTTATTTTGTCCTGTATAAGTCACGTAAAAATGACCTCCATTAAATAAAAATGGCTATTCTCCCATATACCGGCTAATATCAGCAATTGCCCACAAAGACGTTCTTCAGGTGCCGTTTCGCAACCCTGGCCAAGCCGTAAACCCTGTCAACGGGTGTGGGCGGCCTGTCTGTCATTTTCCATGCGGGGAAAAACCGCGTCACGTGCAATGTGATGTCCATATCCACACCGGAGAGCCATGACGCAATCTCTTCCATCTCCTCGTCGGTGTCGTTTTCACCGGGTATTATGAGTGTAGTCACTTCGACGTGGCAGCGCTTTGCCGCAATTTTAATGGTATTTCGCACGGTGTCAAGGTCGCCGCCCATGCGCCTGTAGAAGTCAGGACTGAACGACTTAAGGTCAATGTTCATCGCATCGAAGTATGGCAGTATTTCGAGGAGGGGCTGCTCGCAAACGCAACCGTTCGTCACCGCTACGTTAGAAAGCCCGTTTTCGCGGATGAGCCTTGCGCAGTCCATAACAAACTCGTAGCCTATGAACGGTTCGTTGTAGGTGTATGCAAGCCCGACGTTTCCGTGCGGCGTAAGCTCAACCGCGCGCCCCACGAGTTCCTCGGGAGTTATTTCGTTCCAGAGCACCATGCCGCCATCCTCGTCGGGATCCGCCATGGATATTTCACAGTTCTGGCAGTTGAGGCAGCGCATGTTGCACCCGTAGCTTCCGACGGAAAGTATCCTGCCGCCGGGTTTAAACCTGTATAACGGCTTCTTTTCAATGGGGTCAAGTGCGATTGACGTTATGCGGCCGTAGTTTTCGCATATTATCTGGCCGCCCCTGTTCCTCCTTGCCCGGCAAACACCAAGCTGACCTTCGGCAAGGTTACAGTTATGGTGACAAATCCCGCACCTCATCTTCATTTATGGCGCACCACCTCAAAGCGCTCTATTGTCACATCGTCATCGTCAGCGCGTATCCCGGCCTTTTGCTTTGCTATTCGGAGCTGGGTTTCGACATCGTTTACCCCGTCAAGGTTCGGAAGCAGCAGCCCGCGCCTGAATCCCTTTGAAACGATGACGCCGTATCGCTTCACGTCCAGTTCCGAAATTGACTGCACCGGCTCGGGCTTCATCAGGACGTCCACGCTGTATACAAGGTCGTCAAGTTCTGATTCCCTAACGCTGTCAAACCTCGGGTCCTCCGTTCCGGAGCTTATCGCGTTGCGCATAATCTCCTCCGCCACGCAGTTTGTTGCAGGCTCAATCGTCCCTATGCAGCCGCGCAGCTGCCCGTGCTTGTATATTGAGACGAAAGCGCCCGCCCTGCTCACAAGCATCTCTTCAGGCAGGTCCTCGGGAAGCTTTGCCCGCCTGCCGGTACGGACATATGTCTCAAGTGACAGACGTGCCAGCCGGACATACGGGTCCTCTTCGGCCTTGCGCTTTTCAGCCTCTCGCCTCTCGTTTTCTAGATATATGCGCTCAAAGTTCCGTTCCGGGTCGGCTCCCGTTATTTCGAAAGAGCATACGCCGTAACCCACTCCGAACGGGCCTTCATAAGAATACTTCCTGGGCTTTACCGCAAGCCCGTCTAGGGCCCCCGCCATCACAATAAATGAGCGCAGTCCGCACTCGCCAGCGGAGTCGCAGAATGCCGGCGTGAAGTCGAACATCTTTATGAAGTCTCCGCTACTTAGGGTGTCCATTATCCTCCTGTCAAATTCGGGCCCGTCCTCGGCAAAACCGTAAGGCCCGTCCTCCTTGAGCTTGTGGGACAGGTCTCCGCTCGCGACAAAAACCGTCTTCCTACCGAGGCTCTCGGAAACCCGCGATATAAGTTTGCCAAGCCTGTAATGGTCGAGATAAGAAAGCCCGGATATCCCAATCCGCACCAGCTTCGCTCGCAATTTGAGTTGTGTCAGGAAATACAGCGGCACAAGTGTACCGTGGTCGAGCTCAGGATCCCTTTCGCCCAGCGTTCCCGCCGGAAATCCCTCTATTTCGGCCAAGGTTGAAAGCTCGTGCACAAACTTGCTGTCATATTCCATTTCTACGGACACCCTTCGTGCCCCAAATCGTCCGAAGTCGCCCCTTGCCGACTTCCCGGGGGAAATGTGGAAATAGTCACTGTACACCGTAGAATGCGGAGAAAGGACCACGACGGTGTCCGGATCGAATTTGGCAGCCTGGCGCGCCACTTCCATAAAACCGTCTATCGTGCTTTGGATCTTGCGTTCTTCTCCGCGTCCTATGTCGGGTATAATGATAGGCGGATGAGGAACCGCCATAGCAAACACAATGGCCATAACAAAACCCCCTATTTCTAGATAATAGTATTCGGATTTGAATATGCATTCATGTCCTTCTTTAGGTCATTTTAGCATACATGTACAGGCTTTGCCATATATTGTGTGCCGCAAAGGATTTGATTGCCTGGTATTACTATAATGGTAATAAATAATGCGAGTATGGTATATCGTTGTGGCTCACTTTTTCATGACTTTTCAAGCAGTGATGCGGTTTGGTTGCGAGCCTCAATCAGCTCCAAAAGATTCCGTTATACTAGAGTATATCAGAATTATTAATATGCCATGCCGCCCATATGGTCCGAACATTTAATTTCCCCGAACAAATGACCCTCATTCCTCTTCAAAAAGCTCTGTCATCCTATGAAGCACCATATTAAGTAAATAAAACGTCGTTTCAAGGTGTATATACTGTGCCGAGTTAGCATCCCACAAAAAGAATATCCTCGGCTTGTACTCGTCGTCACCTTCCCAAAATTGAAAATAAATGGGGAAGCCGTCAAAAACCTCAAATATACTGCTTATATCGGCGCTGTTCATTCTCTTGCCGTCGAAACGGTTTAATATCTTTATAAGCTTCTCAGATTGACCGGAGAATATGGCGCCTCCACGCTCGTAAATGCCGCCGCTTCCTTCAAAAAGGTAGGTATGGGAGTTAAAACCCAAGCCCTTGAGCGAAACAAATTCGCCAGAAAGCTTCCTGTCATTTTTAGACCAAGTGAGATAATCAAAAATGGACAATGCTGCGTCATGGCTCTTTTCGTCAGTGTAATTAACACCGTCCTGCGACCTTTGAAGATCTCCGTATTTTCGTGAAATTCGGTACTGCACATCCATAACTCGCAAATAAATGTAATCCCCGTCCACCCTTAGACCAAGCTTGCTTATCAGCTCTTCCTGATCAGCCCCGAGAAAAAAGCTTTTTGCATTTTCAAAATAGTTGTCCCTTTTAATTTCCATAGCCTCCCCTTTGCTATATTCCAATATATACATTATAACTTTACGGATTCTTATGCAACACTTTTTATAATAGTATTTTAAGGTGCTCGATACTCTGAACACCCCCGCCTCAAGCTTCAGAACACCACGAATTATTATTTGATTATAGTACCATTATATTATTTCTTCCTACGGTAATCGTTCGTTGCTAACCAGCTCCTACAATTTTTTGCCAGTTAAAACCTTTGCATGCAGGCTAAGCAATGCACCGACCATCGTATATAGCAAAAAAGTCCGGCATGGGCCGGACTTTTTTGCTGGGCTCCCGTAGAGGGCGGTAAAAGCGCCCTCTACGGAACATATGCTCAGTCAAAGAGCAGGATCGGTTTTATTGTTTTTCCCGAATGGGAGTCATCAAAGCCCCTTTGAATATCTTCAAACGGGTAAAATTGAACCAGCTTGTCAATCGGGAGCTGTCCCGCTTTGTAATACTCAACCAATCTTGGAATGAAGTCCTGCGGATTTGACGCGCCTTCAGTCAGTCCGGCAAAGGTCACGCTCGGGTTCATAAGCATACCCTCAATGGCGATGCTTATTTCCGCAGGGCCTGTGACACTGCTGACGACTGCCGTTCCTAACCGCCTCAGACACTGGATTGCCTGCAACGATACGCTCGCAACGCCGGAAACTTCAACACTGTAATGTGCGCCCCCGTCTGTTAAATCCTTGATCTTGGAGACGACGTCGGAAACCTCCTTAGCGTTGATTGTATCGGTCGCTCCAAATTCCTTTGAAAGTTCCAGCCTCTCCGGGACAATATCTACGGCTATGATTTTCACGCATCCGGCGATTTTCGCGGCCATTACGGCAGCCATTCCGACTCCGCCCACACCGAAAACAACAAGGGTGCTAGCCGGTTCGGGCTTGCAGCGGTTCAGAACCGCTCCGGCTCCGGTCTGGACACCGCATCCTAGCGAGCAAAGATACTTGATCTTTTCGTCCGGGACTCCGACTATCTTGACTGCATTTCTCGCATCAACAATGACGTGGTCTGCAAAAGCACCTTGCCCGAAGAAGGAGCCGATATCTTTGCCGTTCTGGCTGATGCGGTATGTACCATCCTTGTAGGCGCCGGAAAAGAATAGGTCGTTTACATGGTCACAGGCATACGGTGCACCGCTTATACAGTAGCTGCAATTTCCGCAGGAAGGGAAGGTTAGACCGACCCTATCTCCGGGCTTGAGGGATTCGACGGCGGAACCGACCTGTTCGACGATTCCCACTCCTTCATGACCGAAAACCATAGGATACTTGACCCACGGAATAAATCCCTGTATGCCCGCGGCATCCGTATGACAAATGCCTGATGCAACTATTTTTACCAGGACCTCCGTAGCCCCAGGCTCTGCTAGCTGCATCTTTTCTATCGAGAGGCTACCCTTTTCTTTTGTAATCGCAGCTCTTATTTCCATGACCAATCCTCCTTTTTATATACCTAACAAAATAAATAAACAGGTCCTTAAGTCACACTATTTTTTACTGATTCTTTTGCCTTTTGGTCTCAGCGATGCCCCAGAAGACATAGATTATTCCGATAATGGCAAAGATCAAGCAGCCAAAAAGAAATACGTTCTTGGTAATATCGCTTCCGAATAGGCCGGCGCCCCATCTCGCGATGATCGGGCAGAAGTAAGAGCCTAGATTTTGCCCACAGGTTGTAAGTGCAATGGCCAGCGGAATGGCATTCGGCTTCACGGACATTGCCGTCGCGGTCATAACAGAGGCCATTACGACGGATATGCAGCCTCCATAAATGAAAGAACCAACATAAGCCATGCCGACACCCTTTGCAAAGGCAATAAGCAGGAAGGCGATTATTCCAAGCAGGCACCCAACTGTCAGTGTGAAGTTCTTCAGAACGCTGTTCAGCTTACCGTAAATAAGCCCGGTTACGAAACCGCCTATTGCAAAGAGCAATGTCGCGTTTCCGGACTCCGGAGCGCCTCCTATTCCGTGCTCCTGCATGAAAAGCGCAATAAACTGCGCCAATATCATTCCGGCCAGGAAGAAAATCGTAAGTGTGAGCGCCCAGCCGATTGCGGAGCCTGTAAGCTTCACTTTCTCAGAGGAACCGTGCCCGCCGGATTTGCGCATCGGCTTATCCATTGGCAGGCAAACCAGGACAACAATGAGAGAAAGGATAGCTAGAGTGTGGACCCAGAAAGTAGCCTCCCATCTGATTTTTGCAAGGTACCCACTAGCAAACATCATTACAGCGGCGCCGATCATCTGTGCCGAGGTCTGAATACCCATGACCTTCTGCCGCTCGGCCCCCTCAAAATGCATTCCGACCAGCGCTGAAGAAAGTGTCTGCGCTAGTCCCACGCCGATTCCAAAAATGACGCGAAGTACCAATATCGCTGAAAAAGAAGATAAAAAGGCAGGAACTATGCCCCCAACAATAAAACATAATATGCCCACTACTACTAATACTTTGATTGGGATATACTCCTGAAGTTTGCCCGCGACTATCGTAACAATTATAATCGGTATGGAAGGAATCGCCATCAGCTGGGAAACATCGTATCCCAGAGGACCGAACTTTGCGCCCAAAACCCCCATGCCTCCGGCAATGGCTATAACGCCCATCATAAGTATAGAAAAGCTGTAGATCGCTAGCTTTACGTTACTTTTCGAACGTTCCATTTTAGACCCTTCATAATGCGATCGGCATTATGTCCTCCTTTCCTTAACTTTAAAATGGATACTGCTGCTTGCGGATGTCCATTGTGAGCCAGTGGACCTCGGTAAATTCCTCCCATGAATAGCGGCCACCTTCACGACCCATACCAGATTCCTTCACGCCGCCGAACGGAGCAACCGAGTCTGCATCTACCGTTCCGCCATTTATATGTATCATTCCCGCTTCAAGTCCGTTGGCTAAGAACATTGCGTTCTCATAATTACTCGTAATTACGCCGGATGATAGGCCGTATGTTGTGTCGTTGGCGACCCTAAGGGCCTCCTCTACGTCTTTTACCGGAATTATTGAAACAACCGGGCCGAAGGTCTCTTCGTAGTAGATTTTCATGTCCGGAGTGATATCTTTCAGAACTGTCGGGGCATATACTCTTCCCTCGTATGTTCCGCCGGTCAAAAGCTTGGCACCTTTTGCGACTGCATCCTTAACTTGGGCGTCAATGTCCTGTACATGCCTGTCGTGGATCACAGGTCCGATAAAGGTCGCCGGATTCATCGGATCTCCGCATGGAAGGTGGGATACTGCTTCAGCGAGCTGTTTAGAAAACTCCTCAGCAAGAGGTTCTTCCACTATAATTCTATCGGCGGCCATGCAGATTTCTCCCTGATGCAAAAGCCCGCTCATAATTGTCGTCTTTACGGCATACTCCATATCGGCATCGTTCAGAATGATAAGCGGATTCTTTCCTCCGAGTTCCAAATAATATTGCTTGAAGTGCTTTGCAGCCTGTACAGCGACATGGCGTCCCGTAGTCGTTTCTCCGGTAACTGCAACGTAAGAGCAGCGCTTGTCTGCAATCAGAAGATCGCCAAGTTTGCTTCCGGGCCCAGTAATGACGTTAAGCGCACCCGCGGGAAGCCCTGCCTCTTTAAAAGCTTCAGCAACCTTCAGCGCGATATGCGGCGTATCTGACGACGGCTTATGTACCACCGTATTACCCGTTGCAAGTCCGTAAGCGATTTTGTACATAGACAATACCATCGGGAAATTCCATGGCGATATTGTGACAATCGTTCCTCTGGGCCTTCTGACGCTCATATTGAACCGTCCCAGATTTGTATGATAGGTTTCACCCATGACCAGTTTCGCATCTCCTGCCGCCGTATAGAGAAGATCAATCGTCGCGTCGATTTCAAACATGGCTTTTCCGAATGAGCTTCCACTCTCTTTTTGAAGAATAACCGCAAACTCAGGGCGTTTTTCTTCTATTATCCGAGCGACCTTCATAAGAAGTTGTCCTCTGGCTGCGGGCGGTGTGCTTGCCCAACCCGCACGGGCTTCATAGGCGGCCTTCATAACTGCTTCAACATCCTCGGCTCCGCCCTTCGGAACCTTTGCGTATAACTCCCCTGAATATGGCTCAAAATCATCAAAAACTTCTCCGGATTTTGCATCTACCCATTCGTTGTTGACGAACATCTTTAAGTTTAGCATGTTTTTCTTCTTTCCTTTCTGTAAGTTTTTATCGACGACGAAATCTTTTAAATTGTATTTGCATACTATTGTAATATAAGAATCACCTCCCGTTTATCTGGATTTTAATTTTCGCCGTCAACTACATTCTAGTATACAATTTATATTTTTATTGTCAATAATTTATGCGGTTTTGTTTATTTTATCTAGTTTTTGTATGCATATTATTAACGTGTCTTCAGATGTTTTAGTTTGTCTTTTTAATTTGTGATCTTTTACATACGAGCCTGAATGCCCGTGCAGTTGCCCGGATCCCTTTCCGCTACCGTGACTTTCGCTTTGCACATAGAAATACTCCCTTCATGATTAACAGTGGTTTAAACACTGTCTCTCATAAAGGGAGCACATCAAAACATAGAGCGCCTTGTTCTTATTAAAATTGAATATCAATTAGTTATTTTTTCTTTACGATAGCCTTTAACTCCGATTTAATACATAATAAATGTATCGCCCGGCACGCCGCAAATACTGCATTTATCAGGTTTATATTTTTCAATGTTTCCGCATACAGGACAGAGATAATAAAAGACTTCTTCTGTATTATCAAGGTTCTCTAATGCGTCCTTATAAAGTCCGGCATGAACCTCTTCCGCTTTCATAGCAAATTTGAAAGACATTACCGCAGCCTTATTGCCTTCCGCTTCAGCTTGTTTTATGAAAGGAGGGTACATTTCCTTATATTCATAGGTTTCGCCATTGATTCCGTCCTTTAGGTTCTCTTCTGTAGATCCGATTTTCCCTGCAACCTCAAAATGCTTTAGAGCATGTAAAGTCTCGGCGTCTGCTGCAGCTCTAAACAATTTCGCAGCATTAAGTTTTCCTTCTTTTTCTGCCTTCTTTGCATATGCGGTATACTTTCTGTTAGCTTCAGCTTCTCCCGCAAATGCAGCCATTAAATTTTCAAGTGTCTTATTTTTACTCATTTTTTCATTCTCCTTGTTTTCGCTGAGTAATTCAATCAACCTTTCCACAGCCTCTTTGGGAAATCCATCTGCTTGGCTATTATCAAGCAGGGACTGTAAAAAATTCTGCACATTATCACTTTGCGGAAGCATATATCCCGCTTCACGAATAATATCTTCCGCCATGATGTGGTTCGATTTTTCAATGGCGGCGGCCAGCTTCCCCGACAGCCCGGCGGCAATATTCTCTTGCTGTGACTTGCTGCGCAAAAGTGCTTTTAATGCACCGATAACGGCATCGGATTTTTGCTGTTGCGACGGGTATTCATGAGGAACCATTGAAATTGCACCGGACGGGCAGGCTTCAGCACAGTCTCCGCAGCCAATACATTTTTCAACATCGATAATACTGTTTTCGGTGTCTGTCGCTCCGGTAGG
>JAAYOL010000094.1 GCA_012520395.1 Clostridiales bacterium
AGCTCGCGGATGATGCACATGATTATTAGAACCACGGTATAGCCGATTCCCTGAGCCAAGCCGTCTATTACTGAAGCGCCGACAGAGTTTTTCGATGCGAAGGCCTCGGCACGGCCGAGAATAATGCAGTTAACGACGATAAGCGGGATAAAGACGCCAAGTGAATTGGAAAGCGCGTGCACATATGCCTGCAAAAGCAGATCGACCATCGTGACGAAGCCCGCAATAACGACGATATATGCCGCGATTCGTATTTTCTGAGGTATTACCTTGCGCAGCAGGGAGATGACCACGTTCGAGCAGATGAGTATGACTGTGACCGATATCCCCATGCCTATACCGTTAAAGAGCGTTGTGGTTATGGCAAGGACGGAGCACATACCGAGAAGCTGGACCAGAACGGGGTTTTGATTAACAAGACCGTCCTTGAACTGTTTACGTATATTCATCGTTTGTCTCCTCCTAACCTAGTATTTTTGCAGCGTTTAGAGCTGCGTTGACGCCGTCGGTTACAGCGCGGGCTGTTACCGTTGCGCCTGTGAGAGAGTCAATACTGCCGCCGTCCTTCGTTACGGCCAGCGTGCCTGATTTGCCTATGTATTGACTGCGAAAGCTGTCTTTCTTGGCGTTATCTCCGAGGCCGGAGGTCTCGGCCATACTTACAATGGAAACGCCAGTGACCTTGCCTGTCAAATCAACGCCGACGACCATATCAATATCGCCGCCGAAGCCTACGGGGGCTACCTTAATGACATAACCGACGCTTCCGGAGGCGTTTTCGGCACTGTAAACCCCGGTTACCAGTAAATCTTCTCCGGTGTATTCAAGCTCGCTGAAGGTCTCGGCCTCGGGCATTACCTCTCTCATCGCAGCCGCGGTTTTTTCCTCGGTAAGCTGGGCTATCCTGTCCTTGGTTAATGCGTTGACAAATCCAAGGAGACCCGCTACCACCGCGGTTATTAAGAACAGTACAAGTGTAAGCTTTGCATAGTACTTTATGTTCATTACTTCGCACCCCCCTTAGCGGCCTTATTTACGCCGAAGCGGCGGGGCAAAGTGCTCTTGTCGATGAGCCATACCACGATGTTCATTATGAGTATCGCGTAAGACACGCCCTCGACATAGGAGCCGAAATAGCGGATAAATACGGTGAGAAGTCCGCAGCCGATGCCAAAGATTATCTGGCCTGTTTTCGTTGTCGGCGAGGTGGAGTAGTCGGTGGCCATAAAGATGGCGCCGAGCATCAGACCGCCGCAAAGAAGGTTATAGAGCATCCAGGTCAGGCCGTCAATGCCGCCCTTTGGGAAAATGAAGGTGACAACCGCAACGGTGAGTATGTAGGAAAGCGGTATCCTGGGGCTAATTATTTTACGTATTACGAGATATATGCCTCCGAGCAGAAGCACGATGGAGCTGATTTCACCGATGGAGCCCCCGATTTCCCCAATGAAGGCCTGCAATAAAGTCGCGTCGGGCAGTTTGCCCATGTGGAGTGCCTCCATAGGAGTGGCAGAGGTTATGGCGTCGGCGCCGCCGATGATGTTTGCAAACTTTGAATAGCTCAGTGGCGCGGCCCAGGTCGTCATTATGACCGGCCAGGAGAAGAGGAAGGCCCTTGCGGCGAGCGCGGGGTTTAAAAAGTTCTTGCCTATGCCGCCGTACAGCTCTTTAACAATCACTATCGCGAAGAAGGCGCCGATGACGGGAATCCAGTATGGAACCGTCACAGGCAGGCAGAACACCAGCAGAACTCCTGTTACAACTGCCGAGAGATTTCCGACGCTGGAGGGCTTTTTTAATAGATTGCGGTAGCCCCACTCGAAAAACACGCAGGCTCCGACGCCGACCAGTGTGAGGGTAAGCGCCCGCAGGCCAAAGATATAGATTGCCACTGCGAGGGCCGGAACGAGGGAGATTATGACATCAAGCATAATGCTGCGCGTATCCTCGGCCGACCTTATGTGCGGCGAGGATGAAACCGCGAGATTATATTCCTTGCTCATACCTTTGCGACCTCCTTTGCTGTTTTCTCCGTCGCTGCCTTTTCGGCTGCCTGTCTTCTTGCCTTTTCGGCGTTTATCTTCGCCTTGGCCGTCCTGAAGGACTGGGTAAGGTGCAGTCTGCCCGGACAGATATAGGTGCAGGCACCGCACTCTATGCAATCTGTAACATGCAGCTTTTCAAGGCTCTCAAGATCGCTTTTGCGCTCGTACATATACATATACATCGGCACAAGGCGCATCGGGCAGACCTCCGAGCATTTTCCGCAACGTATGCAGGTTGGGTTAGAAACGTTTTTATCCTCCTTGCCCGAGAAGGCCAGAAGGGCGTTTGTAGCCTTGATAACGGGCGCGGACAGGCTGAACTGAGCGTTGCCCATCATGGGCCCGCCCATAAGTACCTTCCTGGGCGGGAGCTTAAAGCCGCCGGCTGCCTCAAAAACATGCTCAAGAGGTGTGCCAATGCGACAGATAAGGTTTGTGGGGGTGTTTACGCAGTCTCCCGCTACGGTGACTACACGCTCGATGGCGGGCATGCCCTCGTGCACGGCGCGATAGACCGAATAAGCTGTAAAGACGTTAAAAACAACGCAGCCTACGTGCGCCGGCAGACCGCCGGGGGGCACCTCGCGTCCTGTAATGGACTGGATTAGTTGCTTTTCAGCGCCCTGGGGATAGCGTGTCTGCAAAGGCATGATTTTTATATCGTCGCCGCACTTTTTGCTCAGAAGCTCTATGGCATCGGGCTTGTTTTTCTCTATGCCGACATAGGCAAGCTCCAGCCCAAACACCTTTGTGAGGATTCTGATGCCTGCAATTACCTCGTCGGGGTGCTCTAGCATGGTGCGATGGTCTGAGGTTATGTAAGGCTCACATTCAGCGGCGTTTATTATTACAGTGTCGACCTTTCCGAGTCCGGAGCTTATCTTAAATGCCGTTGGAAAGGTCGCCCCTCCCATTCCGACAATACCCGCCTCGCGTATGATGGCCGTGAGTACCTCAGGATCCGTCAGGTTCTCACCGTCATGGGGAGTTATGCTCTCGTCCGGGGTGTCTAGTCCGTCATTTTCTATTACCACAGACATAACCATACTGCCGTTAGGATGCAGGCGCGGCTCCACCGCCACCACCTTTCCCGATACAGACGCGTGGATGGGAGCGGAAATAGGTGCTTCGGAATCTCCGATTTTTTGACCCAGCTTGACGACGTCACCTACCTTTACAGTAGGAGTACAGGGGGGACCTATGTGCAGCGACATAGGTATTACCACCTGTGACGGGGGGCTGAGCGGACGGCTCGCCTCTTTTGAAGTCGAAGCCTTAGCGTCGCCTGGGTGTATGCCCCCAAAAAAAGAATTAGACAACTGTATCACCTCTCAGTATATTTCTATAAAATAACTAACTACATTATAATAATCATAACTCATAATCCATAGCATGTATACTATTTTTTTAATGATATTTCCCCAAAATAGTGGAACATGTTGACATCTGATACCTTAAAAAGACGAATATGGGAACTTATGGAGGAAAATTAACAACGGGCAGAAAAGTAATATTACACTTCATTTGTAATACCCTTTCGCAAAACGCCATGAATCGGCGCACATCTCGTGGAGGGTTTTTTCTGTCCTCCAGCCGAGCATAGCATTGGCCTTTGAAGCATCGGCAAAGTAGCAGGCGAGGTCGCCGGGGCGCCGGGGCGCCTCCTCACAGGCAATTTTTATCCCTGTCGCCTCCTCAAAAGCGTTTACTATTTCGCGCACGCTGTACCCGCGCCCTGTGCCCAGGTTGTATATTCCAAGGCCGCTTAAGTTCTGCAACGCCTTAATATGGCCGCGCGCGAGGTCCACAACGTGTATATAGTCGCGCACTCCCGTTCCGTCAGGGGTGTCATAGTCGGTGCCCGTAATATTGAGATGGGGCCTCAGCCCGGCCGCGACCTGGGTAATATAGGGCATGAGATTGCCCGGAATCCCCTCAGGCACCTCGCCGATAAGTCCGCTTTCATGCGCTCCTATCGGATTGAAGTAGCGCAGCAGAGTCACATTCCATTCGGGGTCGGAATGGTAAAGGTCAGAGAAGACAGTCTCCATCATGAGCTTGGTGTTCCCGTAGACATTTTTCGGAGAGAGCGGGGCATCCTCGCCGATGGGTCTGTCGTCCGATATGCCATAAACGGTGGCGGAGGATGAAAAGACAATATTTTTAACTCCGTGCTTTTTCATCGCACGGCAGAGTGAAAGCGTTCCGGTTACGTTGTTGTGGTAGTACAAAAGTGGGTCGGCCATCGAAACGGGCACGGACTTCAGAGCGGCGAAGTGTATGGCAGCGTCAATTTTGTGCTCTGAAAAAATCTGATCCAGCAGGGCCTCATCCAGCACGTCGCCGATATAGAGAGGGGGCGTTTTCCCGGTTATGCGGCCTATCCTGTCGGAGACCGAGGCGTCCGAATTGGAGAGATTATCAATGATTACGACCTCATAGCCCGAATTTAATAGTTCCACTGAGGTATGAGAGCCGATATACCCGGTGCCTCCGGTAACAAGGATTTTCATACAACCATCTCCTAACAATATAAAAAAATAACGCAAATCTATTATAATACAAAGTTGTCCATAAGACTAGTGAATTTTAAACCAAATGATTTTTGGTGTTTCTTTTTTAATAAAAATATGGTATCCTTACTTAATGCTTAGTCATAAAATATTTAACAAACAACATGCGATGAAAGGAAACTGAGTTATGTCCATTAAAATAACGGCGGACAGCACCTGCGACCTGTCGCAGGAACTTATAGAGAAATATAACATAGAAATTGTACCTCTCAGCATTGTCAGGGGCGATGAGTCTCTCAAGGACGGCGTAGAAATCTCTCCCGATGACATATTTGATTATGTTGAGAGCGGGGCAGGGGTTTGCAGAACCACGGCCGTAAATATTGATGAGTATTCAAGGTGCTTTTCCGAAGCGCTCAAGACGAATAAGGCCGTAATACACTTTACAATAAGCTCCGAGATGTCGGCCTGTTATCAGAATGCGCTTATTGCGTCGGAGGATTTTGAAAATGTATATGTCGTGGATTCACGCTCCCTGTCCACGGGCATCGGGCATCTGGTTTTAGACGCGGCTATCATGGCGGAACAGGGCGTCGCGCCCCGGGAGATATACGATAGCCTTATAGCCTCTCGCGAGAGGCTTGAGGTGAGCTTCGTGTTAAGCACCCTGAAGTACATTCATAAGGGCGGACGATGCTCGGCCGTGGCGGCTCTGGGGGCCAACCTCCTACAGCTTAAGCCCTGCATTGAGGTCAAAAACGGCAAAATGGACGTAGGCAAAAAATACAGAGGCTCCTTCGAAAAGTGTATAATGCAGTATGTGGATGAAAAGCTCAGGGGCAGGGAGGACTTAGACCTTAAGCGCATATTCGTAACCAGCACAGCCAATACGGACAAGAATTTGCGCGAGGCTGTGATTGCAAGGATTAGGGAGCTTGCTGATTTCGATGAAATATATGAGACAACGGCGGG
>JAAYOL010000009.1 GCA_012520395.1 Clostridiales bacterium
AAACAAAGATGAGTCCATATTACTTTGAGATTAAATCAGTAAATCATTAATTACTCTTGCGGCCTTTAGTAAAGGTATATATACTGTCTGTATAGCATGTATCAAAGATTACATATTAGGCCTGACTTTGATATGGCCTGGATTGGAGGAAAAATGAAATACGAACTTTCGCAAACTGACATTGATATCATTTCATTTGCGCTTAAAAATCGTATAGACTACCTCAAAGGCTTGATAATGCTCCAGGAGGATTTTCACAAGGACGAAACCACTATAGCATACCTTAAAGCTCAGCTAAGAGAAACGGAACGAGTTCAAGAGCTTACTACTTATCAAGGGCAATCAGAATATTTAAAGCTTAAGAAATAAGTGTTCTCCGGATAGATATTAATTCTTAATACACAAAAACCCTGTCATTAACTTTCGCTGGATAAACCATTTTCAAGTTTGACAGGGTTTTTGTATTTGTGTGTTTATTTTAGGATATTAAGCAATTCAACTTGCAATTTCAAGTTTCGGGTTCTTCTGCGCTAACGACGACTGTAAAACTTGTTGACTTCTCTACTCCGCCTTCGGAATAGCTGACTGAAATCATTTCCGTACCTTCCGTACTAAGCTCAGTTCCTTCTGCAGGGTCAGTTGCATAACCTTCTGTAATGTCTTTTGTCGTACCGTCACTGTATTCAGCCGTCAGAACGAGCCCGGTCAGGTCAAGGACCTCCCCTACGGTATACGATACTCTTTCCGGTCCGCTTTTTATAGTGATTGATTCAAGCGCGGCCTCCGGTTTATCTTCAAATTCTGCTGTGATAATTACATCTTCGGCAGGCATCACGAAGGAAGTTCCGGTGATAGCTGTACCATTATACATTAGCGTACCTGCTTTTAGCTGTTTGCCGGTATCGGGTGTTATTGTCAGGTTAATCGTTGTGCCTGGCCGTGCGACTGACGGTGTCGCTGTAATGCTGCCGCCTGAAAGCGTGCCGATGCTTACGGTGTAGGCCGGCTGCATAACATAATAAATCAGCTTGCAGATCTCACCGCGGGTTACAGCTTTCTGAGGATTAAAGTTCTGTCCGCCCGGATAAAGCCCTGTGAAAACTTCCGCGTTGATGCACGAGTTTACACCCTCTCTGGCCCAATCTGATATTGTCTCATGGTCGGTATAAATCATATAATCATCGGCATTCTCTTCACCTAGGTCGAATGTCCGCTGCGTTATAACAGCCAATTGCTCTCTAGTCAAATTCCCCTGCGGAGAAAATGTTGTCGGAGAAGTCCCGTTTATTACCCCGAGGCTGTACATAATTATGGCGCTTGTATCGTAATAATTTGTCATCGGGGAAATATCCATAAACGTATGGTTCTTTTCCCTCATCATAAGCATCCGGCACCAAATTACAGAGAAGTCGGCGCGGGTGAGATTTCCGTCCGGATTGAAGATTGTATCGCTTACACCCTTAACATATCCTTTATCCTTGCAAAATTCGATTTCTGTTTTATAGGGATGCTCTGCCCCCACATCATCAAAGCCGGCGGCGAGAGCCGGAATTGACAACGACATCATAATTGCAATCGTCATTATAGCACTCAAGAGTTTTTTCATTTTTTATCTCCTTAAAAAAGATCTACTATTTCAGTAATATACCTTATTATTTACAGCTTTTGATTGTTTAATCAGGTAAAAAATTATAAATACCCAATAGCTCCAAAGGCAAACATAAGCACTTCAAATTCACAGTAGTTCCCATATTAATAAATTTATCGATAATATCTTCCAAAAAAACTTATTTTATGCTATAATTTTCGGGTAGGATACAATTAATTAGGAGAATATTGATGGATAAAAAATTCTCAAAAACCTTGATATTACTTGCTGTGACGGTAGTTGTGCTTCCACTAATTCTGAATCTAATTGTCTTTATCTTGGGCAAGGATCAATCAGTTTTCCAAGCATATGCCTCTTACTTCGGCGCTGCAATCGGCGGGTTTGCCACCTTAGTAGCAATTTACTTTACAGTTCTTAAAACCAAGGAAGAGGAACACAGACCCTTGATATTCTTCAAAAACAAGCATGTTTACTACTACAGAAATCGTAACGGCATATATCACTATTTTTCGCACAAGTATTGCAATGAGGATAACTATATCAGAGAATTGGCGGAACCATTTAACTTCGAGTTTGTGAACATAGGTTATCCCGCAGTGGATTTTAAACTATCTGTAACCAAACTAAATGAGTTTATGGACGTTGTGAAACTGTTGACTGCCGATGAGGAGTTCTATAACAAAATAGACAGATCCTATTTTAAGGATGACGAGCAATATTTCACCATGAGTTTGGTTATAAAGGATGACAACGTAATTGTTGATCCGCATATTTTTGAGAACATATTGCTAAAGCTCTTAAACTGCTACTATCACAACCTTTATTATAAGAAATTTCAAAATAATGAGCCTTTCGTAAACGGATGGTTCAAATTATTTTCGCTCGAGGCTGCTTACAGCGATATTGACGGAAAAAATTACACTGACTCGTTTTCTGTGTATATCCATGCAAATTCCTCCCATCAGCCGGTATCAGAACTCAGACAGTTTGATGTATGGGAGCTAAATATTGACTTTAAAAAAGGAAAGACTATTGTGACAAACTAGTTGTCCTTTCGAATTGCGCCTCCCCCCTCCCCTTCGGAATCACAAAAAACCCGGGCTCTCGAATCCTTCGAAGGCCCGGGTTTTTGCGCTCTGTGTTAAGACTTGAGCTGGCTTTCCAGCTCTTTGATGCTCTCCGTCGGGGAGGAACAGCTTCTGTTTCGGCACAGATAGTATAGGCTGCCATTTTCCGGTATGGGGTATTCCGCTGAAAATGGTAAAATCTCCGATAGAATTGGTTCATTTTCAGCTGTTTTTACAAGTGTTGTAAGATTCGGATAGGAGCGTTTACGCAAAAACTCAATTAGCTCCTCGGGTGCGTCCCTGCCCGAGCTTGCGCAGATTAGTTCAGAAGACTGATAAAGCGAGCTGGTAAGCGCAAGCAAAGCAAAGCCATGTCCCGTAGGGTATCCGCCGACCGAGCCGGATATAAAGCGTAATTGCCTGTCTGCGGCCTCATTAAGCTTACCGTCCCCCGTTAAGAGCGCTAAGCGATTGAGCACAAGAGCAGCCGCGGAGTTTCCTGAGGGCATTGCCCCGTCATATACCTCCTTGGGCCTGCTTATCAGCTGCTCACTGTCCGAGGCATACATATAATAGCCTCCGTTTTCAGGGTCTTCAAATAGTCTTATCATTTCCCGGACAATGCTCAGGGCCTTTTTAAGATAGGAAGCTTCAAACGTAGCATCATAGAGCTCGAGCAAGCTGAGAGCATAAAAGGAATAGTCGTCCAACTGTCCGAGATTTGCCGCCTCTCCCTCGCGCCAGCGAATTAAAAGCCTACCTGAATCATCTGTCAGCTTTTCAGAGATAAAGGCTTCGGCATTCTTAGCGGCCTGTAGATAAGAATCGTTGTCAAGGAACAGCGCCGCTCTGGCGAAGGCCGATATCATAAGTGCGTTCCAGGACGTCAGGATTTTATCGTCCTTATGGAGGCTTGTTCGGCGGAGGCGGTATTCATAGAGCTTCTTGCACAGAACCCTTATTTCATCGCTCTCATCCTCAAAAAAACTGTTTCCGATGAGATTTGGAATACTCTTTCCCTCAAAATTTCCATCCTCACTTATACCGAACCTGCGGCAGAACACTTCGCCCTCCGTCTTGCCCAGCACTTCCTTTACTTCCCCCGGCTTAAAGACGTAGTACTTCCCTTCCACTCCCTCGCTGTCGGCGTCTTGGCCGCAGTAAAATCCGCCACCCGGGTCGGTGAGCTCGCGCAGGACATAGTCGAGCGTTTTTTCTACGGCTTCCCTGTATAGGCGCCTCCCTGTGAGGCTAAAAGCTTCCAGATAGGCATAGGTCAAAAGGGCGTTGTCATATAGCATCTTCTCGAAATGCGGCACCAGCCATCTTTCGTCCGTTGAATAACGCGAAAATCCGCCGCCTATGTGGTCGAAGATACCGCCTCTATACATATGCTCCAGAGTTTCTTCGGCCATTTTTCTTGCTTCGCTGTCTCCTTCGAGGCGAGAATACCTTAACAGGAAGATAAGATTATGCGGTGTCGGGAACTTCGGGGCGCCCCCAAAGCCGCCCCATTTCGGGTCAAAAGCCCGCCGATAGCCTTCAATGGCACTCGCAATCAGCTTTTTGCTCGGCTCTCCCTCCCTTGCATTCCCGGATATTCTCCCCAGATAGTCCGTAATCTCATCGCCCGCCTCAGTTAACCTTTTGCGGTTTGATTGCCACTGCTTGACTACCTCTTCAAGCAGGTCAATAAGCCCTACCTTTCCGTATCGGGAGGTTTTAGGCAGATATGTGTCCGCGTAAAAGGGCTTCTTATCGGGAGTCATTATTATTGTAAGCGGCCATCCTCCGGAGCCTGTCATAATCTGGCAAGCGGACATATATACTGAGTCAACGTCAGGGCGCTCCTCCCTGTCCAGCTTTACAGATACGAAATCGCGGTTTAGTATTTTTGCGACCTCATCATCCTCAAAAGACTCTTGAGACATTACATGGCACCAATGGCAGGTAGAATAGCCTATTGACAGAAAAATTGGTTTATCCTCAGCCTTTGCTTTGGCAAAGGCTTCTTCACCCCAGGGAAACCAATCTACCGGGTTTTGAGCGTGCTGTAATAGATAAGGCGATTTTTCCTTTATCAGTCTATTGGTGGCCATATTTTTAGTACTCATTTTGTCACCTTCCTTTCACACAAGTCATAAAGCAAAAATGTAAAAGCTAATATCAAATCCTTCTTATTACTCTGCATGGATTTCCAACTGCTACTACGTTATCAGGTATATCTTTAGTAACTACACTTCCTGCACCAATGGTTACGTTATTACCAATCTTTACACCCGGGCATATTATTGCTTCTCCGCCAATCCAAACATTATCTCCAATGCTAACTGGTTTGGCAAACTCTTTACCGGTAAGCCTTTCGAAAGGGTCAATGGGATGAGCAGCCGTATAAATTTGAACATTAGGTGCTAACAATACATTATCTCCTATGCTAACTTTATTAACATCGAGAATAATACAGCCGTAATTAGCATAGAAGTTATCACCAACTTCGATATTATACCCATAATCACAATTAAAAGGTGCTTCAATATAAAAGGAATCTTTTGCAACTATTAATTGCTTTATTATTTCTTGCCTCTTCTCTTTCTCGCCTGGTCTTGTGTGGTTAAACTCATATAGCAAATTTCTTGCATGCTCCCTTTCGCTTACCAGTTCTTCATCTGCTGCATTATATAGTTCACCGGCTAACATTTTCTCCTTTTCACTTCTCATAATTATTCTCCCTTATCAGTCCGTTGGAGGGTACATTCAGCTTCGTTTGAAGCATTTGCGTTATTATACCCAAAAGTTTAGACGTCAAAAGCTGTGTAAGCAAAAAGAGGCCGCAAGTATTAATCTATCCTTCTTTTCTACTATCTATGGCAAAGGGCAAGGCCCTAAGACGTTTATTCGTTTTTTACGATAAAATTCTAATAAAGAAAGGGTGTGCTGCAAAACGTTTTCAAAACGTAATGCAACACACCCTTTTATCTACTTACTGTAAATCTAAGCTACCGGCTTATTCAGCGATATCTGCATAATGCAGATACCAGTAGCCATAGGGGGAGAACCAGCTGCCGGTGATTTTCGGGCTCTGGAGCCAGAATTCGCTGTAGTATGCAACCGGTATGCAAGCTGCCTCATTCATCAGAATGTCTTCAGCCTGGTGCAGGTACTGTGAACGCTTAACAGGATCGGTTTCCTGAGCAGCCTTTCTCATTGCTTCATCATACTCGGGGTTGTTGTACTTACCGTCGTTGTTACCGTTGGTACTTACAAGGAGCTCAAGCATGTTGGAAGCATCATTGTAGTCACACAGCCAGCCGTTACGTGCGGTCTGGTAGTCACCGGCACGACGCATGGGTGTGAAGGATGCCCATTCAACAATATCAACTTCAACTGTCAGACCCAGCTCACCCCAGGCATCCTGGAGGTACTGAGCAACAACCTTATGGTATCCGGAGTCGTTGGTAGAGTAAACGATTTTGGGGAGGCCTTCGCCATTGGGGTATCCGGCCTCAGCAAGGAGCTCCTTCGCCTTAGCAAGGTTGCCTTCGTGGTCAGTAATATCGATATAGGGTTTACCGCCGTTGGCGTTGTCTATGAAGCTTCCGTTTGCATCGGCAACACCGGGTCCGATGAAGTTAGGAGCAGGAGTATAAACGCCCTGCATCAGGGTGTTTGCTACATACTCACGGTCGATGGCAAGACTCAGAGCCTTACGTACCCGAGCATCCTTGAACTCCTCAAGACTATTGTTGATGCTCAGGTAATATGTTCCGAGAAGGGGGTCAACATAGAAATCGTCATTTTCTCTCAAGGATGGGATTTCTGCTGTGGGAACGTCCTTAATAAGCAGTGCTTCGCCGGTCTTATAGGCAGCGTATGCAGCGTTGGGATCTTCCATCAGAAGAAGCTTAATGCTATCGAGCTTGATGGCATCCTTGTCACGATAATGCTCGTTCTTTTCGAGGAGAATGTAAGAGCTGGGAACCCACTCTTTCATTTTGAAGGGACCGTTGCTAATGTAGGTCTCGGGTTTGGTTGCCCAAGCCTCGCCATTAGCCTCGATGGTAGCCTTGTTAACGGGGCTCAGGGCTGCAAAAGCAGCAAGCTCACCAAAGTAGGCGCAGGGGTATGCAAGCTTGACAACAAAGGTATGCTCGTCAGGAGCAGAAACCTGCAGGGCATCGAGATTGCCACCAGTAGCTTCAGCATAGCCTTCAACCATGCCCAGAACAGTCTCACTATAGGGTGCGGCAGTGGCGGGGTCTACTACACGTTTCCAGCTGTAAACAAAGTCGTTAGCTGTAAAATCAGAGCCGTCAGACCATTTCAGGCCCTCACGGAGTTTGAATGTCCAGGTCTTACCGTCTTCACTGGTGACCCAGCTCTCAGCGGCGCCGGGAATAAGATTGTTGTCCTTGTCGATGTTCAGCAGGCAGTCAAATGTAAACAGAAGCATGTTGCCACCATCGACTGCACTGTTGAGTGCGGGGTCAAGTGTCTCGGGGTTCGGGCCAATCTGTGCAACCAGTTGCTTCGTCTTTGTGCCCGGCTTATTACATGCAGCAAGGCCGAGAGTAAGCAGCAGTACCGTTGCTAGAATAAGCGCAAGTCTCTTTTTCATCTTTTGTACTCCTATTCATAAATATTCCTATCATCTATAAAGATGAAGGGTACAATTTGGGGCCGCCGAAAAAACAGCGGGCTTTGCATTTACTTAACTTTGTCAAGGTGATGACAGGCAGCGAAGTGTCTGGGTGAAACCTCTTTAAATTCAGGCTCCTCAACCGCGCAAAGCTCTGTGGCGTAAGGACAGCGCGTACGGAATCTGCACCCTGAAGGAGGGTTAAGAGGACTTGGTACGTCACCTTCCAGGAAAATACGTTGAGTGTTACGAGCAGCCATAGGGTCGGCAACAAGGATTGCGGAGATCAGGCTGCGTGTATAGGGGTGAACGCTGCGTAAGGTCAGCTCTTCGCTGTCTGCAAGTTCCACCAATTTACCCAGGTACATAACCCCAATACGATTTGAAATATGCTTCACAACACTCAGGTTGTGTGAAATGAAGAGATAGGTCAGGCCCATCTTCTCCTGAAGCTCCTCAAACATGTTTACAACCTGAGCCTGTATAGAAACGTCCAAGGCCGAAATCGGCTCATCGCATACGATAAATTCAGGATTAACTGCCAGCGCGCGGGCTATACCAACACGCTGACGCTGACCGCCGGAGAACTCGTGGGGATAGCGGTTTGCGTGCTCTGTGTTCAGTCCCACAAGGCTGAGAAGCTCGACAATGCGTTCACGGCGCTCACTCTTATTGGCAGCAAGCTTGTGAATATCAATGGCCTCTCCGACAATATCACCTACAGTCATACGAGGGTCAAGGCTTGCGTAGGGATCTTGGAAGACTATCTGCATTCTACGACGATATGGAAGCATATTTACTCGAGTTATGTCGACACCGTCGTAGATGATTTTCCCGCTGGTGGGCTCGTGCAGTCTCAGGATGCTTCGGCCCGTGGTTGTCTTTCCGCAGCCAGATTCGCCGACCAAGCCAAAGGTCTCACCCTTGTTGATGTAGAAGGAAACGTCGTCAACTGCTTTAACAATTTTCTTTTTAAATAATGTGCCGCCGGATACGGGGAAATATTGTCTAAGGTTTTGAACCTCAACAAGTTTATTGTTATCCATTCCTGGCCTCCCCTTCTTTTTCGAACTTAGCCTTGTCCAGAAGCCAGCAAGCGCTGTAGTGGGTATCACTAAGATTAGTGTACCCGGGCATTTGTTTTAGGCAAATTTTCATACAGGAATGGCAGCGCGGAGCAAAGGGGCATCCGGCAGGCGGATTGAGCATGTCCACCGGAGCACCCTCGATGGGAACAAGCTTCTTACGCTCTTTTTCGTAGATATTCGGGACACTTTGAAGTAGTCCCTTTGTATATTCATGGGATGGGCTGTAGAAAATCTCATCGGTGCTTCCGCATTCAACAACCTTACCGGCATACATAACTGCAATGCGATCACAGGTTCCGGCAACGACACCAAGGTCATGGGTGATGAGGATGATTGCCATACCAAGCTTTTTCTTAAGATCCATCATAAGCTCAAGAATCTGGGCCTGAATAGTAACGTCCAGCGCAGTTGTAGGCTCGTCAGCTATGAGAAGCTTTGGCTCACAGGCAAGTGCAATGGCAATCATAACGCGTTGACGCATACCACCGGATAATTCGTGGGGATACTGCTTCAGACGCCTCTCAGGCTCGTTGATGCCGACAAGCTGGAGAAGCTCACGGGCACGCTCGTAGGCTTCCTTTTTTGTTTTATCGGTGTGAAGAAGAATCACTTCCGTGATCTGGTTGCCAATGGTGTAAACAGGGTTAAGACTGGTCATGGGATCCTGAAAAATAATGGATACCTCATTGCCGCGCATTTTGCGCAACTCACGCTCAGTCATAATGTTGATATGGTGACCGTTAAAATGTAAGTCCCCACCAATAAGGCGGCCGGGATGGGCGGTAAGGCCCATAAGGCTGTATGCTGTAACGGATTTACCTGATCCGCTTTCGCCGACTATGCCAAGTACCTCCCCCTCGCGGACGAATAATGAGACGTCGTTAAGCGCCTTGACCTCACCGGCGGGAGTGAAGAAGGAAAGTCTTGCATTGCGTATATCGACTAAATTATCGTTCATAATCATACTCCTTCATCAACTCTTCATCTTGGGATCAAACGCATCCCGCAGTCCATCGCCAAATAAGTTAAAGCTGAGGATGATGAGGCTGATGAGGATGGCCGGCGCAAGAAGAAGATAGGGGTAGGTGTTAAGGCCGTTAATGGCGTCACTTGCCAGGGAACCGAGCGATGGCAGAGGGATGGCGACTCCAAGACCTAAAAAGCTAAGAAAACTCTCCGTAAAAATAGAGGAGGGAATCTGAAGGGTTGTTGTTACAATCAGGGTACCGATGCAGTTTGTAAGCAGGTGCTTGCGAATAATGCGAGCGTTTGAGGCACCCAGCGCTTTTGCAGCGGTAACATATTCGCTCTGCTTAAGGGTGAGAACCTGGCCGCGCACGATACGGGCCATGCCAACCCAATAAAGAAGAGCGAAAACAAGGAATATACTGATAAGGTTTGCTCCAACAATCTGAATCCATTGGAATCCGGGCAATTTCGATAATGCAGCCAAGGGATCAGATATTGAGAAGGAAATCAGTACAATAAGGAGAATATCGGGAATTGTGTAGATGATATCAACTATACGCATCATTATCAGGTCAACCCATCCGCCGAAAAAACCGGCGACAGACCCGAATACTGAACCGATAATCAAAATAATACCAGATGCAATAAGCCCGACAAGAAGGGATATCCGGCTTCCAACCATTACGCGTACTGCATAGTCACGCCCAAGGTTGTCCGTACCTAGGATATGGGGGAACACTTTTTCCCCCGCTTCACGTCGAGCCAGCTCCTGGTCGGAAAACTGCATTGGAGCAAGATATTCAGAACCACGAATCTGTTGGTTATATGTGTAGGGGTAATAGTTTGGTATAACAAACGAAAATATCATAATAAGAATAATAAATACCAAGCTAACCATAGCCACTTTATTCTTGAACAGTCGTATCATAGCGTCTCTAAAGAAACCAACACTGGGACGCATCTGCACAAGCTCCTGCTTCTCGCTGTCGGAAGCGGGCATGAAGTCTTCAACACTCAGGTGAAAACTGATAGGGTTTTTCTTAGTCATTGCAGATAACTCCTCACTTTAGTTTAATACGCGGGTCAACCAATTTGTAAACGATATCAACCAGCATATTCATCAAAATAATGAGTGTGGCGAGGAAGATAGTGGTTCCCATTATCAAAGTATAGTCGCGGTTAGAAATAGAACTGATAAATTCCTTTCCAAGACCCGGAATAACAAAAATCTTCTCGACGATAAAGCTACCTGTAAGTGTGTAGGCCAGCAGAGGACCGACATATGTAACTACAGGCATGATGGCATTACGCAAAGCGTGCTTAAACAGAGAGATAAACTGAGAAAGGCCCTTTGAACGTGCTGTACGCATATAATCCTGGCCGATTACGTCCAACATAGAAGAACGCATAAGGCGGGCAATGTATGCCGTGGGGTAGAATGACAATGAGAAAATCGGTAAAACGTAATGCAATGGCGTTGTCAACCCAAAGGTTGGCAACCACCCCAAATTGACTCCAAAGGTATACATGCCTACCGTACATAAAACGAAGCTTGGAACTGCAATACCGCAGGTTGCAATAACAATAATGACGCTGTCAATCCACTTTCCGCGGTTAAGGGCAGCTACACTCCCCAAAGGTATGCCAATAAGCAAGGCCGTCAGCACAGACAAGCCGCCAAGCCTTGCAGACACGGGAAACTTACTTGTTATAATATCAGTTACCGTACGTCCCCTCTGCTTAAGAGATAGTCCGAAATCTCCCTTAAGTATGTTTTTCATATAGTTTTTATATTGCACAATTAGTGGTTGATCCAGACCATATTTTTCGTTAAGTGCTTGCTGTGCTTGTTCACTAATAGATTTTTCGGCAACAAAAGGGCCGCCGGGAACTAGATTCATCAGTAAAAACGTAATGGTAGCTACCAAAAAAATCGTCAAGGCAGCCAAAACCACACGCTTTAAAATGTATTTTAGCATTTGCTGATACTTCCTTGTCCACAGTTTTTGTGTAAGTGTTTTATGGTGCATTAGCTGATGCATATCACTGCAAAAATCGCTATTTGATTAAACAGGATTGCATCACTAAAATATAAAAAATTTTATCAAAACCGACAGCTTTTGTCAAGTTAACATACTACGTTCTTATGAGAATAAAAATCAATGAAACCATTGATAAATCAGGGTTTTATGAGTGTTTAGTAATTTTATAGGAATTAAATGCCACCCCGGTCTTACCCAAAATTTCCCTTATTTCCTCGGGCTTATAACGTAGTACTGCCCTTCCGCGCCCTCGCTGTCGGCGTTTTGGTCGCAGGAGCTACAAACTTCTCCGCTGTGCTGTCTATGCTCAAAAATAGGCACTGCGCATAAACTGGAGCGGAGGTGTAGCGATTGAATTATAACAATAATTCGCAGGACATATTAAAAGTCCTTATTAACGACAGGCCCGGCGCAGTTGCGCACTTAAGGGGCTCCAGAGAATATCCGACTATTAGCGGCACAGTACATTTTTATCAGGTGCAGTATGGTGTCATCGTCATAGCCTCGGTAGCCGGCCTTCCTGCCGGGAGCGGGCGGTGTGATGATAGGATTTTCGCGATGCATATACATAGTGGAGGCAGTTGTATGGGAAACCAAAACGACCCCTTCCCTTTAACGGGCAGCCACTATAATCCGGACAACTGTCCTCATCCATATCACGCGGGCGACCTGCCCCCGCTCTTTGGTAACAGGGGTATAGCCTGGAGTGCTTTTCTCACAAATCGCTTTCAGGTAAGAGATGTTCTCGGGAAGACGGTGATTATCCACGCTTCCCCGGATGATTTTACATCCCAGCCTGCCGGTAACTCAGGCAAAAAAATTGCCTGCGGGGTAATCGTCAGATAGTCTTGTGTTAATCACATTTACAGCAGACCTGCCATTGGCGGGTCTGCTGTAATATATAGAAATAGCGCAAATACGCTATCGGTCACGCTTAACCTTACTTTTATTATGCCTTAATTCCCATATTACATATATTAATATATTTCTATTTTTTATAACTCAATAACTCTAAAATCGAAGAATTTCGGGTAGCTATTAAGGATGGAGATTGCGTGTTTCCTTTGAAAAAAAGACAAGCAAAAGGATGAATCGTAGAAACGGTTCATCCTTTTTAAATATAGTCTAAAAGAAATTAGCAGTCTGTTTATGAATGGCTGAAATATGAACCTCGATACCTGTAAAAGCCTCTCCAAGCCATTGCTTCAGCCTGGGGCAGACAACATTCTCTGTGCAGAAGTGGTCGGCGTCAATGAGATTGAGCCCCTCCTCCTTCGCGTCAAGAAAGGTATTGTAACGTATATCGGCGGTAACGAAGGTATCGCATCCCTTTTCAATTGCGTGCTTCATGTCTCCCCCGCCCGAGCCTCCCAATACTGCGACACGCCTTACCGGTTTTCCCGAGTCGTGATAGCGCAGCCCGTTACACACGAGCTTCGACTTCACGAGCTGCAGGAAAGAATCCATGGAAACCGGCTCTGGAAGCTCGCCGTATCGTCCAATGCCATAGGCCGACCCGTCCGGGCCCTTCCCTTCTTCGGACAGCAGCCTTACATTGCTCAATCCCAGGAGAGCGGCCATTGTATCATTGACCCCACCGGAGGCGGCATCGAGGTTTGTGTGTAGGCAAATGGCCGAAATACCGTTCTTAATAAGGTTTACGATTTTTCTGCCCGTTCCGTCCTTGTCTGTTACGCTTTTCAGGTCAAAAAACAGAGGATGATGCGAGACGATAAGCTCCGCACCGATGGCGGCCGCCTCACTAACCACTTCGTCGGTTATGTCGAGGGCAATAAGTATTCTTTTGACCTCTTGACCGGCAAAACCGGCAAGAAGCCCAACATTGTCCCACTCCATTTTCGTACTCAAGGGTGCCTTGCTATCAAGAAACGCAAGAATTTCACTCACAGTTGGCATATTCGACCTCTCCTCTCATTTTAATTAAACCCTCCAGAACTGGTTCAAGCTGCGTTAAGCGAACGTCCTTGTTAGGAGCTCTGGATGATTTAAGCCCTTCAACTGCAGAGGTTATCCGACGTATTTGTCTGTCAAGATACTTCCCCAGCAGAGGGTCTCTTTTTTCAGCAAGCACTTTCGGCACATATAGCTCGCAGACTGAAGGCTTTGGCTCGCCAGGCCCGGCCAGGATTATCAGATAGATTTCTCCCTCGTCCTCGGCAAGGGCTGCGTCCCTTGCCCGCAGTCCGTTTAAATGCAGCCATCGAATCAGTTCCTCGGTTTTAGTCATCGGTTGGAGAATCAGCGCGTGTCTCCCCTCGCCTATCCAGTCGGACGCGGACAATATCCCGGCAATCGTCTCCCCTCCCATACCTGCAACAATAATGGCGTCCACGCTATCAGGATTAAGGTGGGACATTCCATCTGAGAGCACAAGCTCAAGCCCTGTTTTAATGCCGTATTCTTCGGCAGTCTCCCGGGCACGTTGCAATGGGCCCTTATTTATGTCGGAGGCGTAGACCTGCTTTACCTTACCGGAGCGCAAAAGCCATACGGGGACATAGCAGTGGTCGGTACCTATATCGGCCACACGCTCGAAATTAACCGCATAGGCAGCTATGGCAGCAAGCCGGTTTGTAAGCTTAATATCTTTCATAAAAACCACCCGCATAATAGAAAGATAAAAGCCGGAAATACCGGCTTTTAATCTCATTGTAATTAATCTTACTCAGCGTTGAGCTTTTCGAGGAAGGCGTCTGTATCCACACCGTGAACTGCGCAGGCCTCCTCAACGGTTTCGCCGCTCGCCATTACGCAGCCGAGGCAATGCATTCCTAACTCATAAAACAGGGGAGCTTTCTCGGGAGCAATGGAAAGAATATCTGCAATAATGGTATCTCTAGTAATATTTGCCACTGTTATACCTCCATGATTTCATTATAAATTGTATTATACCCGTATAATTTCTAAATTTCAACATATTTATAAAAAAAGCAAAGGGGATGTCTGGCGACACCCCCAAGCCTTTTGTTTTTAGTTTTCTTCTCTCAACTTAGCGAAGCAATCGCTGCAATATACGGGTCTGTCGGACTTAGGCTCAAAAGGAACCTTAGCTTCGCCGCCGCAGCTTGCGCATGTAGCGGTAAAATACTCCCTGGGACCTCTAGCGGCGTTCTTCCTGGCGTCACGGCAGCTCTTGCAGCGCTGCGGCTCGTTCTGGAAGCCTCTCTCGGCATAAAACTCCTGCTCACCCGCGGTGAAAACAAACTCCGCTCCACATTCCTTGCATACCAGTGTCTTGTCTTCGTACATTTTGCATCCTCACTTTTGACAGAAATCTTGCCCTATGGGCTTGTATTTGCGTTCAGCCGAAACTGATATCGCCATAATTAAGTAGTGCCAGTTTTTTTCTGACACGCTGGACTGCGTTGTCCACCGATTTTAGAGGTTTATCTATCTTATGCGCTATCTCACGATAGGAAAGTCCTTTTAAATACAACCCCATAATTTCGGCTTCCAGTCCGGATAGATGAACAGCAAAATCTGATAAAATCTCATCGGAACGCTCTTTGTCGATTAGCAGGTCTTCAGGTTCGCGCCGGAAAACTGCATACAGTATCGATTCCGTCTGAATTTGATTTCCGTCAAATGAGGGGGATTCCAAAGAAACGTAGTTGTTTAAGGGTGCGTGTCTAGAGCCTGCTGCGGATTTGATTGCGCTGTATAGTCTACGACGAATACAAAGCTCTGCATATGTTCTAAAGGAAGCGCCACCGTCCGGGTTATACTCTCTAAGGGCAGATAGGAGACCAAGCATCCCTTCCTGAATGAGATCCTCACTGTCGCCGCCTGCCAGAAAATATGGACGCGCACAGACCCTTACCAGCCTGCTGTACCTTTCAACAAGCTGTTCCTCCGCTTCCCTATTACCGGAGATTGCCAACCGGTGTAAAGTTTCATCGCTTATATTATTTAGCTGTCCCATAGTCAGTTTTTCTCACTATTCTAGCATTTAGTATAATAAACTGGTCTGGAAAAGTCAAGTATTTATACAAAATTATTTAATAATTCGCAATATTTATTAAACTTTTTATAGTGTTTGATAGATTTTGAGCAGTAAGCTCTGCCAAAGTCATCTCGGAAGCTTCCACCATAACTCTAATAAGTGCTTCTGTGCCGGACGGCCTTATTAAGACTCTGCCGCTCTCCCCCAGCGCTCTCTCTGCAGATTCTATATCCTTTTTCAGCTTATCAGACTTCATAATAAGATTTTTTTTCTCATTTCCGCCTTCTATCGGGACATTAAGCAAAACCTGGGGATATTGAGGTATTTCGGACACCAGCTCAGATACCTTCTTCCCTGTCGAGGAGACGATGCTCAAGAGTTTGACCGCTGCAAGCTGACCGTCCCCGGTAGTGGCATCGTCAAGGAAAATCAGATGCCCGGACTGTTCTCCGCCGAGGTTATAGCCGCCCTTTAGCATCATATCAAGGACGTTTTTGTCTCCCACCGCCGCGCAGAGCACTTTAAACCCGTTATCGCGCGCGAATTTATGAAAGCCGAGGTTCGACATAACCGTGGCGACTATGGTATCGCCCTTAAGCCTGCCCTGGGCCTTCATTACGCGGCCACAGACACCCATTATGAGGTCGCCGTCAACAGTATTGCCGTTTTCATCTACAATAAGGCAGCGGTCGGCGTCCCCGTCAAAAGCGATTCCCATATCGTAGCCGCCGGCAACGACAGTCCTAGACAAAATATCCATATGCGTCGAGCCGCAGCAGTCGTTAATATTTATCCCGTTTGGATGGTCCTTGATTATCTCATACTCTATTTGGAAGCGTGAAAAGAGCTGCTGTGCCGTACGGCAGGCCGCACCGTTAGCACAGTCTATGACTACCTTGAGGTCCCTTATCTCGCCCTCGGCACAGCCGGCAAGATGATCTATGTATACTTCCACCCACTTGCTGCCATCTTCCATCACCCGGCCTATCTCTTCAAATCTTTTATCCGGCAGCTGTTCCCCGCAGAGCACATACTCCTCTATCTGCTCCTCCAGTTCATCAGAGAGCTTGAAGCCCTTGGAGTTGAAGATTTTTATACCGTTATACTCAAAAGGATTGTGCGAGGCAGAAATAACTATTCCCGCATCTGCCCCGGAAGCAACTGTTATATAAGCGACGGCCGGGGTAGGAACTACTCCCAGCGGCATTACAGAAGCGCCTGCCGAACACAGCCCTGCAATAAGCGCCGCCTCAAGCATATCCGAGGATATACGGGTGTCCTTCCCAATCGTAAAAATTGTTTGGCCTTCTTTATCTTTGGATAAGACTGTCGCCGCCGCCTGCCCCACACGAAAGGCGAGCAGTGCGTTTAAGTCCTTATTTGCTATTCCCCTAATTCCGTCGGTACCAAATAATTTTGCCATATTAATCTCCATTCTGCCACTATGCAAATAGGGATGAAAATCTCCATTAGTGGCAAAATGGAGATTTTGGCATGTGCCGGTTTGCCGTTTTGCGGCGAGATTAATGCAAAAATTATCGAATTTTCTCATTAATCGTCTGATGTGTTACTATATGTCCAGCTTCTGCTGGCCCATAAACGCTATGCCGAGGTGCTCATAGGCCTGCCTAGTAACGCAACGTCCTCTGGGGGTTCTCGTAATAAAGCCCTGCTGAAGCAGGTATGGCTCATATACGTCCTCCAGCGTCACTGTCTCCTCGTTGATTGTGGCAGCCAGAGTCTCAAGTCCTACCGGCCCGCCGCCATAGTTGTCAATTATGCTTCTGAGCATTCTTCTGTCCACGGCATCCAGGCCCAAATGGTCTATTTCAAGCCTTGTCAGAGCATCGTCCGCAACCGCTTTTGATATAACTCCGTCGGCCAGCACCTGGGCGAAATCGCGTACCCGGCGCAGCAGGCGGTTAGCGATTCTGGGGGTGCCGCGGCTTCTTGAGGCTATCTCACGGGCGCCGGAGGCTGCAATCTGAATACCAAGTATGCCGGCGCTCCTGACAACGATTCTCGAAAGCTCATCAACCGTATAAAGCTCAAGACGCTCAACCACACCGAAGCGGTCGCGCAAGGGCGCTGTGAGCTGACCGGAGCGCGTTGTCGCTCCTATAAGAGTGAATTTTTTGAGGTCTAGGCGAATGGAGCTCGCCGTCGGCCCTTTGCCCATTATAATGTCCAGAGCGTAGTCCTCCATCGCGGGATAGAGTATTTCTTCCACCGCTCTGTTCAAACGATGAATCTCATCTACAAACAATATATCGTTTTCATCGAGATTTGTGAGAAGTGCGGCAAGATCTCCCGGCTTTTCTATCGCCGGCCCCGATGTTATGCGCATATTTACGCCCATTTCGTTTGCGATTATAGATGCAAGGGTAGTCTTTCCAAGCCCCGGGGGACCGTGCAGAAGAACGTGGTCTAACGGCTCCCCGCGCATTTTAGCGGCCTCTATATAGATTGACAGGTTAGTCTTTGCTTTTTCCTGACCTATGTATTCAGACATGGTTTTTGGGCGCAGAGAACCCTCGCTCTCGTCTTCGGACAACAGAGAGGTAGATACTATCGGCTCCTCAAAGCCTCCGGAATAATCAATGGCCAAAGCTCTTCACCCCTATTTCAGCATTTTCTTGAGCGCTTGCCTTATTATCTCCTCAAGCGGCTGAACTTCCATCTCAATACCTGTCAAGGCTGTCGTGATTTCAGCCTGACTATATCCCAGGACCGCAAGGGCCGAGGCAGCGTCGCCGGCCTTAGATAAGCCCTGAACTCCGCCCGCAGAGGGCTCCCACCCCGCCTGGAGTTGAAGCGAATCCTTGGCAATCTTGTCTTTTAGTTCCAGCATAATGCGCTGAGCAAGCTTTTTTCCTATGCCCGGGGCCGCGGTTAGCGCTTTTTCGTTATTCGTTATTACCGCCGCGGCAAATCCCTCGGGTGTATTCGAGGAAAGAATGGACAGCGCTGCCTTGGGTCCGACTCCGGATACTCCGATGAGCATCTCAAAGATGTGGAGCTCTCTTTCCGTAAAAAAGCCGTAAATGTTAAAGGCATCTTCGCGGATGTGACAATATGTATAAAGTCGCGCCTTCTCATTCAACTTGAGATTCGACAATGTGTTTACGGTGGTATGACAGGCATAACCGACCCCTCCGCAATCTATGACCGCAAGATTAAGGTCGATATGCGTAATAACACCGCTCAGATAGTAGAACATACAGAATGACCTCCGTTATTGTTCAAAAGTGAGGAAGCTGCCCTGGCATGGCACAGGGCAACCGCTAATGCGTCCGCCGCATCGTCCGGCCTCGGGACTGCATCCAGCTTCAAAAGCCTCCGAACCATTTCCATAACCTGCTTCTTTTCAGCCCGCCCATATCCGGCTATCGACTGCTTGACCTGAAGCGGTGTATATTCAAACATGGGAACAGCGCTGTTTACCCCCGCCAAAAGCAGTACTCCCCTGCCATGGGCGACGGAGATTCCTGTTTTAAGGTTGGTGTTGAAAAACAGTTCCTCTACCGCGATTGCATCGGGCTTAAAGGTATCTATTAGCGACAGCGCATCGTTATAGATGTCGCTGATGCGCACAGAAAGCGGTAGCGAGGGAGGGGTGGTGATAACACCATACTGAATTGCGCGCTGAACGGGTCCTTCGCAGCTTATGACCCCGAAGCCCACGGTAGCAATGCCGGGGTCTATTCCTAATATTACCATCACGGCACCGCCTTTCAAATAATTAAACAAAAAAACAAAGATTAGGATTAAAACACGAGCGGGGAACTGAGGGGCAAACAACAGTATAACCTCGTCGCTGGTAATGCTCAGTAATATTTCGAGGGAGATTATACAGCACGATGACATAAACTGTCAATCTCAACAAGAGAGGATGACTTTTAAACCCCGAAGCAGCCCGGAATAAAGCTCGTAATATTCGCATTATAACACAACAGGCCTTTCTTTTCCACAAAAATAGAACAGAAAGCGCACTTCCTGTTCTATGTATATATTTAATTCAGGCCCTTGGGTGTGCCCGGTTATAAACATCCTTGAGCTTATTCTTCACCAGCTGCGCATAGACCTGTGTCGAGGATATGTCAGCGTGTCCCAGCATCTCCTGTATAGACCGGAGGTCCGCGCCATTTTCAAGGAGGTGAGCCGCGAATGAATGGCGCAGGGTATGTGGGGTGATGTCCTTATCTATGCGCGCCTTCTCCTGATAATGCTTTATTATCTTCCAAAAGCCCTGGCGGGACATCTTCTCGCCGCCAACGTTTACAAACAAAGCCTTTTCATTGGGGTTGGCTATCATCTGCGGCCGCGCGTGGTGTATATAATCGCTTAGGGCGTGTATTGCAACCGGATACATTGGGATGAAGCGCTCCTTGCCCTTGCTCTCACACCTGATTATTCCTGCAGAGAGATTAACGTCCTTCTCCTCAAGTTCAATAAGCTCGGTAACCCTCATGCCGGTAGCGTACAAAAGCTCCAGCATTGCCTTGTCCCGGTAACCCTTTGCGTCCTTGCACTCAGGCTGTTCGAGAAGTCTCTCGACCTCCGAGCCGGTCAGTATCTGGGGTAGCTTCTTAGGCTGCTTGTCCGGCGTTATCCCCTCTACCGGATTTTCCCGAATTTCCCCCCTTGCGTCCAGAAAACCATAGAAGCATTTCAGTGAGGCCAAGGCCCTGGATACCGTCGAAACAGATTTACCGTTCTTTTTCATCCACTGGATATACTTCTCTACCTGATCACGGGTAACAGAGGAAAAGCTGAGCAGCCCTTCATAGGATAAAAATTTTTCGAACTGTGAGATATCGCGGGTATAAGAGAGAAAAGTATTCCGAGATGCCTGCTTATAATCTAATAGATAGCGTTCAAACTCCTTTATACAGTCTAAATCGCTCATCAAAAGTACCCCTCTCTTCCGACTCTTGTTATCCGGCCGCCAGCGCCGCTAATATAGGGACCAGATATGCATCAATAAATGCCGTAATTATTAAAACCGCAACACAAAGCAGGCAGCGGAAAAAATAAACCTTCCCGTAGATGCCACGAAAAACGGCGCGGCGCCTAAGCAGCGCGCCAGTAAGCGTGTATGAGGCCGTAAAAGCCTGTACGGAGAGGATTAATAAGCAAGGAAAGGAAAGAAGTGACGTCAGGCCGAAAAGAGAAAGCGAAACTAACCATCCTGTACTTCCGAGAACCTTAATAATCGAGGCGGCAACAAATGTCAGCACAAAGCCCTTTAAGCCCGACAGAAGCGGCAAAAGTATGAAGCCAAAGGCAGCAAATCCAAGGAATACAGCTATCGCCGGGTATAAAAAGGAGTCAAACAATGCTTTAACTATCCCGCCGCTCACAAAGACGCCACTCTCAGCGGAGAGGAAGTAGTTTTTCAGCAGCGTTCCGCTGTAATCTGAAATATAATTTGCCGAAACAGCGCCCGAGAGCGCGCCAACAAGAAATAGACTTGCACATAGCGCAAATCCAATCGTATCAAGCTTGTCTGCTGACAGCAGATTTCTGATTATTCTTATGTTCATTAATTTCACCCCGTACAGAATATGGACAAGGGGTAAAATTAATGCCTAGATTCCATAAAATACTTGCTTAAATAATATATTACAATCCCTCAGGATAATCAAGCCAAAAACACATAATTTATCATTTTTGTTGATTATGCCGATTAGTTATGTAAACTTTGTTATGTAAACCGCGCAACCAAGCAATTGCGCCACCCTCGTTTAGGTGGCGCATATTCCCTATATTTTGTTGGCTCTCATACCGACAAACACAACATGTCGTAAATCAAAGCCCGATTATGTCAACTTCACAACTGATTACGCTTTGTATAGGTGCAGATTACAGTCGGTAATTTTGTGCAACTTTACCTTCTGCTCCTTCTCGGCGCGGCGCAAAGGAAGCTTCCAAAAATCCCGCCAACCATAATTGCTATCAAAATAGCAGGGGTCAGAGCGCCGGAAAGGGCGCCCTGCTCGGTAAAAGCAGAAATCACCAAGGTCAGTAAAAACATGGATATTCCGGAACCGATTCCGATTATCAGTGTTCTGCCGCCCTGGCGTTTTGCCGCCGTAAATGCGCCGATTAGTTCGCCTAGTCCACAGGCGAGAACCGTGGCCTCCCGCATAAATTTCTCGGGTATCTTACCCATTGCGGTCAAAACAGCCAGTATCAGAAGTAAAATCATCGCAAACATGAAGCCGGTCGCCCCGCCCATCACGGCGTTTACAACAATATTGGGACCCGATTTTCTATCCTCACTTTTTCGCATATAAAAGCCCTCCCTGTTTACAGAATGGTTTGTACAACATTCTTATTCACAGGGAGGACAATAAATACCCGATTATTTCTTAGCTTTGGGATCGAACCCGCTTTTGGTGGAAATCCCCCATCTCTGAATCTGCACACGAACGCGATCCTCGCCGGTTTCAAAGGTAATAAGGTCGCCGTCTACACTGCATACCTTCCCGACCATGCCGCCGATTGTAACTATCTCATCTCCCGGTGCAAGCTCGTTTCTCATCTGGGCGATCGCTTTTTTCTTCTTGTTTTCCGGACGAATCATAAACAAGTAGAAGAAGGCGAATATTAACACCATAAAAATAATTGTACCGTATTGCTCCATTACAAGGTCCTCCTGTTTTGTGGTTAGGAAATATTTACGAATATTTAGATTATATATGCAATAACATTAAAATACAAGTGTTATTGTATCTTTAAGGAGAGTTTTTCGGAGAAATTTGCCCTAAAAGTGCCAAAGCTGCCGTTTTCAAGCTCAGCTCGTATTCTTTCCATGAGCTTATTATAAAAATAGAGATTGTGCATGACAGCATGCCTCATGGCAAGCATCTCATTGGCCTTGAAAAGATGGCGGAGATAGGCTCTCGAGTAGCGCCGGCAAACGGGGCAGCCGCAGCCCTTGTCTATCGGCTCTGAGTCGTCGAAATACCTTTCGTTGCGGATATTAAGTACGCCCTCCCAGGTATAGAGCCTGCCGTGACGCCCGTTTCTTGCGGGCATTACGCAATCGAAGAAGTCAACGCCCCTGTAAACTGCCTCTATAATATTAGAAGGAGTTCCTACGCCCATCAAATAGCGCGGCTTGTCCTTCGGCATATGTTCCTCAACGCTTTCAATTGTATCGTACATTTCCTCGGCAGTTTCCCCTACTGCAAGCCCGCCTATCGCATAACCCGGGAGATCCAGCTCGGCAATTTTCTTCATGTGGTCGCGCCTAAGGTCCTTGAAGGTCGTGCCCTGATTTATGCCGAACAGCACCTGCCCGGGGTTTGTGGCATCCTCCCGTGCGTTGAGTCTTTCCAGCTCATCCCTGCACCTTACAAGCCAGCGGTAGGTACGCTCACAGGACTGCTTTACATACTCGTAAGGCGATGGTATCTCTACGCACTCATCCAGAGCCATCGCAATATCGGAGCCAAGATACGACTGTATCCTCATGCTGTCCTCAGGCCGCATGAAGATGTGCCTTCCGTCGACATGTGAGTTGAATTTAACTCCCTCCTCCGTAATCTTGCGGAGCTTTACAAGGGAATATATCTGGAATCCGCCGCTGTCCGTGAGTATCGGACCCTTCCAATCCATAAACTTGTGTAACCCGCCGAGCCTCTTAATTAGCTCCTCACCGGGTCTGACATGGAGGTGATAGGTATTAGATAGCTCCACCTGACAGCCTATGCGCTCAAGATCCTCGGATGAGAGCGCGCCCTTTATGGCCGCCTGCGTGCCTACGTTCATAAAAACAGGCGTCTCTATAACGCCATGGGGTGTTTTAAAGGAGGCGCGCCGCGCCCTACCCTCGGTACTTTTTAAATTAAACATGAATTCACCTTTATATTATAATCATCGCGTCGCCAAAGCTGAAAAACCTGTAACGTCCCCTTATCGCCTCTTCATAAGCACTTAGTATACTCTGCCTACCGGCAAGGGCGGATACAAGCATGATAAGGGTGCTCTCGGGCAGGTGGAAGTTAGTGATAAGCCCGTCGATGCACTTGAATCGGTATCCGGGGTATATGAAGATGTCTGTCCAGCCGGAAAACTCTTTGATAAAACCGTTTTCGTCCGCGTGGGACTCAAGCGTTCTGCAGGAGGTTGTGCCGCAGGCTATAATCCTGCCCCCGGCACGCTTTGCCGAGTTTATCTTTTCCGCCGTTTCCCGGCTGATTACACAGTACTCGGCGTGCATCTCGTGTTCCTCAATGTTCTCAGACTTAACAGGTCGGAAGGTACCCAGTCCGACGTGGAGTGTAATATAGGCGATAGTAACCCCCATATCCTCAAGCTCTTTTATCAGCTCTTTCGTAAAATGTAGGCCGGCTGTAGGCGCCGCCGCAGAACCGATTTCCCGGGAATACACCGTTTGATAGCGCTCAGAATCCCCAAGCTCCACCTTGATATACGGCGGCAGAGGCATTTTGCCCAGCCTTTCCAGTATTTCCAGAAATATGCCCTCGTACTCTAACTCAATAAGCCGGTTGCCGCCCTCAGAGACCTCTCGGACAACAGCTGTAAGCTCTCCATCGCCGAAAATCAGTCTTGTACCCGGCTCTGTCTTTCTCCCCGGACGGGTGAGACATTCCCAAACCCGATTGCCCTTGTCTTTCAGGAGAAGTACCTCGACAGCACCGCCCGATTCCCGTTTTCCGAATAGCCTGGCCGGAAGCACCCTGGAATCGTTGAGTACAAGGCAGTCCCCCGGCCTTATCAGCTTTGGAAGATCATAAAAGTGCAGGTGAGCGGTCTCGCCTGTGAGCTTGTCAACCTGCATAAGCCGGGAGTGGTCGCGCTTTTCTATTGGAGTCTGCGCAATCAACTCCGGAGGCAGGTCAAAATAAAAATCGCTTTTTCTCATCCGATGGAAACTCCGCTAAAATAGTATTTTATTATTTCGTCAAAGGTCTTGCCCGCCTGTGCCATGGCCTTTGCACCGTACTGGCTCATGCCCACATTATGCCCCCATCCGGAGCCTGTTACAACAAAGGATGAACCCGTCTGCACGACTCCGCTGCCGCTGGCGTTGACTGTTTTCAGACCGCTTCCGGTCAGAACCGAGATATTGCCGCCGCCAGTCTTGACCTTTGATATATCACCAGCGCCTCCCACGGCATATACTGAATTGATATTGTCTAGGGAATTGGCTCCGCTGTTTATGTAAAGTCCTGTGGGGCTGCTTAAAGCGCTTGATATTCGAAACCGTTGACTGTATGTATATTTGCCATACCTTGAGCTGTCCAGTATGCTCCGGGCTGCCGACTTTGAAAAGGTCAGGCTCACGTTTCCATCGCTGAATGTCATGGAGTACATATTACCCGTTGCGGTATATGTCGGCACAACGCTGGTAATAGTCCCAATAGAGTAGCCCTTGGTGTTAAGTATGTCCGTTATCTCATCTGCGGTGTATGTATAGCTCCAGTTGTCGAAGCCTGTGTATATTGTGGTATCATACTCGTCTATCCGTCCGGTTAGATAGGGCAGTTGAGTTACCCAGATATTGCAGCTTGACTCAGTGGCGCCTCCGTTTGAGGAGTGATAATAGGTCTGACAAAGTTCACCGTTAAAGCGAATGAAAAGGCCGCTTGTCTGATCCACCGCGGCATCTGTCGCTGCACTCGCCTTAGTCAGGCCGCCGTACACCTGACAGCAGGTGGTATTGCACACATCGAAGGAGCCGTGGCTGTTAAGATGCGTCATTACATAGTTTCTGGCGCACATGGCCTGGGCCTTTAATGCCTCCAGCGGCCAGTAGGGCATCATTTCCTCGGGCACAACACCTTTGAGATAGTCGTCAATATTCAGGACATTGACTACCTGCATATAGCCGTTAGAAAGAGCAGAAAACTCAAACGCGCCATAGTATTTTACGGAGCCAAGCCAGGTTACACACTTTTCCCCCGGCCCCGGTATAGGCATGATAGCAAGCGGGTAATTGGTATTGGTATCTATCTGGTAGAGCATCTGCGATGTCTGGCGGTTTGTTACAGTAATCGTCGAGCCGGATACGGTTATATCCAGCGAAGTTGCACCCACAGCCGTTTCGACCGAGTTTTTGACAAAGTTTCTGGAAGAGTCGAAATAACCGAAATAAAACCCATGCCCGACGTAGTTGACAAGCGAGGCTGAAGACACGTCGGTGCCATTGCCGGCATGGCGCAGGGCCACTCTTATCGTAGTATTCAGGGGCGATGAAGCCCCGGCGTAGGGTGTGCCACCTATAAGAAGCATGGCTGAGAGCAGGGTTGGCAGGACGGTGCGAAGTAGTCGGTGCAGTTTTCTTCTCATGATAATTCTCCGTATGTATAAATTGTAGCGCATTGGACTTGCTCAGAGGGTAATTTTTGTGGCCGAAGTATATTGACACAATCTAAGCAGCATGATAGTATAAATTAAATAATCGAATCGCAGTAGAGGTGCGACCCATAAGAGTAACAGCAGGTAGGGCTCCGATGTCCGTTGATATGCTGTGAAAGGGCAGGTCGCCGAAGTTCTTCCGAAATCGGAGTCGGGGGTACTGGTTGCTTGGTGAATAACCGGGCGACTGTCATCAGTTATGATGGAGAGCTATCTGCTTTTGAAATATATATTCCCTAGGCCATTAGGGAACATTATATTACAAAATCAGCTGGTTTTTCAACCCGCTGATTATTATTTTATCATTATTTTTTTCCGGCTGATTATTCCGGAGCTAAAAAAGCATGAAATGCACTATACTATCGGAGGTATTATTATGAAGAAATACAAAGTAGGAGTCATTGGCGGAACAGGCATGGTGGGCCAGCGATTCGTTTCACTGATGGAAAACCACCCTTGGTTCGAGCTTACGGTTATTGCCGCAAGCCCCCGCAGTGCAGGCAAACGCTACGAGGACGCCGTCGGCTCTCGCTGGGCCCTTGATACTCCCATGCCGGAGCAGTCAAAGGACATTATCGTCAAAGACGCGCAAATCGACGCGGAGGCCATAGCTGCGGAAGTGGACTTCGTATTTTCAGCCGTTGACATGAATAAGGATGAGATACAGGCGCTGGAAGAAAAGTACGCAAAGCTTGAGTGCCCCGTTGTTTCAAACAACAGCGCGCACCGCTGGACCCCCGACGTTCCGATGGTGGTGCCCGAGATAAATCCCGAGCATCTGGAGGTAATTGAGGCACAGAGAAAACGCCTCGGCACTAAGCGCGGCTTTATCGCCGTGAAATCCAACTGCTCACTCCAAAGCTACATCCCCGCACTCCACCCCCTTCGCGGCTACGGCATAGATAAGGTGCTCGTCTGCACATACCAGGCCATATCCGGCGCTGGTAAAACCTTTAAATCCTGGCCGGAAATGGTCGACAATGTAATTCCCTATATCGGCGGCGAGGAGGAATAATCCGAGCGCGAGCCGATGAAGCTCTGGGGAAAGGTGGAAGACGGCGTAATAAAAAATGCCACCGACCCATCTATTACCGCACAGTGCATCCGCGTTGCCGCCTCTGACGGACACATGGCGGCAGTGTTTGTATCCTTTAAACAGAAGCCTGAAAAGGATGAGATGATAAGAATCTGGAAGTCCTTCGCGGGAAGGGCCCAGGAGCTTGATCTGCCCACCGCCCCCAAACAGTTCCTGCACTACTTTGAAGAGGATAACCGTCCCCAGACCAGGCTCGACAGGGACATCGATAAGGGCATGGCCGTGTCTATCGGACGCCTGCGCCCAGACACACAGTACGATTATAAGTTTGTATGTCTTTCCCACAATACTCTTAGAGGCGCAGCGGGCGGAGCCATGCTGCTTGCCGAGCTGCTTTGCGCCGAAAATTATATTTAATTGGAGGTCTATCAATGAAAACACCCATTTTTACAGGTTGCGGCGTTGCCATAGTTACTCCGTTCAAGGACGGCAAGGTTAACTTCGATAAGCTCGGCGAACTTATTGATTTTCAGATAGCCGGCGGAACTTCGTCGATTATTATCTGTGGCACGACCGGAGAGAGCTCCACACAGTCGCTTGAAGAGCATGTAGCGACAGTCGATTACTGCGTTAAGTACACTAATGGCCGCGTGCCCGTTATTGCGGGGGCCGGCAGCAACGACACCGAAGCTTCGAAATTTCTCTGCAAAAGCGCAGAGCAGTCAGGCGCCGACGGACTGCTCGTCGTAACGCCCTATTACAACAAGGCCACCCAGAAGGGCCTGATAAAGCATTACACAGCTCTGGCCGACAGCGTCAATATCCCCATAATACTCTATAACGTACCCGGCCGTACGGGCTGCGGCTTTACTGCCGAAACTTATTATGAACTCTCAAAGCACCCCAACATCAACGGAACAAAGGAAGCCTCCAGCAATTACACACTGATAAACGAGGCAATGGCACTCTGCGGTGACGATCTGAACTTCTGGAGCGGTAACGACACCGAAGCGGTCAGCATGGGCGCCCTCGGCGGAAAGGGCGTTATATCTGTTATGGCAAACATTCTGCCGGAAGTTATGTCGGAAATCTGCGACCTCTGCCTTAAGGAGGACTTTGCCGCGGCACGCAAGCTTCACCTTAGCTATGTGCCGTTGATGAACGCGATGTTCTATGAAGTTAACCCCATACCCATCAAGACTGCCATGAATCTGCTTGGAATGGACGCGGGCGAGCTTCGTCTCCCGCTGTGCGAAATGGAGCCACACAATCTGGAGAGGCTTAAGAAGGCCATGCGCAGCAAGGGTCTGAATGTCTGATCAAAATACATAGGAAAGAGTGAGCCTAATGCTTAAGCTTATTATTTCGGGCTGTAACGGGCGCATGGGGAAGGCTGTTGTAGAAGCATGTCGGGCGGGAGGCGATATTCAAATCGTTGCGGGTCTTGACATCAACACAGTTAAGCTCTCCGATTTCCCCGTATATGCCGACCCAATGGAGTATGGCGGAAGTGCGGATGTAGTTGTTGACTTCTCACATCCCTCAGCTCTCCCTCCCCTTCTTTCATACTGCATTGCCCGCTCCCTCCCTGCCGTGCTCTGCACCACGGGCTATTCCACCGATCATATAGCCATGATAAACAGCGCGGCTGAAACCATTCCCATCTTCAAGTCAGCTAATATGTCCATAGGAATAAACCTGCTCCTCGAATTCGTCAGGAAAGCGGCCGAGGCCCTCGGCAGGGAGTTTGATATAGAAATTGTCGAGCGCCATCACAACAAAAAGATTGACGCTCCGAGCGGCACGGCCCTTATGCTTGCCGATGCCGCCTCAGAGGGGCTTAAAACCTCCCCCGAGTATATTTATGAGCGCAGAAGTACCCGCGACCCACGCGGTAAGAATGAGATTGGAATATCGGCGGTGCGCGGAGGAACAATACCGGGAGAGCATGAGGTCATATTTGCCGGGAGCGATGAAGTGATAGAGTTTAAGCACACTGTTTACTCCCGCGAGGTACTTGCAGCCGGCACTGTAAGGGCGGCTAAGTATCTTGCAAAGCAGAATAAGGCCCGCATTTACAACATGAACGACCTCTTGTTCGGGGCGCAGTGACAAATGAAAATAGCCCGGGACGGCTCTGCCTCCCGGGCTTAATTGTTCATTCGTTTGCCTAACCACAGTGCGTCAAGCAGAGAAGAATAGTTTCTTTGTCATACCCTCCGGGATATCTGGCAAAGCAGAAGGACCGCTCCAAAGGGAAGTGTTTCCAAAACCAGCGCCCCTAGCAACAACAAAACGGATAGAACAAACATTTTTTCTTCATAACTCTCCCTCTTGGCCCTAGTTATTTTCCTCGCTCTACTATATCTGTGTAATCTATGTAGCGGACTCGGCAGATTCAGACAAAAACGGTGAGTACATCATGAGGGCGGCATTCGCGGTTACGAGTTCTTCGTCTATCATCTGCCCTTCCAAATTGAATGTCCGTCGATAGATTTCATTGCAGCGGCTGAATCCTCCCCAATACTCTGCCCTCATAATATGGTTTTTCTCAATTATCTCATATCGCAGCGCAGGAGGAGTCGTTGAACGCCACTCACCCTCAAGGAACTCTTCTCCAACATTTATCAGCAGCTGAAAGTCTTCGTTTGTTTCATTCTTTATCATCAAGTCAATATACGGATAAAAGCAGGTTGCGCCGCTCCCGAACGGCTGTGTTCTGTTTGAGTCCGGAAAAACATCATAGCCGTGTCTGTGACGTTCAATAACCCTCAGCGGTGTATGAAGGGTCATCCAGTAAATCAAATTCGACATCTGGCACAGGCCGCCGCCCACCCCGGGCTTTACCTTGCCACCATATAGCTCCATCCCCTCCGAATAGCCCTTTGAACGAGTGGGCTTGCCAATGAGCTTCCAAAAGCTGAACACTTCTCCTGGACGCAGAATAATTCCGTTTAGTTTGCTCGCCGCAATCTTTAAGTTTGTTATCTTGTTGTATTGGTACTGCATATCAAGGTCTTTAAGCTTTCTAAGAAGAATAGTCTCATGGCAAAAATGCGAATACGGCAGGGGTTCACCGTAGCGCGAGGCAAATTTCGCGCGCTTTGTTAGCCAGATCACGCGTCTGAGAAAACTATAATATACTATCCCGCATTTTATCCGGAGCGCAGACCTTTTAACGGGTTCCTGCAGTTCCGTGCAGCTTCGCATTTTTCCACCTCCAAATACATAGCAAACGCTGCTAATTATAATAGCATAAATATTCCAGCACTTCAATAAAATATAAAAGTCCATGGCGATTTTTGCCATGGACTTTTCGTTAGCTAATTTATCGAAGCCCTGAAGCGGGAGTATTGTTCGATGTTAGGCGCGCGGGCGCATCTGTTATAGGCCTCGTATCGGGCGGAGTCTGCATTTCTGTCAAATGCGCCCAGTATCGCTTAGGCATATGCGTCATGCGGCACTTGGGATTTTCCCTCCCCTCAACCGCAATGGTGTCGTAAAACCGCTTCCACATAGTGCGGTAACGCAGTTCATCATTGCCCGCCTGGGGCGGAACAAAATCATCAACCTGAATAATACGGCTCCTTCCCTGCTGGGCCAGCAAAACCAGCTTATGAGTCTTGTCGTATATTATAAAGCAGCCGTCCGGATAGCGGCTTAGAAAATGGTGCTTTATTACGGGTAGGACATTGTTTTTTGGCTCGATGGTTGCGACCAGCCCACCGCCGAAGTCTGAAAACCTCACGAAACCGCGCAGAAGCGCCGCCTCGTTGCTCAGATGCGTCACGGCCTTGTTCAATATCCTGACCGTGTCGTCAGTCAGCATTCTCATAACGCTCGCACCGTATTTAAAACCCAGACGGAGAAAGCGCAGGATATGCAATTCCTTGTCCTTCAGGTCGCTGAGATAAGCGCTGTAAACAAGATTCATAGCCTCGCCGGAGATTTTTTCGACAACGGCCCTCATCACGCGCGAGGCTTTCGTATTGTCCGTGACCACCTCGCGTATCTCAAAAAGAGATTCCTGCGTCTCGGCATGGCTTATGACGCGCAGCGGAGTTTCCCTTTGGTAAAAACTCTCGAACACACAGCACATCAGCCCCTTGAAGCTGCCATCGTATCTGTATATCAAATCTGGCCCGTCAGACATTTTATTATATCCCCCCTTGTGACCGTAGTGTCATCGAAAAGGCTAAGCTGCTCACCACTAGAGCCCTCCATAAGCTGCATGCTTCTGTCAGACAAAAGGCCACGCAATATGCTGTCGTGCGAGATTTTCAGCCCTTCCATCCCCCTGCCGCTGCAAAGAATAAAATACTGCGCCCTTTTCATCACTACCCCGAGTTTTTTCAGTCCATCAAAATTCAGCGGCCCCGCCCTTCTTGCCTTGATTATTCGCTGAGCGCTTTTTACGCCTATCCCGGGCACCCGCAGCAGAGTCTCGTAAGGCGCAGTGTTTACATCAACCGGAAAACTGTCGAGGTGTGCAAGCGCCCAGCTGCACTTTGGGTCTACAAAGGGGTTGAAGTTGGGATTTTTCTCATCCAGAAGCTCCGAAGCGTCAAACTTATAGAATCTCAGCAGCCAATCGGCCTGGTACAGCCTGTGTTCACGCAAGAGCGGCGGTTTGGTTGTAAGTGACGGAAGATTCTTCCCCTCGACAACCGGCATATAGGCGGAATAAAACACTCTTTTCAGCTCGTATTTTTTATAAAGGGCTGCGGCCAGATTCAGAATCTGGTAGTCTGTCTCAGGCGTGGCACCAATTATAATCTGAGTGCTCTGTCCGGCCGGAGCGAACTGCGGCGCGCTTTTGTAGCGCACCAGCTCCGTTCGGCTTTCGGTGATGCTCTGCCGTATAAGCCCCATCGGCTTGAGGATGTTGTCCTTATTTTTATCGGGTGCAAGAAGCTGGAGACTCTTTTGTGAAGGCAGCTCAATATTTACGCTCATCCTGTCGGCCAGAAGGCCCATCCTTCTAATCAGAAGCTCGTCTGCTCCCGGTATGGCCTTGGCGTGGATATAGCCGCCGAAACGATACTCGTAGCGCAGAATTTCGAGTATCTTTATCATTTGCTCACAGGTATAGTCGGGGTTTCTAATAACGCCGGAGCTCAAAAAAAGCCCCTCTATATAGTTGCGCCTATAAAACTGTATTGTAAGGTCGGCAAGTTCACGCGGCTCAAACGTGGCCCTTTTAGTATCGTTAGAACGGCGGTTTACGCAATAACTGCAATCGAAGACACAGGAATTGCTCATAAGCACCTTCAGAAGCGTAATACAGCGCCCGTCGGCGGCAAAGCTGTGGCATATCCCCGCTGCCGACGCATTTCCGATGCCGCCCTTTTGCCCCCGGCGTTCGGCGCCGCTGGAGGTGCAGGCAACGTCGTACTTTGCCGCTGCGGTCAATATCGTCAGCTTTTCAATGACATCTATATATACCACCCCTTACCGAACATATGTTCTGCTAACAGAATAGCAAATATTCTCCCTTTTTTCAAGCTTAATTTTAAATTTTCCTAGGAATTTTGTGGTTTATAAGTTATAATAAAAATAAAACTAATTGCAAGGCAATACTGTTCGGGAGTTGAGCGGGTTTGAGAAATTTCTGTACTAAATGCGGCGCCAGAATTAGCAGTAAATATAGCTATTGCGGAAATTGCGGTGCTCCGTTATCGGATGGGCTCAGCCCGGAGGTCCTGAGTTCTGTAATGGTGAGGGAATTGGAATCAGGGGATGTCGTCTATTACAGACCGCCTGTCTCTCAGTCTGTGCAACCAGCACCTCCGCTATCCGGTCAAATCCCTGACGCAGAAGATGAATCGACTGACGTCGAAACCCAAAATGATTTGCCTGTCGTCGAAGTTCCTTTATATGAACTCCAGGAGGAAGCTGCGCCCATTACGGAAGCGCCCGAAATATCGATACCCACAGATATGGATGAGCTATTTACTTCCCTGCCGCTGATGGAAAAGTTCAGTTTCCCGGAGACTGATGTTGAGTCAGAGAATTTTGACGAAAAGGCGCAGGACACCCCTTCGGATGCTTCTGAGGAACCGATTGCGAATTTGGAAATGTTCTTTTCTCAGGATACAAGGCAGGACTTCCCTAAGACCTCCCCCGTTTCAAGGACTGAGCCTGACAATGAGCTTGATGAGCATGTCAGGAGGTTTTTAAACGATGAGCCGCTAAGTCAGCCCAATACTGACTCAATCTCCTTAATGGGCTGGGTGGGAATCATATTTCTTCTGATGATACCCGGAGTTAACCTTCTGCTTATTATTATCTGGGCACTCGGCGGCTGCCGCAAAAAGCAAAAGGCCCGCTTTGCACGGGCCCTACTTATTGCGATTGTGATTATCGCCCTATTAGTTATTGCTTCTCAGGCGTTGCTCAAGGATTATATTTACACCGCAATTAGTAACATATTAAGGAGCAAAGCAGTTTCCGAATTTGCTTTAAAGCTCCTCGGTGGTTTTGTAGAAACTGCGGAAAATTGGGGGCTGGATATGCAATCGCTATTTCCCCCTAGCTAATATCAACATGATTGCGCCCGCCGGTTGTCTCCGGCGGGCGCTGATTTTCTTTGCGTTGTCCTTATCCCTAATACCGCTACGACAGGTTTCCCGTTGACGGTTTTGGGAGACAGTCAACAAGTTCAGGGCTCTAGTATGCTGCGGAATAAACAAGAGCTGCGAAGTTAGACTTCGCAGCTCTCGCGGGCAAGTATTAGGTATTCGCCTTTGTTTTATCTGCAGCAGGTAGACGAGCCAAGGCCGTTGCCACAGCAGCAGCACAGGACGATCAGGATTATAATAATCCAACAGCAGTTGTCACCGCCGCCGAAACCGCCAAATCCCATGGGACACCTCCTAATAAGTTGTGAGTCTTGCGACCCACTACATATTATGCAGGGTCAGCTTATGTGTTGATTGAAGCATTTATATACCGATTCAGCATTGTGCAGACCTCTGCACGGGTCGCGGTGCCCTTGGGATCAAATTCACCGGTATCCCGGCCTCTGAGTATTCCTGCACGCTGGGCTTGATATACGGCCGACTTTGCCCATGAGCTGATAAGACGGTCATCGCTGAAGGTAGATCCGGAGACCGTATCGGCCAATACCAGACCCTGAAAATCGGCAAAGCGCATAATTACCAGGGACATCTGTTCCCTCGTTATAGATTGGTTCGGCTGGAATGTGCCATCCTCGAAGCCGTTTACTATTCCGTTCTGGGCGGCCCAAGCCACATACGGCCCGTACCACTCGGATATATTAACGTCGGCAAATGGCGTGGAAGCGTATAGTGTAGTGTTCACGCCGCAAATACGACCAATTACTGTTACAAACATGGCGCGGCTCATCATATAATTCGGCTCAAAGAGCTGCTGGCCCATACCATTTACATAACCGTTGAGCGCCAGGTATAGGATGTTGTCCCTTGCCCAATGGTTATCAATATCCGTAAAGCTCCATGCGGCGGGAATTGCTCCGCTTTGCAGCGTAGAATATCCCCCGTTGACAGAAATGGTCGCGCTGTCAGAAAAGACTGTGAACTCGACAAAAGTGTTTTCGGCCGCAAAATAGCGGTTATTCGCAGTTATCGTCTGCCCCTTCCCTACTAGCTTGCCGTCAGAAACATTGATAACCGATCCGCTCAGATCGGTTATGCGGGCAGTACCGGAAATTAGATTTATGCTTCCACCTGTCCCGATGTTCACGGTGCCGCCGCGGGAAAGATAGAGCTTCTTATAATTATAGGCAAAGTTTTCGCCGGACGGCAGGGTTACCGCCGTCTGAGCCAGGCGCGTTGTCATGGTGTCTTTTAGCTTGCCCAGCGACTCCTCAATAAGACCCTCTGCCCTGTTGAGTATATTTGATATGTAATCTGGAAGATAGCTCAGGGAAATCAAGGGGTCATCCGCCCCACCGGGAGAGGCGGCGTAAGCCGGGGCAAAAGACGCTATGGCGGCTATAACCAGAATTAAAGCAAGTAATCGTTTCAACTAAAGACCTCCAGACATACGCTTTTGCCGACCAGATGTTTTTGACATTATAACAAATGATTCAAGTATTTTCAACAAAATGCGCAAAACAGGCTACTTGGTATAATATTCTTATATATTTGCTCTAATATCGTATAATATTTCTTGTATTTCTTTATCTTTTGTGTCATTATAATGTATTATAAATACTAATTTGTAACCACAAAATAAATAAAGCAATAGTCATCGTATGTTTTCGGTAAAATAGGAATGCAGAAAAAGGT
>JAAYOL010000095.1 GCA_012520395.1 Clostridiales bacterium
GCTTTCTTCGTCTTTTCTTTGGATTTTTCCGCTTCCTTTGAAATTTTTGCAGCCATTGCCTCCGCTTTCCGGACGGATAGCCCCTCCCGAACTATGAGACTTGCAAACTCCTCCTGCGTGCTTTCTCCCTTCACCTGCAGTATCGCGCGCGCGTGGCCGGGGGTCAGCTCGCCAATCTCCAGGAAGGCCTTGACGGACTCGGGCAGGCTAAGCAGCCTCAGGGCGTTTGCCACAGACGGACGTGATATGCCCACACGCTCAGAGACCTGCTCCTGCGTGAAGCCGTATTCATCCATCAGTGCGCGGTAGCCCTCTGCCTCCTCCATCGGGCTTAGGTCGGCACGCTGTAGGTTCTCAACCAGGGCAAGCTCCATCGCCTTCCTGTCGTCTGCCTCTATTATGCGCACCGGCACCTCGGTAAGTCCCGCCATGCGCGCCGCGCGCCAGCGCCGCTCCCCGGCTATAATCTGATAATAACCCGAGGCGAGCTTGCGCACCGTCAGCGGCTGTATTATTCCGTGCTCAGCAACAGAATCCGCAAGCTCCGCTAATTGTACCTCGTCAAATTGCTTTCTCGGCTGGTTCGGCGCCGTTTCGACCTTAGATATGGGCAAAAACAGAAAATCCGTCGAGCTGTCCTCAAGCGCCGCCTCTCCCAGCAGCGCGCCCAGACCCGCGCCAAGCCCTTTTTCAGCCATTTTTTATCCTCCTCCTCAAAGTCTGACCAGCTCCGCAGCGAGATCCAGATAGGCCCTCGCCCCGCGTGAGCTGCGATCATAAACCACCGCGGGCTTTCCATGGCTGGGTGCCTCGGAAAGGCGCACATTCCGCGGTATAACTGTTCTAAAAACCCTGGATTTAAAGTATTTTTTGACCTCCTCCGCCACCTGGAGCGAAAGATTTGTCCGCCCGTCGTACATCGTGAGCAGAACGCCCTCTATCTCAAGAGTCGGATTTAGTCTCCTTTTTATAATCCTGAGCGTGGTCAAAAGGTCACTGAGCCCCTCCAGCGCAAAGTATTCGCACTGCACCGGAACAAGCAGGGAATCGGCCGCGCACAGCGCGTTGAGCGTCAGCAGCTCAAGCGAAGGCGGGCAGTCGATGATTATATAGTCATATTGCTCCCTGAGCGGCCTTAAGGCGTTCTGGAGCTTAAACTCACGCTCCGGAATGCCGACAAGCTCTATGCCGGCGCCGGAGAGAACCTTGTTTGAAGGCAAAACATCGCCGTACTTTGTGCCAATAACCGCTTTTACGGCGTCCACGCCGTTTATTATCACGTCGTAAGCCGTGGGAGAGACCGTGTTCTTGTCCAGCCCCATGCCCGAGGTGCTGTTCCCCTGCGGATCCATGTCGCAAAGCAGCACCTTTTTGCCGCTCTCTGTCAGAGCGCAGCAGAGGTTTATACAGGTGGTGGTCTTCCCCACCCCTCCCTTTTGGTTAACGACGGCAATAATCTTTCCCATTTTTGCCTCCCATGGCCGTACTTGCCTGTATTTCTATATTTGTTCAGCAGATCCGTTTTTCTGTTGCGCGCTGCAGTTTTGCTTTTGCCGGTAGAAAAAGACCGCTTGCCCGGAGGCAAGCAACGGCGCTGCAACAAACGCTCCTGCTTATTATAGCACGTCTGAACCTTTTTTCAATGTTTCACGTGAAACTTTTTCTAAAAGAGGTCATAATTGTTTCACGTGAAACATTGCATATTTTGCCAGTCTCCTTTATAATATTTATTACCACTAAAAAGGAGATGAAGATAATGGGCGATTATATAAGCAATCCAGTCATGGATGTAATCCTGTCTCGAAGGAGCACAAAGGACTATCAGAGAGGCGTCCAGATCAGTGACGCGGAGCTAAGCACGATTCTCACAGCAGGCATCTGGGCCCCTACGGCCAGAAACACGCAGCATATACGCTTCTATGTAATTCAAAACCCCGAGGTAATCTCCACGATTGCAAAGAACTTTTCAGATTTTGCGTTTAATGACGGCAAAGTGCGGGACTTCTGCCATGGCGCGCCGACCTTTATAATGCTCACCGGGAAAACGGATTCGAACTACCTCGACGTTGACGCAGGAATTGCCGTGGAAAATATGTCGCTCGCAGCGGAGAGTCTCGGACTCGGCTCGGTCATAATCGGCTGTCTTAAAAACTACTTTGAAAGTGAGGACGGCCGCAAATACGCCTCCACGCTCGGAATCCCCGAGGACCACACCTTCAGCATAGGCATTGCAGTCGGACAGATTGCAACACCTCCGCAGGCAAAACCGAGGGTGGAGAATCGCATCACCTTTATAAAGTGAGTGATAAACAATATGTAGGGGGACCGTGCTTGCGGCCCCCTATATTTAGCTTAAAAAGGACGTCACGTCCGAAATTGTCATGTTGTCCTGAAGCGCTAGATTAATGCTGTATCCGATAATCTTTGCCAGCTCTCCCATCTTCTCGTCAATGTCACGGGGCGTAACGATGAGATTTCCTCCAAACTCTCCGAACTTCTCCGGGTCTGCACTGCCTATGCCCGCGCTTTCCATCAAGTCGGCTGCAAGCGTACCTGCATCAACCACCGTGGGTACGCCGATTGCTATTACGGGAACCCCGAGCGTTGCCTGACTTATTTCAGCGCGGCTGTTGCCGACGCCGGAGCCGGGCACTATACCTGTATCAGCAAGCTGAATGGTAGTACACACTCGGCTTAAACGACGCGAGGCCAAGGCGTCTATCACAATGACGGCCGCCGGACGCACCTTTTCGCACAGGGCGCGCACCATTTCGGCGCTCTCGACACCCGTATTTGCCAGCACCCCGGCCTCAAGCGTGGAGACAGGCCGAAAGTTTCCAAAATATTCCTTGACCTTTTCGACCAGATGTCTGGTGACCATGGTGTGTCTGAGGCTGTTTGGGCCTAGATTGTCGGGCGTTATATACCGGTTGCCAAGCCCAACTACAAGAATCTGCTCCTTGCCGCTGTCGTTTATAAGCTCACGAAGCTCAGCGGAGAGGGCGAGACAGGCATTGGTAAACTGCTCCTCATCATGATTTTCGGGCAGGGTGATGGTAATATATGTCCCCTTCGGCTTTCCGAGGGACTGCTCGCCCATTTCATCGAGAATCTTTACAGTCTCGACACTCAGGCCGAAGCTCTGCTTCTCCCTTGCCTCCACACCCATAAGCTGGGTAGTCTCCCCCGCGCTTTCACGCCAAATTTCCTTTGCTTCGACGGCGAGGTCGGTTCTTTTTATTATCATTTTGCACCTCCGAGATTTGTCCTTTTGCCGTTATTCTCCGCTTTGCGGCGCCAAGTATTCAGAAAATAAAAAATTTTTATTAAAATATGTTGCAATTTATTGCCTTAGGTGTTAGAATAACTATCTGCACAGATGTAATGATAAACTGTTTGGGAGGTGAGTTATTTGGCGAATATTAAATCATCGCAGAAACGTGTTTTGCTTAGCCGGGCTCAGAACGCGAGGAACAAGTCCTACAGGTCCCAGCTCAGGACCAGCCTTAAGAAGTTTGACGCCGCAGTGGCGCAAAGCGACAAGGAGGCCGCGGGAGAGACATACAAGGTGGCTGTCAAGGCTGTTGACCACGCAGTATCAAAGGGCCTTTTGCATAAAAACAACGCTGCTCGCAAAAAGAGCAGTCTCACCCTCAGGCTTAACGCGCTCACAAAGTAAATAGGGCAAAAACAAGGCGGAGAATTGCTTCTCCGCCTTTGAAATTTGCTTATCTGTGGTTTCTTATATCGCAGGGCCGCCGAATTCGGCGGCTCTTTTTATATTGGTTTTAAATTGGCGCATTTTTGCTCCCGATATACTTCGAAGGCTGGCAGGGTGAAATCCGCAGTTTCTTCAAGGCTGCTTTAAGCAGAAATAATAAGGGGAGAGGGAAATCTAAAATCCCTCTCCCCTTGTGCCTGTATTTGCCCACTTTGCGAAATAGCGACTTACTTCATACTGCCCTCCTGCCGAGCGGTGACACGGGCCCGTGGCTCTTAGCATAGCAGCAGTACGATTTATCGTAATCTCTTGCTCTCCATGACCGCCAGCTCGTCGCAGCGGTTGTTATACGCATTCTCCGCGTGGCCCTTGACCCAAACGAAGCTGACATCGTGTATCTCCAGCAGTTTCAGCAGCCGCTCCCACAAATCCGGGTTCTTCGCGGGTGTTTTGTCGCTTTTTTTCCAGCCCTTCGCCATCCAGGAGCGGGCCCAGCCCTTTTCGACAGCGTCAGTTACGTATTTTGAGTCGCTGTAAAGCGTGACCTTGCATGGCTCTTTCAGAGCCTCCAGCGCAGAAATAACCGCCAAAAGCTCCATGCGGTTGTTCGTGGTCTGGCTCTCACCGCCAGAGAGCTCCTTTTCAATACCGCGGTATTTGAGTATTGCGCCCCAGCCGCCGGGCCCCGGGTTTCCGGAACAGGCACCGTCGGTATAGATGGTCACTTCCTTCTTTGGCATTTGTGCGCTCCTATATATCAAGATTCATGACATTTTTTGCGTTTTGCTCTATGAATTCGCGCCTCGGTTCGACCTTTTCGCCCATGAGTATGGTGAATATCTCGTCGGCAGCTACCGCGTCAGCAAGCTCTATACGCAGAAGGGTCCGCCGCTCGGGGTCCATCGTAGTCTCCCACAGCTCATGCGCGTTCATTTCTCCAAGACCCTTGTTGCGGCTGATATCGATTTTCGCGTTCGGGTCGTTGCCCCTCATCTCCGCAGAAATCATATCACGCTCGGCATCGCTGTACGCGTAACGCGTAACCTTGCCGCGCACCAGCTTATAGAGCGGCGGCTGGGCAGCGTAGACATGGCCATTTTCAATCAGCGGACGCATGAAGCGGAAAAAGAAGGTCAGAAGCAGGGTCCTGATATGGCTGCCGTCTACGTCGGCGTCGGCCATTATGACTACCTTGTGGTAGCGGAGCTTTTCAATATCAAACTCCTCGCCTATACCCGCGCCGAGGGCCGTAATGACGGGTGTGAGCTTGTCATTGCCATAGACCTTGTCAGCACGGGCCTTTTCCACGTTAAGCATTTTTCCCCAGAGAGGAAGTATGGCCTGGAAGCGGCTGTCCCGCCCTTCAATGGCGGAGCCGCCCGCGGAGTCTCCCTCGACAATGTAGATTTCTGTCAGGGCCGGGTCGCGCTCGTTGCAGTCGGCGAGCTTGCCCGGGAGGGTGGAGCCCTCAAGAACGTTCTTCCGCCGGGTTAAGTCCCTTGCCCTTCTCGCGGCCTCGCGCGCCCGCGAAGCCATGACCGCCTTATCCAGTATCGCCCTGCCCACGGAGGGGTTTTCCTCCAGGAAGGTGCTGAGCTTCTCCGTGACTATGTTGTCCACAAGCGTCCTGATTTCACTGTTGCCGAGCTTGGTCTTGGTCTGACCCTCGAACTGTGCGTCTGTGAGCTTGACGCTGATGACGGCAGTGAGCCCCTCGCGCGTGTCCTCGCCAGAGAGCTTCTCCTCGCCCTTGAGGTAGTTGTGGCGCTTACCGTAATCGTTTAAGACCCTTGTGATGGCGGCCTTGAAGCCGGTTTCGTGCATGCCGCCCTCGGTGGTACGGATGTTGTTGGCGAAGGACAGAATCACTTCGTTATAGCTGTCGGTGTACTGCATGGCCACCTCTGCGATGCTGTCGTCCCTCTGACCGGAAAGGCTGATAACATCCGGGTGCAGTGCCGTTTTGTTCTTGTTTATATGCTCAACGAAGGAGCAGATACCGCCCTCGTAGTGCATCTCAAGTTGCTGCTCCATGCCGTTGCGCTCATCTACAAGGTGGATTTTAAGTCCGGCGTTAAGGAAGGCCTGTTCGCGCAGACGTGCCTTGAGCGTCTCGAACTCAAAGGCCGTCTCCTCAAATATCTCGGGGTCGGGCTTGAAACTTATCTTTGAGCCGCGGCAGCCCTCGTATGGGACCACAGTCAAGGGCTTCGTCACCTCTCCGCGCTCAAACCTCATTTGCCAGAGGCTATCGCCATTGCAGACCTCTACCTCCAGCCATTCGGACAGGGCGTTGACGACAGATGCGCCCACGCCGTGCAGACCGCCCGAGACTTTATAGCCGCCACCGCCGAACTTGCCTCCGGCGTGCAGGACGGTAAATACAACCTCAAGTGCGGATTTACCCGTCTGCTCCTGAATTCCCGTCGGGATGCCGCGGCCGTTGTCACGCACGGAGATAATGTCTCCCTCCATTATCGTAACTTCAATCTCGGTGCAGTAGCCGGCCAGCGCCTCGTCAATGGCGTTGTCCACAATCTCGTACACCAGATGGTGCAGACCCCTTGCAGAGGTCGTGCCGATATACATGCCCGGGCGCTTTCTGACGGCCTCCAGGCCCTCAAGCACCTGTATTTGTGACGCATCGTAATCCTTAGCGTTCATTATGTTTTCTGCCATTGTGAATTCTCCTTTGTTGGGATGTGCGGTGATAAATTTATGGCGCCCTTAGCAAACTGCCTCCACAATCATTTCAGTTGGCTTATCCACACAGCTGTGGATAAGTTCACTCTCACCTGTGCGTGTTTTACCTTCTCACGCGTGAGGAAAGGACAGCCTTACTCCTTCTCTTCCCCGGCAGCTTCAGCGGTTTCTGTATTCTCCGTATCTTCGGAAGTCTCCGTATCCTCCGTATCCTCGGAATCCTCTCTCTCCACTCCCGCAAGAGAGATGACCCTCGCGCCTTCTGCAACACGCATGAGCCTGACGCCCTGGGTTGCCCTGCCGTAGACGCTGATATCTGAGGCCGGCATTCGAATTATGGTGCCGTCGTCGGATATAAGCAGGATGTCGTCGGTGTCGTTGACAACTCTTGCCGCCGCCACCGGCCCGGTTTTTTCGGTAATATTGTAGTTTTTAAGGCCCAGGCCGCCACGGTTCTGCGGTGTTCTCGGCGCGTTTTCATCCTCGCCACCACGCAGATAATCCTCTATGGGGGTGCGCTTGCCATAGCCGTTTTCGGTGACGGTCAGCAAGTCGACGCCCTCTCCCGCCCTGGAAGCCGAGACGCAGAAGTCGCCCTCGCGCAGCCTTATGCCGCGCACGCCGGCGGCGTTTCTGCCCATGGGGCGCACATCGGTCTCGCGGAAGCAGATGGCCATGCCCTGATGGGTGACTATGAGTATATTGTCGGTGCCGTCGGTCTTGCGCACGCTAATGAGCTCATCGTCTTCATCGAGATTAAGCGCGCGGATGCCGACGTTCCTGATATTCTTCAGCTCGCTGAAGCACATACGCTTAACCGTGCCCTTCCTTGTTACCATGACAAGGAACCTGTCCTCCGGGTACTCGCGCACATGCAGCATGGCGGTGACCCTCTCGCCCTGCTCTATGGGCAGGATATTTATTATATTCGCGCCCTTTGCTGTGCGCCCTGCCTCAGGTATCAAATAGCCCTTCTTCCTATATGCCTTGCCGAAATTTGTAAAAAACAGTATATAGTCATGGGTCGAGGCTGTGAACACTGTCTCGACGTAATCCTCCTCGCGCAGGCCCTGGGCCGATATACCGCGCCCGCCGCGTCTCTGCGCCCTGTAAGTGTTCGCCGGAAGGCGTTTTATATAGCCAGCGTTCGTGAGCGTATAGACACAGTCCTCCTCGTCTATGAGATCCTCTATATCTATTTCGTCCTCGACGATTGCAATTTCCGTCTTGCGCTCGTCGCCGTACTTGTCACGTATCTCTTCAAGCTCGCTGATGAGCACCTGATCCAGCATATGTGAATCGGACAAAAGCTCGTTGTAATACTGGACTTTCTTCAGCAGCTCTGCATACTCCGCCTCAATTTTGTCTCTCTCAAGGCCCTGCAAGCGCTTAAGCTGCATGTCCAGTATGGCCTGCGCCTGTACCTCAGAGAGGCTAAAGCGCTGCATCAGGCGCTCTTTGGCGTCGTTATAGCTTGTACGTATGATTTGAATAACCTCGTCGATATTGTCGACGGCAATACGCAGGCCCTCAAGCAGGTGGAGCCTTTCCTCGGCCTTTCTGAGGTCGTACTGTGTGCGCCTTGTTATTACCTCGCGCTGGAAGGTGATATACTCGTCGAGAATTTCGCGCAGCGACAGGATTTTTGGCTGCGACTGGTTGTTTACAAGGGCAAGGAGCACTATGGCAAAGGTCGTCTGCATCTGCGTCGAGGCATAAAGACGGTTTAGGACTACCTGCGGGTTTGCATCGCGCTTTAGTTCTATGACTATCCTCATACCGTCGCGGTCAGACTCGTCACGCAGCCCGGAAATGCCGTCTATGCGCTTATCCTTGACCTGGTCGGCTATGGTCTCTATAAGCCGCGCCTTGTTCACGATATAGGGTATCTCGGTTACAATAATTCTCATCCGGCCCTGACCGAACTCCTCCATCTCCGTGCGTGCGCGCACCTTGATGCGCCCCCTGCCGGTGGCGTAGGCGGCCCTGATGCCGGCCCTGCCCATAATAATGCCCTTTGTCGGGAAGTCTGGGCCCTTTATATGCTCCATCAGGTCGTCAAGCTCGGCCTCGGGGTTATTTATGACGCAAATAACCGCGTCTATAACCTCACACAGGTTGTGCGGGGGAATATTCGTCGTCATGCCGACAGCTATGCCCGAGGAACCGTTTACAAGCAGGTTCGGAAAGCGCGAGGGCAGAACTACCGGCTCCTTTTTACGCTCGTCAAAGTTCGGCGAAAAGTCAACGGTGTCCTTCTCTATGTCGCGGAGCATCTCATTGGAGAGCTTCGACATCCTCGCCTCCGTATAACGGTAGGCGGCGGCGGGGTGCCCGTCGATGGAGCCGAAGTTTCCGTGCCCGTCCACCAGAGGATAGCGCAGCGAGAAGCTCTGCGCCATTCTGACCAGAGCGTCGTAGACCGAGGCGTCGCCATGCGGATGATAGCTTCCCAGCACCGCACCGACAGTCGTGGCCGACTTGCGGTAGGGCTTGTCGGAGCCCAGCCCATCCTCATACATCGTATATAATATGCGCCTGTGCACAGGCTTTAAGCCGTCACGCACGTCGGGCAGGGCTCTGCCGACGATGACGCTCATGGCGTAGTCGATGTAGGAGCGCTTCATCTCTCGCTCCAGGTCGACCACCTCTATTTTCTGGTTAGGGTAACTGATGTCGGGATTTTTTTCCTTGCGTCCCATAGTATAAAGACCACCTTTGTTGGATTATTCCTGGTTTTTGGCGTCGCTTTGCAAGTAGGGGGAAGACAGGGCTCCCTGTCCTTGCGTCGTGCTGAAAAGAGCAGGCTTATCTATTTCCACTGCTCTGTGCGGCTTTCAAAGCGCTTTAAGAGCGTCTGCGGAGTAATCTGTGAGAGGTAAAGCCTCTGTCTGCCGCCCTCGGCCGTCAGGATGAAGGAGCGCGGCAGCTCGCCGCTTATATCTATGACCTGTCTGTTCTTCTCGGCACGGCGCAGGTACTCGCGTGTTATATGCGACTGGCTCGTGTTGTCGAGGTCAAAAACGCCGATTATGTCCTGTTTTCGCACAACCACGTCCATACCCAGATGCAGGTACATATAAGAGGCCTCCTTTAGCTTATATCCACTCGGCATAGGGATAAAAGCCCGTTTTCTATAAGTTCTTAAGCTGAGGGGAAAAAATAGAAATCCCCCTACCATTATGTGTATTCTGCCTATTATTTTTCCAAGCGCCTGTTATAAATTACACGTAATTTCGCCGTTTTTCATATAAAAAAGCCTGTCGCCCATGCGCTGCATACAGCTCTTGTCCTCACAGCAGGTAATGAACACCTGACCGCCGCCTATGCGGTTTAAAACAAAGTCCTGCCGCCTCTCGTCAAGCTCGCTCAGAACATCGTCCAGGAGCAAGACGGGGGTGTCCCCGCGGTCTGTACTGCTGATTTCACGCTCGGCCAGCTTCATCGAAAGCGCCGCGGTTCGAACCTGCCCCTGGGAGGCGAAGGTTTTCGCAGAATTTCCGCCGATTTCAACCTCTATATCGTCCTTGTGTGCGCCGGTAAGACAGAGTCCGGAGTCAATTTCCGCCTGACGGTGCGACTCCTGGTGTCTCAGAATAAGCGGAAAAAGCTCCGAGGGCTTCATCCCCCTCGGATCGTCCACCGTACTGACGGTTTTATAGCTCAGTTTCAGCTTTTCATTCACACCGGAGATCTCGGCGTGCATGGCTGAGGCTTCCTCATCGAGCCGCTCGCACCAGGAGGAGCGGTAGTATATAAGCTCTGAAGATATCTTTGCCATTCTGAGTGAAAAATCATCAAGAGTTTCCAAAAGTGAGGGTTTTTCCCGCCAATCGCGGAGTATGCGCGTCTTGTGTTCGTATATCCTGCCGTATTCGGAGAGCGCGTTTGCGTACTTCGGGCGCAACTGGCTTATTGCCTGATCCATAAATCTGCGCCGCGCAGCCGGCCCGCCCCGGATGATTTCCAGATCATCGGGACTAAAGAGCACAACGCCCAGCCGCTCCGGCATTTCAGCGGCGGAGGCCTGCCTCACACCGTTGAAAAAAATCTGCCGCCTCCTTTCCCTATGCATACGAACTTCTATATTTGTATCGCGCCGAAGGGCGGAGACATCCGCCTCTATTCTGGCGAAGTTGCAGTCAAAGTTAATCAAATCCTTGTCGCCCCGGACACGAAATGACCTTGCGCAGGAGAGAAAATATATGGCCTCCAGCAAATTCGTCTTTCCCTGGGCGTTGCCGCCTGTTATGACGTTTATGCCCTTGTCAAAGCCGGTTTCCAGCATCATAAAATTGCGGAAACCCTCAATTGCCATGCGTTCAATATACATCGCTACTGCGCCTCGACGGTGAATTCAAGGTCCCCGACCAATATAATATCCCCGGGTCTTATTTTTTTGCCGCGCTGGGTGCAGACTTCACCATTAACCTTGACCTCGCCGTCCTGCACCATGAGCTTGGCATCGCCGCCGGTCTCCGCTATGCCGGAGAACTTAAGCAGTGCGTCAAGTTTGATGAAATCGGTGTCTATTATTACCGTCTGCATACTTCACCGCCTTTTGTCTTGTGGTTATTACTTATTCTTTCGCTGTACGGGGATGGGGGCGCTTCTTTGTTTCTAAAAAAGAGAAGAAAGCTCATTCTCCACAGGGTGTTAATAAAATAAAAATCTTGCTTGCCCTATTCTCCGGCCTTCAGCCTCACGGGCAGAATCATATAGAGGAACTTATCGCTGCCGTCGGCGGGAATAATCACACAGGGTGAAATTCCGCTGGTCAGCAGTACCTTTAGCTTGTCTGCCGGCGCGGCCTTCAGTGCATCGAGCATGTATCTGTTGTTAAAGCCTATCTCAAGGTCGTCGGCAGAGCCCTTGACCTCACATTCGTCGGTGGCACGGCCAAGCGCCGTTACGGTCTGCATCCTGACCTTATTGTCACCGAAAACACAACGCACCGGACTTTTAAGCCTGTCGCTTATCATCAGCGAAACGCGCTCTACACTGTTCATAAAGCCCCGGCGATCGATTTCTATTGTAAAATTCGTGTTTTGCGGTATGGCCTGCCTGTAATTTAAAAATTCGCCCTCAAGCCTTCTGGATATCAGCTCCGTTTCGCCGATAGTGAACAAAACGTGCTTTGAGCCAAGTGTCAGCTTGAGTGTATCGTCCGTGTCGCTGGCTATCTTCTCGACCTCGGACAGAGCCGCGCCGGGCACTACAAAGCTGCCCTTATCGATTTCCGAGTCCTCAATCCGCTCACGCCGCATGGCAAGCCTATAACCGTCAACGGCCACGACCGTGAGGACGCCTTCCGAGATTTCAAACAGGCTGCCTGTGTGGATGGGTCTGGACTCATTGTCGCTGACCGCAAAATTTGTCTCAGAGATTATCGAGCGCATAACGTTTTGGGGAATAGTTATGGATTTCTGGTAGTCCACAGAGGGCATTTCGGGGTAGTCCTCGGCGCTTGTGCCCATGATTTCAAATACGCTCATACCACAGGTCACCGTGACATTCATGGAATTACCGGATTCAAAGGTCAGAAAGTCGTCCGGCATCCTCCTGACAATATCGCTGAAAAGCCGGGCATTCAAAACGATTGCCCCGGGCTCTACAACATCGGCGGAGACCCTGGTGCGTATTCCGGTTTTCAGGTCGTAGCCCGAGATAACGACTGAACTTCCGGACGCCTCTATAAGCAGACCCTCCAGGGAGGGGATAGTGCTTTTTGCCGCAGCGGCGTGTGAAGCTGTATTTACGGCAGTTTGAAGAAGCGTTTTTTCGCATGAGAATTTCACGGCTGTCAATCCTTTCAAGAAGAAGTTTTTCTGCTGAAAAGAAAGAAAGATAGAATAATATCAGCAGAAGTAGACGTAGGGAAAAATATTGTGGAAAAGGGTGAAAAATGCGCAGTACAGGCGGCTTTGCGCTGTTGATGTAAATGTGGATGAAAAATGGCTTGTCCACATGAAAAATAAGGGAAAAAGTTATCAACAGTGGTTTTTCAAGATATACACAAAAAAATGTGGGAAAATATTTATTATTATTGGCTGTTTTTTGCTGTTCAAGCACGGAAATTGCGATTGGTGGGGGCGCGGTTGTTTGTTAAAACGCCACAGTCCTGATTTATTGACAAGGGGGAAGTGAAGCAGTTATCTCTTTGCCGTGATATTTGCCTTAATATCCTTTATCGTGTCGGCAAACTGTGCGGACTTTGACATATGCTTTTCCACCTGCTGCACGGAATTTATGACTGTCGAATGGTCTCTGCCGCCGTGGTGGTTGCCTATTTCCTTGAGCGGAATGTCGAGCATGATGCGCATGAGATACATCGAAACCTGACGCGCCGTCACAGTGTCCCTGGTCCGGCTCTGACTTTTTATGTCGTCTATCGAAACCGAGAAGTAGGAGGAGGTCTCCTGCAGTATCAATTCCGGAGTCGGAGCGAAGGTCTTTTTTATCTCGCCAATGGCCCTGTCTATCGTCTCCCTGTTTATTTCGCCCTGCATGAGGTCACGATAGGCAATCAGCTTCTTGACAAGCCCCTCTATCTGCCTAACATTGGAGGTGACATTCTCCGAGATGTAGCTAAAGCTGTCCTCCGGGAGATTCAGCCCGTACTGGGCGGCCTTGTATCTGATAATCGCCACGCGGGTTTCGTAGTCCGGCGGTTGAATATCGGCCAGAAGTCCGCTCTCAAAGCGTGTTCTGAGTCTGTCCTCCAGCCTGAGAATGTCCATCGGCGGCCGGTCGGAGGTGAGGACTATTTGCCTTCCGGCGTCGTGCAGGGTGTTGAAGGTGTGAAAAAACTCCTCCTGCGTCTGGACCTTGCCGGCTATAAACTGTATGTCATCTACGAGAAGCAAATCCACCTGCCGGTACTTTTCACGAAATTCCACCATGCGGTTTGTCTGAATTGCCGAAATCAGCTCGTTTGTAAAATCCTCGCCGCGGACATAGAGCGTTTTGAAGGCGAGATTTTCCTTCTGAATAACATTGTTGATGGCATAAAGAAGATGGGTCTTGCCAAGACCCGAATCTCCGTATATGAAAAGGGGATTATAGGCCTCTGCCGGGGACTCTGCCACGGCCCTTGCCGCGGCGTGGGCGAATTTGTTGGAGGGCCCCACAATGAAGCGCTCGAAGGTGAAGTGCTTGCCGTAGGAGGAGGAATCACGCTCGTTGGATTTAGTGGAGGCATAGTCCTGATACTCCTTCTGAGTCAGTACCTGAAGCTCAAAATCACCGGAAAAGATCTCGCGCAGGGCGTTTTTTATAGCCTCGGAAAAGCGGCTGACAATTACGTCTCGCTTGAAGTCCGTCGGGTCGTTCACCGAGCGCAGGACAAGAAGCGAGTCCTTCAGGTCCACAGCCTCGCAGTCATCAAACCAGGTGGTTATGGAAGTTGAAGTGAGGTCGCGCCCGAGTATCTCAAGGACGCTGGCCCAAACGTCTGAAGCGGAGTTCATATCTTAAAGTCAGTCCTTTCTATGCGCCTGCACAGGAGAAAAAAACCCCCGTGAGCGGCGCGATATTTCTATATAAAAAGGCCAAGAAACCGGGCAAAAATAGCTTATTAGAAACTATGCTATTATATCAAAATTTGGGACAAGATGCAAGGAAATTAACAGTCCAGACCCAGTATTTTAAGCCTTTAGACAGTGCTTCTGCTGGAAAAACGGTCCGAAATATGCTATGTTCTGATTAGGACGTAAAAGGGAGGAAAAAAATGCGACTTTTTATCGCTGTAAACTTTGAAGAGGCTTTTAAGCTGAGGCTTTCACGCCATATGGAACAGCTGCGGAAAAACGCAATCAGAGGGAACTTTTCGCGGGTCTCTAACCTCCACATAACTCTCGCCTTTATCGGTGAAACCGACAGGGTGGCAGACTGCGAAAGCGCGCTGCAGGCGATTGACTTCAGCCGCTTTTCCATCAGCTTTGACCGCGTATCGCGCTTTAAAAGGCGGGGCGGCGACATCTGCTGGCTCGGTGTGCGCGAGGACGGAGAGCTGAAGGCCTTAGCTCGCAGTGCCCATCGTGAGCTTTCAAGCCGCGGCTTCAGGCTGGAGGAGAGGGAATTCAAGGCGCACCTGACCCTGGGCAGGGAAGTGGTGTTCAAGAGCGGCTTTGAGCCTGAGAGCCTCGTCCTGCCGGAGGATTTGGCCTGCAACGTGGACAGGATTAGCCTCATGAAGTCAGAGCGCGTAAAAGGCCTTCTCACCTATACGGAATTATCGTCCAAATTTTGCATCTGAATGTGCAAAATAAGAAAATATTTATGAAAATGGATAAAGGGGGTGTCTCAAAATACATGAGGCACCCCCGCAGTATGTCATTATAAGCCCCCGGCATCCCTTGCCGTTATGTGCACACCAAGCCGCTTTCCGTGCAGCGGTCAATCGCTGTAAGGCGGGCCGGGGCTAGGCTGAGCCCGGCTTTGCGGCTGTGTATAGGGAGTGGTAGTAGCCCTTCATTTCCAGCAGCTGCTCATGTGTGCCGCGCTCAACTATTTTTCCGCCGCGGACAACCAGAATGAGGTCGGCGCGCTTTATGGTTGAGAGCCTGTGCGCGATAAGAAAAGAAGTTCTCCCGACAAGGATGTGCGATATCGCGTTTTGTATCAGCCGCTCGGTCTCGGTGTCTATCGAGCTTGTCGCCTCATCCAGCACGAAGATGGGCGGGTCGGCTATCACGGCGCGGGCAAAGCTAATGAGCTGCTTTTCGCCTGTGGACAAGAGGCTGCCGTCCTCGCCGACGTCTGTGTCGTAACCCTTTTCAAGCTTTTTTACAACCGTGTCCGCCGAGACGAGCTTTGCCGCGGCCTCAATCTCCTCGTCCGTTGCATCCAGCCTTCCGTAGCGGATGTTCTCGCGCACAGTGCCGCTGAACAGGTGAGGGGTCTGCAAAACGTAGCCGAGGTGGGAGTGCAGCCATAGCTGGCTCCTCTCGCGGTAGTCGACGCCGTCGATTAGAACCTGCCCCCTGGTCGGCTCGAAGAAGCGGCAGGCGAGGTTTACGAGCGTGGATTTGCCGGCGCCCGTCTCGCCCACGATGGCGACATTTGTTCCGGCCGGTATTTTGAGATTGAAGTTTTCGAGAACGTATTCATCGCCGTCGGGGTATTTGAAGCTCACGTCGCGAAATTCAATTTCGCCCCTGATTTTCTCCCAGTTCTCGCGTTTGGGATTGAAGCTGTCGCCGTACTTTTCGATAACCTCGGGAGTGTCCTCAATGTCGCATTTTTGCTCCAGAAGACCCATAACGCGCTCAATATTGACCTGAGTTGCAATAAACTCGGCGAAGATGCTTGCCATCTGCTGGATGGGCTCCAATATGCCCAGCGCGTATGCAACAAAGGCCGAGAGCAGGCCGTAATCGAGGGCGCTGTCCATGACAAGATAGCCGCCCCTTTGCAGCACCATAGCTGCCGCCAGCGAGCCGAAGAAGGTCACGAGGGGGACGAAAACGGCGTTTAGGCGTGTCGCGCGCAGGGTGTTTTTATAAAGGCTATTAATGATGCCTGAAAACTCCCTGCAGTTTAAGTCCTCGATTACAAGGGTTTTGGAGGTCTTAGCGCCGGTTATTCCCTCGTTGTAGGCGCCCGTCATCTTAGAGTTGATGCTGCGGACACGGCGGTTTACCGTCAGTATCCTGCCCTGGAAAAAGGCGGTCAGGAGGGCCGCTACGGGTACCACAGCCATGACGAGCAGGGCAAGGCGCCAGTTGAGTATGAGCATGGCAATAAAAACGCCGAGCACATAGACCGCGCTCCAGAAGATATCAAGCAGGCTCCAGCCTATCAAAGTGGCGATTCTCGTGGTATCGCTCATCACGCGGGCGATGATATAGCCCACGGAGGTGGTGTTGTAATAGGATAGCGGCAGCTTTTGCAGGTGTATGAAGGCCGCACGCTTCAAATCCCGTGAGAGGTACATCTCTATGGCAATGCAGGCCCGCGAAAAGGCGACGACCATGAGTGCCTGCGCCACAAACATAAGGGTATATGCAAGAGAAAAGCCGCCGAGACCCTTAGTTGAACGCGGCACAATGAAATTGTTGACAGCGTAGCTCTGGAAAAGGGGCATGGCGATATCAAGCAGCGCCACGAGTATCATAACGGCGCATACCCAGATAAAGCGCCCTCGGAAGGGCTTCATAAACGGCAATAGCTTCTTCCAGATGCCGAGGTCGAAGCGCTGCCCGGTCCTTATTTCTTCATCCTTCATATCTCGCCCTCCTCTCCGAAAATAAGGTCAGAGGCGGCTTCGCTCTGCATTTCGAAGGTGCGGCGGTAGACTCCCTCACATTCCATCAGCTCATCATGTGTACCGAGCTGCGCCGCCTCTCCGTTTTCAAGTACGAGTATTTTATCAGCGTCCATCAGGGTGTTTATACGGTGCGAAATTATGATTATCGTCGCGTTTCCGCGCTCACCGCGGAGAGACTGACGGATTTTCGCGTCGGTCTCAAGGTCTATGGCGGACATAGAGTCGTCAAAGACCATGATGGGCGGCTTTTGCATCAGTGTGCGCGCTATGGCGACGCGCTGCTTCTGCCCGCCGGAAAGGGTCACGCCGCGCTCTCCCACTATGGTGTCATAGCCCTTTTTGAAGCCCATGACGCTCTCGTCGAGGGCCGCGGCAGAGGCCGCTGCACGGACTTCCTCAGGGCTTGCCCCCGGCGTGGTTATCGAGATGTTCTCGCCAATGGTTTTGGAAAAAAGGAAGGGCTCCTGCAGGACGACGCCGACGTTCCGGCGCAGGTATGAGCGCTCAATCTCACGCAAATCGACGCCGCCGATTCTAATACTGCCCGAGCCCTCGGGCAGGTCGTAGAGCCGATTTAAAAGGGCGGCTATCGTGCTCTTGCCGCTGCCGGTTGAGCCGAGTATTCCGAAGGTTGTGCTCTTTTCGATGGTGAAGCTAAGGTTTTTGAGTACCGGCTCCCCGCCGTATGAGAAGCTGACGTTTTCAAAGACTATATCTGCGCTTAAGTCGGGGGTCTTGCCCTCCGGCTCCGGCTGCTCCTCCTCGGCGTCGAGAATTTCACGGATGCGGCTGATGGAAACGCTCGTCTTGCTGAAGTCCGAGAGTATGCGCCCCATAGCGCGCACGGGCCAGGCCAGCATTTGGTTATAGGATACAAAGACCAGAAATTCGCCGAGCGTCAGCTCGCCCCTTGAGGCAAGAACCACGCCAACGGCGATTATCGCAAAGACCTGAAGGCCCGTCGCGAAATTGCCGAGACCCCAGTACAAACCCAGTGTTGAGCCGAGGCGAATCCAGGAGTTGGTGTACTTCTCGTTTTTCTCGTCAAAGAGCTCAAGCTCGTGCCGCTCCCGCCCGAAGGCGCGGACGACGCGCACGCCTGTCAGGTTTTCCTGAACGGCAACGGTCAGCTCGCCCTCCTGCTCGTCGCAGACCTTGAACTTCTTGCGTATCCTACTGAAGAAAAAGGCCGAGTACAGGGTAACAAGCGGGATAAACACAAGTGCGACAATCGAAAGCGTCACGTTCATAGAGAACATGAGCAGGAGCGAAACTACAATGAGCAGGAATGTACGTATTATCTGCAAAAGCTGGTGGGAGACAAAGTGGCGCACGACCTCCACGTCCGAGGTGCAGCGCTGGATTATATCGCCCGTTGGGTTTTTGACCTGCCAGGAATAGGGCAGCTTCTGCGTGTGCTCAAAAAGCGTGTTACGCATACGTTTTATGACGTTTTCTGTGAAGGTTGCGGTGCTCATCCTCGAGGTAAAGGCGAAAAGGCCGTTGAGCAGGGCGCAGAGCACAACCGCCGATGCGACAAGGGCAAGGTTTGAGCGCAGGAAGTCGCGCCCGCCCAGTTCTTCAATCCCGCCCATGACAAAGGGGGGCAGAGCCGACGGCTCTGTCCCTATCACGTAGTCAACCGTAAAGCGTATCACCTGCGGCGTCAGAAACTGAAAGAAGACGGCGAGGGCAGTGGCAATTACGGCGAACAGAAAGTATTTTTTTATGCCCTGGGTAAAATGGTAAATAGTCGCGATTGTTTTTTTCATAAAAATCAATTGCCCCGTGATAAAATTGGCTTTCACTATTCAAACTAAGGTATAAATTTTATCACAAAACCAGGCAGGTTACAAGAAAATTGAGTGTAAGATTATGGCGGCCAAATTGTGCCCGGGTAAGCAATATTTGGCTTTGCGTTATTGCTTTTGCCCCGGGTTCAAAGTATAATAACCGCAAAGAGTAATTGTGGATTTCTAAATATATGCAATATTTGCAGGGCGGCTGTATATCGTGCTGCTGCCCTTTCCGGGGGCGCGTGCTTGGATTTTGCCTGCTTGCCCCGCTAAACGAAACAACCTTAAGGAGGGCGGGTTTTGTCTGTCAATATACTTGCAGTGGGCGACGTCGCCGGAAAATGCGGCCTGGACATACTCTCAAGGCGGCTTCGCACCATACAAAGGCTGGAGAAGATCCGCTTTACCGTTGTAAACGGTGAAAACGCGGCGGGGATAGGCATAATGCCTCAGCATGTGAGGGAGATTCTCTCGGCGGGGGCCGACGTTATCACGCTCGGCAACCATACCTGGGGCAGGCAGGAAATATCCGACACGCTCGACGACAGCCCCTATGTACTGCGCCCGGCCAATTTCGCCCCCCAGGTTCCCGGGCGCGGCCTCGGCGTTTATGAGACAGGCTTTGGCGAGGTTGCGGTAATCAACCTCATCGGGCGCTGCGGCATGGATTTCGGGCCGGAGAGTCCCTTCTTTGAGGTGGACAGGCTCATAAAAGACAGTAGCGCTAAGATTATACTTGTCGATTTCCACGCCGAGGCGACCAGCGAAAAGCTCGCACTCGCCAATTACCTCGACGGGCGCGTTTCGGCGGTCTGGGGAACGCACACACATGTGCAGACCTCGGATGGCCGCGTGCTGCCGCGCGGCACAGGCTATATAACCGATCTCGGCATGACAGGGCCGATAAACTCGGTTATAGGTATTAAGACCGAGATAAGCATTTCGATGTTCTTGGGCAATCCGCCCCGGCGCTTTGAGGCCGCGGGCGGTGACGGAAAGATAGAGTGCGCCATATTTGAGATAGACGAGAAAACGGGCAGATGCTTAGGTGTTAAGACGCTGAGGATAACGGATTGATTTTCCGTTTTCGCGGCGCGACGGATTCTTTGCTTTTTTAGCCCGACAGAGAAGAGTAATCAGAGCATAGGGGATGGAATGAATATCCTTCTCCCACAGTTCGGCGGGCTGCCCCGCTTTGCCATACAAAACCCACAAAAGGAGGTGCCGATGTTGATAAAGATACTGCATGCTGCGGATTTTCATCTCGATTCGCCCTTCGATTCGCTCTCCGACGAAAAGGCGCGGGAGCGAAGGCGTGAGCAGCGCGAGCTCTTCCTCACCCTCTGCGGGATTTGCGAAAGGGAGGGGGTTGAGGCGGTGCTCCTGCCCGGCGACCTGCTTGACAGCGACCGCTCGGGCTTTGAGACCAGCGAGCTTCTGCTTGAGGTTTTCAGCTCGCTTAAGGCCGAGGTGTTCATAGCGCCGGGCAACCACGATTTTTACTCACCGCGCTCGCCCTATTCGCTGCTTAAATTCCCGAAGAACATACATATTTTCAGCTCCCCGGAAATAAAAAAACTGGACTTTCCCGATAAAGGCTTTACGGTCTGGGGCGCAGGCTTTACAAACAACAGCTCGCCCCCGCTGCTGACCGGCTTTCGCGCCGGGGGGGAGGGTGTGAGGCTCATGGCGCTACACGGCGATGTTAATATGCCAAAAAGCCCGTATAACCCGATAACGGAGGCGGAAATAGCCGCGACGGAGCTGGATTATCTGGCGCTCGGGCATGTGCACTCCTTTTCCGGTGTCAAAAAGGTCGGGGAGACATACTATGCCTATCCGGGCTGTCCCGAGGGGCGCGGCTTTGATGAGACGGGTGAAAAGGGCGTACTTATAGGCACAGTCGGGCGCGGAACTTGCGATATGAGGTTTCAGCCGCTCGGCGGCCGGAAATACGAGGTGCTCGAGGTAGACCTGTCGCAGGCGGCGGACGCTGCCTCGGCAATTGAATCGGCCATTCCACGCGATAGCGAAAGGGACATTTACAAAATCATACTTCAGGGCGAATTTGACGGTGAGCTGGACCCAAAGCGCCTTGCCGAGGCGCTGTCGGACAGACTATATGCCGTGACGATAAAAGACAATACGCGCATAAGGCGCGATATTTGGGAGAGGGCCGGCGAGGACACGCTCAGGGGACTGTTTCTCCGCAGACTGCGCCGGAGGTTTGACGCAGCCGAGACGGACGAGGAGCGCGAGCGGATAGTGCTCGCTGTAAGATACGGGCTAAGCGCACTTGAAAACGGGGAGGAGTACAGGATATGACAATAAAAAAGCTCACAGCCTCTTTCGGCACGCTCCAGAACGAGGAGCTGCGCCTTACGGAGGGCCTGAACATAGTCGAAGCGCCGAACGAGACCGGCAAGTCCACCTGGTGCGCCTTCATCAGGGCGATGCTCTACGGAATCGACACGGCGGACCGCGACAAAACCGGCTACCTCTCGGCCAAGACGCGCTACCGCCCGTGGAGCGGCCAGCCCATGGAGGGGAAGATGGAGGTCGTTTTCCAGGGCAGGTCGCTGACGCTTCAGCGCAAGGCGCAGGGGAATTACCCTATGCGGGACTTCTCGGCCTTCTATACAGGCACCAGTGAAGTTCTCCCCCAATTCACAGATAAGACGGTTGGCGAGATGCTCACAGGTGTCTCGGAGCCGATTTTCGAGCGCTCTGCCTTCATAAGACAGTCAGGGCTTGCCGTCAGTCAGACGGCCGAGCTTGAAAAGCGTATAGCGGCGCTCGTTTCCACAGGCGAGGAGAGCATATCTTATTCCGAGGTCGACTCCCTCCTGCGCGGATGGCTCAGGAGAAGAAAGTATAACCAGCGCGGCCTTCTTCCCGCGGTTGAGGGCGAGGCGCGGCAGGTCAGAGAAAAGCTTGAGGCAATAGATAGGGCAAACGAGCAGCTCGCCGAGCTAAGGCAAGAGAAGGAGCGCATGGAAAAATACCGCGACGAGTTCCTCCGTGAGAGCGAGATGCTCGAACGCTTTGAGAGGAAAAAGGCGCGGGAGAGCTATAATAGCGCGGTAGCCGAGCTTGAAGCGGCGCAGAAGACCTTTGACGAGGCGCTTTTTGAGCTGACCAAACACGGAGATATGCCGGGCAGGCAGGACATAGCGGAAATACGCGAGCTGCTTGAAAGGCTTGCCGCCTGTGATGCCGTTTACGCCGCGGCCTTTAGCCGGAGCGAGCAGATGAAAAAGACCCTCGACTCCCTCGGGGAGGCAAAGGGCATATATGTGTTCCGCTCCATGACCGCAGACGAGGCCGAGGAGAGGGCAAACCGCGCAGCGGCAGAATATGTGGAGGCCGACAAAGGCAAGGTAAGAGTATTTGATATTAAAACTATCATCGCCTTCATAGCAGCCCTGGCAGCGGGGGTGAGTGGGGCGCTCGTTCCGCTCGGAACGCCGGCCTATGTGGCAGCGGGAGTTTTTGCCCTTGCCGGCGCTGTTTTTCTGCTCATAAACAGCTCAAAGCACAGGAGGGCGGCTATAAGCGCCGAGAAGCGGGCTGCCATTCTAAAGGAATACGGTGTTTCATCGGTGAGCGAGCTGCTTGCACTTGTCAGGGAGTACAAGGAGGTTTACTACAAGGAGGATGCCGCGGCCACCGCCTTTGACGCTGCACAGGAGGAAGCCTCGCAGGCGGAGGAGAGACTGGAGGAGGTCAAGTCCGCGCTTATTATAAAGCTAAAAAAGCTAGACCCCGCGACTGAGGATGTGTCGCGGGCGCCCGCCCTTGTGGCGAGAACTGAGAAGTACCTTGACACGCTGGAAATATCGGAGGCCCGGCTGGGCGCGGCTAAGAAGCTTGTCGAGACTCTTGCCGGGGGATTGGATTTGGAGCTGCTTCTGGATGAATCGGAAGATGAGGATTCGGCCGAGATTCAGGAGCCGAAATACAGCAGAGCCGAGATAGCCGCCTCCTTCAAGTACGCGGAAAAGCAGCTCATGGCTATAAACAGCAGCCTTTCAATGGCACAGGGTGAGCTGAAATCGCTGGGCGACCCGGTTGTTCTGAGAACGAAGGCCGCGGAGCTCGACGAGCGCTTAAAGGAGCTCAATACCCAGTACGACGCCATTGCCTTGGCGATAGATACGCTCTCTGAGGCGAACACGGATATCCAAAGCCGCTTCGCGCCACTCCTTTCGGCCCGGGCGGGCGAGATAATGGCCGAGCTCACGGGCGGCAGGTATGAGAGCGTTACCTTTGATAAAAAGCTCTCGGCCGAGGCTGAAAAGGCCGGTGACAGCGCTTCAAGAAGCATGCTGTATCTTTCCGAGGGCGCTACCGACCAGTTGTATCTTGCCCTTAGACTGGCTGTCTGCGAGCTGGTGCTGCCGGACGAGGAGCCCTGCCCGATAATACTGGACGACGCCCTGTCGAGCTTTGACGATACGCGCATGAAGCTGGCACTTGATTTCCTCAAGAAGACTAGCGAAAATCGTCAGGTGATTTTATTCACCTGCCACAGCCGCGAGGGCAACTACTTCGACGGCGTGCGGGACGTGAATATTGTCAAGCTCAGATAAAGAAGGCTCACACAGTCTAAACAAAACGATATAACTAGGGGGTGTCTCAATGAGACACCCCCTTAAGCTTTTCTCTATGATGTTTCGCTGTATTTCAGATATCCACAGCCGCCGCTGTCCTTGACCCGATACATGGCCATATCCGCCTTGCCGATGAGTGTGTCGGCGGAAGTCCCGTGCTCGGGATAGATGCTGATGCCGATACTGGCCCCTATGTAAAGCCTGCGGTTATTCAGCGAAAAAACAGTGCTCATTTCCTCAACAATCGCCTGTGCAACATCCTCGGCGTGTTTGGCGCTCTCAAGGTCCCTCAGGATGATTACAAACTCGTCGCCGCCTATCCTGCTTATAATGTCGTTTTCGCCAATCAGGCCCTTAAGGCGGAGGGCGACGCTCTTTAGCACGATATCGCCGGCCTCATGGCCATACCTGTCGTTAATGCTTTTGAACTTATCAAGGTCGATAAAAAGCACGGCAAAGCTCTCGCTGTCGTTAATCAGTAAGAGGCTTATGTCCTCCATAAGCTTCTTCCTGTTGAAAATGCCCGTGAGCGCGTCATAATATATCAAATGCGCAATTTTCTCCTCAGCGAGCTGCCGCTCCTTAATCTCCTGGGTAAGCTTGATATTTGACTCCTCCAGCTCATAATAGGCCAGCTCAATTTCCGCGCTGGAGGCCTCCAGCTCCTTGGCCCTTCTTGCCTCCTTTAAAAAGCAGATAAACCTGAAGCGCGAAACTGCAAAGGAGATTATCACGGCTATGGCCGTATTGACAATATGGCTTGCCATTATATTTATATCGGCAACAAAATAAACCACTCCTGCGATAAAAGCCGCCAGCGAAAGAAAATATGTAATCAACGCCTCGTGCGGCGATATGTAAAGCACCGCCGAAACGCCGAAAACACAGATGATATATGCAGAAATCTGGCCGCTGATAAAAAGACCGTTCAAGCCCAGAAGTACGCCCCAGTACAGAGTTGCGTTTGCAAGAGCACGATACAGATGCTTATCTCGCACTATATTGCCGAGGTTTGCCCCCAGCTTTGAAAGCGCCAGCCAGAGAACAATGAATACGGCCATAGCAACATGCAGAAGATACAGGTAGAAGTATGCAATATTGAGGTCTCTAAAAGGCAGGTAAACCGTCAGGTCAACCACCAACAGAAGAGAGTTGAGCACCAGGAGTATCAGCGCTAGCGCCTTGCACAGCTCAATGTTATTACTGATTCTCAACTCTTCAAACTCGTCCTTGTGTTTAAGGACATCGAGCGCCGCGATTCCCCCTAACATATGCTCACCTCCTGAGGGGCCGTGCTCTGGATCTTTTATGCGGAAATATGGAAACAGGCTTCGCGTGCTGGGTTAAGGGACAAAGGGGAGAGGCGATACAGCTTTATGCCGCTTGGCTTGGGGAGGGCTGAAATAGAATATAACCCGGGCTATGACACAGCCGGGGTGATGCTCCACAGGGTACGGCGCTCTGCGCCGTACCCTGTGGTCTGTTATAAAATGATTAGTTTTTGGGATACTTGAGTGCCGCCTGTGCCGCGGAGAGCCTTGCGATAGGCACGCGGAAGGGGGAGCAGGAGACATAGGTCAGACCCGTTCTGTGGCAGAACTCGATGGAGCTCGGGTCGCCGCCGTGCTCGCCGCAGATGCCCAGCTTGATGTCGGGGCGGGTCTTTTTCCCGAGCGAGACGCTCATCTCGACAAGCTTGCCGACGCCTGTCTGGTCAAGCCTTGCGAAGGGATCAGACTCGTATATCTTCTTATCATAGTAGGCCTCAAGGAAGCTGCCCGCGTCGTCACGGCTGAAGCCGAAGGTCATCTGAGTGAGGTCATTGGTGCCGAAGGAGAAGAATTCTGCTTCCTTGGCAATCTCGTCAGAGGTGAGGGCGGCCCTTGGGATTTCAATCATAGTGCCGACCAGGTAGTTCAGCTTGATGCCCGACTGCGCTATTATCTCGTCGGCGGTGCTGGTGACTATCGACTTGACATAGGCCAGCTCCTTGACTTCGCCAACCAGCGGAATCATTATTTCGGGAACCATTGTCCATTCGGGATGGCGCTTCTGGACGTTTATAGCAGCCTCGATTATGGCCCTGGTCTGCATCGCCGCTATCTCGGGATAGGTGACGGTCAGGCGGCAGCCGCGGTGGCCCATCATGGGGTTGAACTCGTGCAGGCCCGCGATAATGCCCTTGAGCTCGGCCAAATCAATGTCCATTTCCTTGGCGAGTGCCTTGATGTCCTCCTCATTGGTGGGTACGAACTCGTGGAGAGGGGGATCAAGGAAGCGGACTGTCACAGGCAGGCCCTGCATTGCCTCATAGATACCCTCAAAGTCGCTCCTCTGCATGGGCAGGAGCTTAGAAAGCGCCCTTTCACGCTGCTGGGCAGTCTTTGAGACTATCATCTCGCGGATTGCGGCTACGCGGTCCGCCTCAAAGAACATATGCTCGGTACGGCAAAGGCCGATGCCCTCCGCGCCAAACTTATAGGCGTTTTCAGCGTCTGTGGGTGTGTCTGCATTGGTGCGGATGCCGAGTGTGCGGTACTTGTCAGCCCATGCCATCAGGCGCCCAAAGTCGCCGGAGATTGTAGCTTCTACTGTGGGGATTGCTTCACCATAGATGTTTCCGGTGGAACCGTCAATGGATATCCAATCGCCTTCCTTATAGGTCTTGCCGCCGAGGGTGAAGCACTTGTTCTCCTCGTCCATCTTGATGTCACCACAGCCGGAAACGAAGCAGGTGCCCATGCCCCTGGCAACGACGGCCGCGTGGGAGGTCATGCCGCCGCGTACGGTGAGTATGCCCTCTGAGCTGTGCATGCCCTCGATGTCCTCGGGCGAGGTCTCAAGGCGGACAAGAATGACTTTTTCGCCATTCTTCGCCCAAGCGGTGGCGTCATCGGCGGTGAAAACGGCTCTGCCGCTGGCAGCGCCGGGCGAGGCGGCAAGGCCTCTTCCGATGGGTTTTGCGGCCTTTAGAGCCTTCTCGTCAAACTGCGGGTGCAAAAGCGCGTCAAGCTGCTTCGGATCGACCATAAGGACGGCCCTCTTCTCGTCAATCATGCCCTCGTCGACGAGGTCGCAGGCAATCTTCAGAGCGGCTGCCGCTGTGCGCTTGCCGCTTCTGGTCTGGAGCATATAGAGGGTCTTGTCCTCTATGGTAAACTCCACGTCCTGCATGTCCTTATAGTGCTTTTCAAGCTTTTCGCAGATCCCGACAAACTGGTTATAAACGTCGGGCATAATATCTGCGAGCTTGTCTATTGACTCAGGGGTGCGCACGCCGGCCACGACGTCCTCGCCCTGTGCGTTCATGAGGAATTCTCCGAAGAGCTTCTTCTCTCCGGTAGCGGGGTTTCTGGTAAAGGCAACGCCCGTGCCCGAGGTATCGCCCATGTTGCCAAAGACCATCGCCTGTACGTTGACGGCCGTGCCCCAGTCGGAGGGGATGTCGTTCATGCGGCGGTAATAAATTGCGCGGGGGTTTTCCCAGCTGCGGAAAACGGCCTTGATTGCGCCCATGAGCTGTTCCTTCGGATCCTGGGGGAAGTCCTCGCCGATTTTGCTTCTGTACTCGGCCTTGAACCTGGTCGCCAGTTCCTTGAGGTCCTCAGCGGTCAGCTCGGTGTCCAGAGTTACACCGCGTTCCTCCTTCATCTTGTCGATGAGCTCCTCGAAGTACTTCTTTCCGACCTCCATAACGACGTCTGAGTACATCTGGATGAAACGACGGTAGGAATCATAAGCAAAGCGGGGGTTATTGGTCTTTTTTGCAAAGGCCTCTACGACCTTATCGTTGAGACCGAGGTTGAGGATGGTGTCCATCATGCCGGGCATGGACGCTCTAGCGCCGCTGCGCACGGAGACAAGGAGCGGATTTTCGAGGTCGCCGAACTTTTTGCCGGCAATCGCTTCAAGCTTCGTGATATGCTCCATGATCTGATTCGAGATTTCCTCGTTTATACGCTCTCCGTCTGCGTAGTACTGGGTACAGGCCTCGGTGGTGACGGTGAAGCCCTGCGGTACTGGCAGGCCGAGACTGATCATCTCTGCAAGGTTTGCGCCCTTGCCGCCAAGCAGCTCACGCATCGAGCCGTTGCCTTCGGTGAACAGGTAGACAAATTTTTTGCTCATGTGAAACTTCCTTTCTTTGGACCCCTATAGGTACCTATACTCGCAAAATATTACCACAAAACTGCCTCAAGTTCAATATTTATACTATGAAAGATAGGGGTTTATATTTAGATAATGTTACTTTCCGACGCAGAAGCGAGAAAATATGCGCTCGGTCACGTCGCTGCGGAGGGTTTTGCCCAAAAGCTCTCCCAGGGCGGCAGTGGCGGACTCCGCCTCGGTCAGGACAGCGTCGGCAGTAACGCCCATGCGCAGGGCCGAGAGCGCCGCCTCAACGGAGCTGTGCGCGCGCTGTATCGCCTCAGCCTGCCGCGCCGAGGTTATTATCTCGCCCGCTGTCTCCGGCGCACCCTGTTCAAACATCTCGCTCACAATCCTGTCGAGCTTGTCCAGCCCCAGGCGGTCGAGGGCCGACACGCTGCAAATTGAGCCGAAGTACGAGCGAATTTTGTCAAGGTCGATTTTCTGGGGCAAATCGGATTTGTTGATTACAGCTATCGAGCGCTTCGCGGCTTTTGCGGCGTTCAAAGCCTCCATGTCCTCCTCGGTGAGCTCCTCCGAGCCGTCGAACACCGCGAGCACCAGCTCAGCCTCCCTCGCCGCCTCTATTGCGCGCCTGACGCCTATGCTCTCCACTGCGTCCTCGGTTTGCCGAATGCCGGCGGTGTCGGTAAGGCGCAAAAGCACGCCGCCGAGCGTCAGCCTCTCCTCGATGGTGTCCCGGGTCGTGCCCGGAATGGGCGTGACGATGGCGCGCTCGTAGCCTAGAAGTGCGTTTAGCAGCGAGGATTTGCCCGCGTTCGGCCTGCCTACTATGACGCTCTTTATACCATCGCGCAGCACGCGGCCCCGCTCAAAGCTATCAATAAGTTTTTCCAGTTCCAGTGCAGAAAATTCAAGCGTTTGTTCAAACTCAGCCTTTTTAAATGGCTCAATATCCTCGTCAGGGTAGTCGAGCACCGCGTGAAAGTGCGCCGAGATGTCGATGAGCGCGTCGTAAATCTTCGCCGCCTTCTGTGAGACCGCGCCTCCAAGCTGGCCGGCTGCGTTTTTGGCGGCAGCCTCGGTCTCGGAGTCTATGAGATCTATAACCGCCTCGGCCTGCGTGAGGTCAAGCCGCCCGTTCAAAAACGCGCGCTTTGTAAACTCTCCTGCAAGCGCCTGCCGCGCCCCGGCTTTGAACAGGGCGCCGAGCCCTGCTGCCAGCACAGTTGGAGAGCCGTGGCAGTGAAACTCCGCCGTGTCCTCGCCGGTGTAGGTGTTAGGCCCGCGGCTTATCGTGGCAAGACAGACGTCCAGAACGCTCCCGTCCCCGGCCAGGAGCTCGCCATAGACGAGGGTGCGGCTTTTGTATTCGTGCAGAGGCTTTCCGCTATATGCCTTGAACACGGAGGAGGCAATTTTTATCGCGCCCTCCCCGCTCAGGCGTAGTATGCCTATGGCACTGCGGACAGAGCCGGTCGCTATTGCGGCTATTGTGTCGGGCATTTTATCACTCCCGGATTGTTATATTAACGCCTTTCCGACAGGCGGAGCATCATCTTATTGTATCAAGTCATATTAGCATGTTTTGTCTAAAAGCACAAGAAATTCAAAGAACCGGACGCTAGCAGTGGCTTAAAAAAATTTTTCCTTGTTTGCACGTTTGTGTGCAAATTTTACCCGGTTTCCGCGCTCTTTAGAAATCATTTTAAAGGGAGCGGAAAAAATGACAAAGAAAGAGCTTTTTGTAAAAATTGCCGAGGGCGAGCTCGGCACAGAGGCGCCGAAGGGCGACGACAAGTACATAGAGTGGTACGGCGGCTTTAATAACGACGTGCCCTGGTGCGCCATTTTCGTCAGCTGGTGTGCGCATATGGCGGGGCTTGGGGAGGAAAGTGTTCCAAAACACGCCTCCTGCACGCTCGGCAGGAGCAAATTCAGGGAGATGGGGCGCTTTCACAGCCCCGGAAGCTATATCCCCGAGCCGGGCGACCTTGTGTACTTCGACTGGGATAAGACCGGCGACTGCGACCATGTCGGCATCGTGAAAAGTGCAAACGCAATATCGTTTACCACGATAGAAGGCAACTCCGCCAATGCCGTGAGGCAGAGGATATATCTCATGAAGAACGACCAGATTGCAGGCTTTGCCGAGGTCAAAGAGCCGATAGACACGCTATCGGAGGCCATAGACAAGCTCAGCAGGGCGGGAGTGATAAATTCTCCGGATTATTGGAAGAAAAACCACTCAAAGCTCCAATATGTGGATGAGCTGATCATAAAATTTGCTCGAAAGCTGTAAAAGCTATTGACAAGCAGTGCGTTGTGGTTTAAAATAATCGGGCGCACGGACGATTAGCTCAGCTGGTAGAGCACCCGCTTGACGTGCGGGTGGTCACAGGTTCGAGTCCTGTATCGTCCACCAA
>JAAYOL010000096.1 GCA_012520395.1 Clostridiales bacterium
CGGCTGATAAAGGAAGAAAGGCTCCCGCACTGGTTTTATACTGTCAATCCTCCGATTCTGCCGCAGATAGGGAGAAGGGCCTTCATTGTATATCTCCTGCATCAGCCGGTAATTTACGGCCTTTTGATGCTTGTAAAGTGGTTTTTTAATATCTAGCAACCCAGTTTGCTCAACCCCTGAGGGTAATTTGAGGAGCTAAAAATAGATGCTTGACAGTTTTGGGTGATGGTGCTAGAATTTATTAAAAGCGATGAAGGGAATTGCATTATACTCGGACCTCAGAGAGAGGGCGTCGTGGCTGAAAGCGCCCTTGGAAACCGTTTATCCTGCTGACCATCCCGGAGCCGCCCTCTGAAAGGCATGTGCCGACTAGGACGGGACGTAGTCGTGCGTTAAACGAAAATGAGCGGCGGTAATTACCGCAAGCAGGGTGGAACCATGGGATTTATCTCACCCCTGAAATATCAGGGGTGAGTTTTATTTTACCCCGGTAAAGGAGTAACATATATGATTAAAATTACACTTAAGGACGGCTCTGTAAAGGAGATTGAAAAGGGAACTCAGGCAATAGAAGTTGTTAAAAGCATTTCCGAGGGTCTTGCCAGAGCGGCTCTGGCCGTGGACTTAAACGGGAAAACCTACGGCCTTGACAAAACTATTGACGAGGACAGCTCTTTCACCGTATATACCTTCGACGATCAGGAGGGGAGGGACGCTCTGCGCCATACTGCCTCGCACGTACTTGCCCAGGCGGTCAAGCGCCTATTTCCGAATGCGAAGCTCGCCATTGGCCCGGCAATAAAGGACGGGTTCTATTACGACTTTGACAGTGAGGAATCATTTACGCCCGAGACCTTGGTGAAAATCGAGGACGAGATGAGAAAGATTGTCAAGGAAAACCTAAGGCTCGAGCGCTTCCCCCTGACAAGAGAAGAGGCGCTAAAGCTGATGGAGGAAAAGGACGAGCCGTATAAGGTCGAGCTGATACGCGACCTGCCCGAGGACGAGGTGCTGAGCTTCTATAAGCAGGGCGAGTTTATAGACCTCTGCGCCGGCCCCCATGCCCTGTCCACAGGTAAGGTCAAGGCCTTCAAGCTGACTTCCTGCACAGGCGCCTACTGGCGCGGCGACTCAAAAAACAAGATGCTCCAGAGAATATATGGCACAGCCTTCACAAAGAAGTCTGATTTGGACGAATATCTCGCCGCTGTCGAGGATGCAAAAAAGCGCGACCACAACAAAATTGGCCGCGAGATGGAGTTTTTCACCACTGTCGATGTCATCGGACAGGGTCTGCCGATTCTGCTTCCTAAGGGAGCAAGAGTCATACAGCTCCTCCAGCGCTTTGTTGAGGACACTGAGCAGAGGCTCGGTTACCAGCTCACTAAGACCCCTCTCATGGCAAAGAGCGACCTCTACAAGCTCTCCGGCCACTGGGACCATTATAAAGAGGGTATGTTCGTAATGGGCGACGAGTCAAAGCCTAATGCGGAAGTTTTTGCGCTTCGACCGATGACCTGTCCGTTCCAGTACCATGTGTTTTTAAACCGTATGCGCTCGTACAGGGATCTGCCGATGCGTCTGGCCGAGACCTCCACGCTTTTCAGAAACGAAGACTCCGGTGAAATGCACGGCCTTATCAGAGTTCGCCAGTTTACGATTTCAGAGGGTCACATCATTATGCGTCCGGAGCAGCTTGAGGAAGAATTCAAGGGCAGCTTGGAGCTTGCAAGATATATGCTTGAAACACTGGGTCTCGACGACGACGTAAGCTACCGTTTTTCTCAGTGGGATCCGAACGACAAGGAGAAATATATAGGCACACCCGAGCAGTGGGACGAGGCGCAGAGCGTAATGGAAAAGATTCTAGACCATTTGCAGGTGCCCTATACCGTAGGCGTCGGGGAGGCGGCCTTCTACGGTCCAAAGCTTGACATCCAGATAAGAAACGTCCACGGCAAGGAAGATACGCTGATTACAATTCAGATAGACCAGATGCTTGCCGAAAAGTTCGGCATGGAGTATATCGACGTGGACGGTTCCAGGCGCACCCCCTATATCATCCACAGAACTTCCATAGGCTGTTATGAGCGCACCCTGGCCCTGCTCATCGAGAAGTATGCCGGAGCCCTTCCGTGCTGGCTTATGCCGACACAGGTGGTTGTAATGCCGATTACTGACCGTACAGCCGACTACGCGAAGAGCATTGCCAAGAATCTTGAGCAGGCGGGCATCCGCGTTGAAACCGACCTTCGCAACGAGAAGATAGGCTATAAGATTCGCGAAGCCCAGCTTGAGAAAATACCCTATATGCTGATAATCGGTGACAAAGAGGCGGAGGCGGAGGTTGTGGCGGTGCGTTCGCGCTCGGAGGGCGATCTTGGTACAATGAAATATGATGAATTTTTGGGTAAAATTACATTTGAGATAGCGACAATGGCAAAATAGCAAATTTTGCAAGGCATAAGAGACTAAACTCCTTCGTAGAATATGATGTACAAGCTCATGTTCTATGAAGGAGTTTCCTTATGAAAAACAGAAGAAGTCTAATCATGGCACTTGTTGTAATATTTGTGCTGAATATTTTTATCATAAGCATAGCACAAATGACTGAGAATGCCGACGCTGCTGTTTATAAGCAGGGCTCCAGCGGGTCTGTTGTCAGACAGATACAGACAAGACTCAAAAATTGGGGCTATTATAACGGCAGTGTAGACGGAATATTCGGCAGCAGAACAGCCGCCGCGGTCAGATATTTTCAGCGTTCGAACGGATTGGCGGTTGACGGAATCTGCGGCCCCCAGACCTTGCGGGCGCTTGGACTTCCCACCGGCGGTGGGAACTCGACACATTCCGTTGACGTTAACCTTCTAGCCCGCCTCATTTCAGCCGAGGCGAGGGGAGAGCCATACGTCGGACAGGTCGCTGTCGGAGCGGTGGTTTTAAACCGCATGAAGCACCCGTCCTTTCCCAATACGATGTCGGGCGTGATCTATCAGAACGGCGCATTTACCTGTCTGCAGGACGGCGAGTTCCAAAAGCCCGTTGTCGACAGCGCATACAAGGCAGCCCGTGACGCCTTAAATGGCTGGGATCCGTCGGGCGGAGCGATATACTACTTTAATCCCGCCACGGCTACGAGCAAGTGGATATGGTCTAGACCGCTGCTGCTGACAATAGGAAAGCATAGATTCTGTTCTTAATCTCAAAACACCGGCTTAAACCGTCGGATTATAAATAAAGTCTCCATGCCGGATGAACAAGTCCTGTATGGGACTGATATATTAAGGCCGATACAGTAGCTCAGCTACCGTATCGGCCTTAATTATTGTCACAGCTTTATCAGTAAGCTACGCCCCAAACCACCGTGGTATCGCAGGCCTTGCCGCAGACAGGACACTCTCCGGTCTTTCCGTCCTGCTCAAGAGGCATACATCTTGAAGTTACCCCGGCAAGCTCCTTGAGCTTTAGCTCACAGTCGGCGTCTTCACACCATTTTGTAATGACGAAGCCGCCCTTTGTCTCTATGATATCCTTTATCTCCTCAATGGAGGAGGCTTCAAAGGTGTTCTCGTCGAGATTGCGCTTTGCCTTGTCAAAGAGACCCTGCTGAACCGCGTCAAGCAGCTCCTTAACTCTATTCTCAAGCTCAGATAGAGATACGACAGTCTTTTCTCCGTTGTCGCGACGCACCGCAATACACTGTCCCTTTTCTATATCCTTTGGTCCGATTTCAACGCGCAGGGGCACGCCCTTCATCTCGTATTCGGCAAACTTCCAGCCGGGGCTGTTGTCCGAAAAATCGCCCTTGACACGAAGTCCGGCTTCATTAAGCCTGCCCATCAGCTCACGGGCCTTGTCTGATACGCCATCTTTATGCATGGCTATGGGAATAACTATTACCTGCGTCGGAGCGATTTTAGGAGGAAGCACAAGACCGTTATTGTCTCCGTGCGTCATTATAATGCCGCCGATGATGCGGGTCGAAAGCCCCCAGGAAGTCTGGTGCGGGTAGGCAAGCTTATTGTTTTTATCGGTAAAGGTAATATCAAAGGCCTTCGCAAAGCCGTCGCCGAAATAGTGTGAGGTCCCGGACTGCAGAGCCTTCTTGTCATGCATCATGCACTCGACCGTGTAGGTGGACACGGCTCCCGCAAACTGCTCCTTTTTCGTCTTCTTGCCGCGGACAACAGGCATTGCAAGCCAGTTTTCACAGAAGTCCGCGTAGACCTCCAGCTGCTGCATTGTCTCGGCAATTGCCTCCTCTGCGGTTGCGTGCAGGGTATGCCCCTCCTGCCAGTGAAATTCACGGCCGCGCAGGAAGGGTCTCGTTGTCTTTTCCCAGCGCAGAACACTGCACCACTGGTTATAGAGCATCGGCAAATCGCGCCAGGAATGTACGACATGACTCCAATGCTCACAGAAGAGCGTCTCGGAGGTCGGGCGAATACACAGGCGCTCCGTCAGCTTTTCACTGCCGCCATGTGTAACCCAAGCGACCTCGGGGGCAAAGCCCTCGACATGGTCCTTCTCCTTTTGAAGCAGCGATTCGGGGATAAGCAGGGGCATGGCCACGTTTTCGTGCCCCTTTTCCTTAAACATCCCGTCCAGAACACTTTGTATATTCTCCCAAATGGCATATCCGTAAGGTCGCAAGATCATAAGTCCCTTGACTCCGGAATAGTCGATAAGCTCAGCCTTCTTCACCACGTCTGTGTACCATTGCGCAAAATCGACATCCATATCTGTGATCTGTTCGACCTGATTCTTCTCTTTTGCCACTTTGTTCAACCCTTTCTAACGGCTTAAGCCGCCAATTATCAATCAAAACCATAAGATTCATGAATAACGGCCATCCAGCAAGGCCCTGTAAACAGCGCCCAATACAGGCGTTATTCAAGTTATTCTATATAATTTGCATTTGCTTGTCAAGCACGTTACCCGGGCTAAAAAATATAATGTAATATAACTCAATTAAACGGGGAAATGCTATGACAGGCTATGCTAAATTTTATTTTAAGCCCTCCGAGGGCGAGCAGATAGAAACTATTGTACATACTGAAATTGACAAGCGGACCGCCATATGCGGTACTGTCCTCGACAGAGACGACAAACCCGTTGAAAATGCGCTGGTGCTTTTGTTCCGTTCATCAGAGGAGGGCGAGGAGCTTATTTTCCGCATCTTTACCGATAAAGCAGGTTATTTCGTGTTCGGCCCTCTCGAAAGCAATGTTCTTCATCTGATAAAAATATATAAAAACAGCGTAAAGCTCAGAGAGCTTGAAATCCGCACGGATTAAACCCGCTTTTGCCCAAAACCCCAGAGCGTAGTGAAGGTCCTGTGCAAGGCTTGCCTGCATGAGATCTTTGTCTTCAGTTAGGCCGGTCACAAGTTGTGACCGGCCTTTACTTATTAGCTCACCCTAGTTTGAAGCTCGGCTTCCTCCTGCTTAAGTCTTCGGAAGAAAAGGTAAACAAGAGGGGCGGAGGTCAAAAAGCATAGTATATCAGCACAGGTTTGTGTAATCTGAACTCCTCTGAGCCCGAAAATGCTGGGAAGTATATAGATGAGGGGAATGAAGTAGATACCCTGTCTGGCCATAGAAAGCAATGTTCCGCTTAGGGATTTTCCGGTAGCCTGAAACAGCATGGTAGCCACCATCTGGAAGGGGTGGCAAATCATTATCGCGCACTGAAGCCTCATAATAAACGATCCGATTTTTATTACCTCGGGGTCATCACGAAAGACAGCTATTACCTGAGGGGCAAGTACAAGGCCTATTACGGAGAGAGCGGCAACAATGAGGGTCGCAAGTTTAACAGAGTACCAAAAGGATTCACGGACCCTGCTATAAATTTTCGCGCCGTAGTTATAGCCACAGACGGGCATAAAGCCCTGACCTATGCCCAATACGACAGATAGAATCAGCATGAATATGCGGTTATTTATGGTTATGGCAGCAATTGCGGCGTCACCATAGGCAGAGGCGCTGACATTAAGCAATATGAACGCAATGGTCGACAGCCCCTGTCGAAAAAATGAGGGCAAGCCCACTGTAATTATTTTAGAAAAGACAGCAAGACTCCTGGAGATCTCTTTTATGCTTATCATAACGAGTGCTCTTTTTCTCAGATAGAAGGACAGGAGTATAAGAAAGCTCATAAACTGACTGATAATTGTCGCTATTGCCGCACCGGCCGTGCCCAGGCCAAACAGGAATATAAAAATTGGGTCCAGCACAATATTTATAATTCCTCCAGCGGACAAACCAATCATGGACAGGGATGCCTTGCCCTCTGCGCGAAGGGCGTTGTTCATGACATATGAGCAGCACATAAAAGGGGCGCCGATAAAAATATACTGAGCGTAATCCCGCGCATAGGGGAGTATGGTAGGTGTAGCGCCTAGGAGCTTCATTAGCGGGTTTAAAAAAAGTAGACCTATCGCGGCGACAAAAATTCCTAAAATAAGTGCGGAGAAGAAGGCCGTAGAGGCGTACATGTCAGCAGCCTTGTTGTTCTTTTCACCCAGCATTCTCGAAATCATGCTTGAAGCGCCGATAGCAACAGTAAAACCAAGTGCCTGAATGATGGTCATTATGGGAAAGACTATGCCAACAGCCGCGCCCGCGCTAGTACCAAGCTGTGACACAAAAAAGGTGTCGGCCATATTGTATACAGACATTACCACCATGCTTACTACGGTTGGGACCGACATAGACTTGATTAGCTTGGGGATGGGGGTCGCGGTCATTTTTATGTACTGTTCCTCACTGCTGAGAGGTTTTTGATTGAGTATTCTCAGGGGATTCACCGACTTCCTGTAGTTTGTATACTATATACATAACATATTATGTGGCCGCATTATAACATTTTTTCACTAAAAAGGCAACACGCTATTGGCTCTTAGTGCTCAGTGTGTTTTCTTGCATAAAGTTTACAGTCCATTAAAATTTGCAGCTTGAAAAAGCGGACATAACGGGGTATAATAACCAAGACTGAGTGATATGGAGTTGGTTATTATGAATTTCCTGAGGCGATTTATGGCAGGCCGAAATGGGCCGGACAATCTGACTATAGCATCCATTGTAGCTGCCGTTATACTCAACTTCATATTTATGTCGCTTGAGCTTTTGATTGGTGAAATAGTCTTTACTGCCCTCATGCTCTATGCAATGTTTAGGATGCTATCCAGAAATATAGTTAAGCGTCGTGCCGAAAACGCAAGATTTATGGAATTTTTTTCTCCGATTAAGGAGTGGTTCGGCCAGAAAATCATTCAGATAAAGTCCTCAAAAACTCATAAATTCTTCAAATGTCCCGGCTGTAAGAACACTCTGCGCGTGCCGAGGGGCAAGGGGAAGGTTCACATAACCTGTCCGAAATGTGGTCAGCGTTTCGATGGAAAAACTTAAAACGGTGCAGCCGTAGCTGCACCGTTTTTAGCTTATCAAAAAGCCATCCGCAAGAACAGCCTCGCAGAGTTCCGCCATCCACAGATGGCGGAATGAAACTAATATCTGTCATTTCCGGGGACATGTGCCTCGGAAATGA
>JAAYOL010000097.1 GCA_012520395.1 Clostridiales bacterium
CTCAATTGCGTGTATCCCTTTGTCTTGAGTGCAGCAAGCTTTTTGAGTCATTACGGAGCGATGCGAACATCCGCAATGTCTATATGAATGCAATAAAGAATGTGGTCATTATTGATGAGGGAGTCATAGAAATCCCCGTTGGTCGAGAAAAACTTACGTTTACCGCGAAGCATCTGGCCGAAATACAGGAAATACTCAAACAAATGCCGAATCCGACAATTGAGGTTTTTGATTAGAAAGGATAGAAAGTAATGGCACATCATATTTCCATCAGGATACCTTGGTCTCTGGCCAAGAAGAAAGCAATTGAAACTCAGTGGTTTAGCTTGTTTTTGTATTTTCGTGCATTAAGCATTATAATTAGCAGTCGCGTTTCAATTTTTATGAATTTGGGAAGTTCGGAATAAAGTAGTTGAAGAATGCCCAATATTGCATTAAAATATATTCGTGTTTCAATTATCCATTATAACCGACTAAGGAGTATGTTAATGTTTAAGCTGAAAGAGAATGGCACAAAGGTTTCCACTGAGATTGTTGCCGGACTGACAACGTTTTTTGCAATGTCTTACATCATTGTGGTCAACCCGACCATCTTGAGCCAGGCCGGAATGGAATGGGGCGCCGTCTTTCTTGCGACCATAATCGCCTCGGTTATCGGCACGCTCATCATGGGTCTTGTCGCAAACGTGCCGTACGCGCAGGCGCCGGGAATGGGGCTCAACGCATTCTTTGTCTACACGGTCTGCTTCGCCCTGAAGTTCACCTGGCAGCAGGCGCTGTCCATGGTGTTCATCTGCGGCATCTTCAACATCATCACTACCGTGACGCGAGTGCGTAAATCCATCATTAAAGCCATCCCGAAGAGCCTGCAGCATGCCATTGGCGGCGGCATCGGCATCTTTATCGCCTACATCGGCATACTCAACGTCGGTCTGGTCAACTTTGCCGCCGAGGTTCCGTCGCTTTCGACGCTAAACCAGCCGACGCTTTGGCTGTTCCTAATCGGACTGGTCATCATCATTGTTCTTGAGTTGCTGAAGACTAAGGGAGCCATCCTCATCGGCGTTGTCGCCGCCACGCTTATCGGCATACCGCTTGGCGTGACAACCATGGCGGAAACCGTCGGCTTCAGCGATGCGTGGGCAGCGCTGCCGACGACGTTCGGCACCATCTTCACGAAGGCTGGCCTTGGGTCCCTGTTCTCCGATGCGGCCAAGATTCCGCTGGTGCTCACCACGATCTTTTCCTTCAGTCTTTCTGATACGTTCGACACCATCGGAACGTTCATAGGCACCGGACGTAAGAGCGGCATCTTCAGCGCAGAGGATGAGAAGGCCATGGAAGCTGGAACGGGCTTTAAATCTAAAATGGACAAGGCCCTGTTCGCAGATGCGACCGCCACGTCCATCGGTGCGATTTTCGGCACCTCCAACACCACCACATATGTGGAGAGCGCGGCCGGCATAGGCGCGGGCGGGCGCACTGGCTTGACGAGCGTTGTAGTGGCTGTGTGCTTTGCACTCAGTGCGTTCCTGTCGACATTCGTCAGCGCCATCCCATCGGCAGCCACGGCTCCGGCGCTCGTCGTCGTCGGTATTATGATGTTGTCCTCCTTCAAGGAGATCGAATGGACCGAGATGGAGGAAGCCATTCCGGCATTCTTCGCGGGCGTATTCATGGCACTGTGCTACAGCATTTCCTACGGTATCGCAGCGGGCTTCATCTTCTACTGCATCGCCAAAATCTGCAAAAAGCAAATCAAGGACATACACCCCATACTCTGGGTTGCCACGGGCCTGTTCATCCTCAACTTTATCCTGCTGACCATTCTTTAATAAATGTGACGCAATCAATTTTGAAATAAGCATCCGCATATTATGACAATTTCATTAAGATAAGATGGCAAATCGAGTAGGAGGTCTCCGCTTCCGTAGCTTGATTCATTATTTATTGTAAGTTTAATTGCTCGAAAAATGTCGCTTTACGCTTGCGGCGGTACTGTCCCAATCTCACCGCCGAGGTGTCAAATTTCAGGTTGTCTTAGGTGGATCATCAGTCCGAAGATGTAGAATGCCCCACTAGAAAAAGCTATAGTTAAACTGCGGAAATAAAACGCGGGGCGCTGGAATCAAATCCATTTCGCCCTGCGTTTTTATGTTTTTTTCTTACAGCATCAGTGTGATTTTACCTGGTCATGAATTAAAAAGTGCCAAATATGGTACAACCTGATACTTATCTTCGTTTTCGCTGAGGTACTGTACAATAGCTGAGAAACGATTCGGAGCGTAGGTCATCTCATCATTATCCAATATTCCTATAACAACTTAGAGAATAAACGTAAGAATAAGAGCGGCCGGCTCCTTGAGCTTGTCAAGGTGCCGGCCGCTTATACGTTTACATTTAATCGGTCAAGAAATTTGGACTAAGCTTGCAGTTGTTTCCACCGCAAGGTTTCAAGCATCATATCAACAGAAAAACTTTACGGACTTGTTTATGTAAATACTAATGGGATTATCAACTTGTTTCTCGGCGGCAAATTTTGAGTTGTCAGTTTAATCTACCCTTGGAAGATTCCATTTAAATTTTGCTGCTAATACTCTGAGAATTATGATTATGATAATTCCTAAAACCATTGCACTATTTTTATAAAAAGGATAAACGATAGTACAAACAATCGCACCAATTAAACTTGCAACCGCATAAAACCTTTTTATGAATATTGTAGGTTTCTCGGCAGCAAATATGTCTCGTAGAACTCCGCCACCGACACCTGTCAATACTCCGAGGAAAATCTGCAAAAATATATTGTTCAGACCAGAGGCTGTTTCTATTCCAATAACAGTAAACGTTCCCAATCCAAGTGCATCAAGGGCTACAAATGCAATAATATCAACATTAATCCGTCCCCTTATAGGAGGGAAAAATATAAGTAACGAAACAGCTATTGATATACCGGCATACAATGGATTTGTTAACGATTGCGGAGGTGTAACACCCATCAAAATATCACGAGTTATACCTCCGCCGATTGCTGTTGTTACGCCTAAAATGACAACGCCCAAAATATCCATCTTTTTTTGAACGGCAACCATGGCTCCGGATACCGCAAATGCAATAGTTCCTATTATTTCAAAAATAAAATACATTTTTTATCCTTTACAAATTCCAATTACGATTTAACTCACATCGGTTAGCACTTGGAGCACATAATAAGTTGTTTGTGCGTTGCGGCATAGGGGGCCCGTATCTGGACTATTGGGGAGCAAACAGGTCGGGGCCCAGCGCTTACTTTTTGGAGACCCACGGGGTCAAACAGGTTGGGGTCTAGTGCTAACTACTTAGAGCGCTTTTCAGCGAGCACGCTGGCGCCGCATGTATTGGCTAAGCCGGTAGCTCTCGCCGGAAAGGATCACAATATGAGAATGGTGGATCAGCCGGTCAATCGGGGCAGCAGTTAGGCGGTTGTCCCCAAAGATGTTATTCCACTGCGAGAACTCTAAATTGGATGTAATAATGAGGCTTTTGTTGGCAGGGGTTCAAGGCAATAGCCTATGCGATGTTTTTTCGACTCTATGTATTTCAGCAACGCCCCAATCTGCTCCATCGGCCTGTGCCTAACAGAAGTATTCTAATTTTGCCGTTTTTTATGACTACAAGCATTGGAACGCTTGCAACCTGATTTTTCATAAGCTTCGTGAAATATTAACTTTATTGTACCTTCTTGTAATAGATATTGCAACAAATAGCAATGCCCGAGATTACCTGTCCAGGCGTA
>JAAYOL010000010.1 GCA_012520395.1 Clostridiales bacterium
GCGAGGTTACCCTTGGAAAGGCCGACAACCATCAGTATCGCGCAGAAGCAAAGGGCAGCATATTCCCAGGGACCCAGCTTGACAGCCCATGTGCCGATTAACCTGACGGCAAAAACAGCAAGAATGACGGAGGGGACGTTGCCGATAAAGTTGGCTGTTACCGCCGCGCTCAAGGGCCGGACGGGGTCGCCCTGTTTGGTTAAAGCATAGCCGTCCCAAACGGTGCACAGAGAAGACGAGGTGCCGGGAATGCCCAACAGAATCGAGCCGATACAGCCGCCGGACATACCGCCGATAACTACGGAGATGAACAGAGCGAGAACAAGGTTAGTGTCTATCTTATAGGCGATGGGAAGAAGGATGACCAACAGAGTGGAACTTCCCAGGCCCGGGATTGCGCCCAAGACTATACCAGCCATTGTACCGCCGATTATGTATAAAATACCGGTGACAGTAGTAATTTGTTTTAGAGATTCAACTATATAATCAAGTACTCCCATAATACCACTTCCTTACTAAATCAATCTAAAAAGCACACCCTTGGGCAGGGATGCTCCTAGCGCGACGACATAGGCTACATATACTCCGGCTCCAGCCAAAATCGCATAAATCGCAGCCTTGATAATGCGCTTTTTCAGGCTCAGATCCTTTAGAGAAAGCTTGCTCATCATAAAAGTAAGGCAGAAGAAAATTATGGGTAATGCCACGGCAAAGCCTACTAAATAAAACAGCAAGGTAGCAATAGCGTAAACTGCAAACATAATAAAAGCGGATTTCCACTGTTTGGGAGTGAGAAATACGCCAGGATTCTGGTCCTGCCGGACAATCAGTGCAACCCCGCAGATAAATATGATAGCTGCACCAATAAGGGGGAACATTCTCGGTCCGGGGTCACCCAGATATGCCGACACCTTCAGCTGCATGGACATATAGGTGATAATTGCAGCAATCAGGACTGCGGCAACACCCAGACCGAAGTCTTTCTTGTTTTTAATCATCTTATCAAACTCCACCATTCATATTAAATTCGGGTTCTGGCTTGGCATGCTTCTCTATTCTAAGCAGATCCACCCCTCCTCTCTGCTACATCGAGACATGCTATCAATCCTACTTTACAGAATAGTATAAATAGCAAGTTAACGTCAAGGGTTTTTTATGTTTATGTGCAAACACACACATATAAGGAGGCTCTAAATGTGCAACACGAACAAATTGCCCTGTAATTGTCTGTAACAGACTAAATGCCCCATCCAAGACGCGACTGTGTATAATTGGAAGGAACAGACGGCGGCACCTTACGATGCCGCCGTCCAATCTTTACCCGGTGTTTCAGCTGCCGGTGCAGAGCTGAAACTAAGGGCTGTCAATCATTTTTGCAGAATGGGGAATATTTAGATTTTTTCAATGTAAAATCCTGTTGCTGTCAGTTCAGCCTCGGTTTATATACGGGAAGGAGTGTTGCCGTCCTTATCGTATATGCTTATGGTATCAACTGCGTTTACATAGAACTCGCCCGGTGCTTCACGTATGGTGGCCCAGTAACCTGCAGGAGGCTCGTTCAGGCGCGCACCCTCCTCTACCAAGACTGCGCGAAGCTCCTTGCCGTCGAGATCCCGCAGAGCTATGCCCTTGTCGATAGCCATTGATGCGGCATGGCCCGCCGCCTGTCCCATGCTCATAGATGTGGCTATTATCCGGGTTGCGCCCAGAGCGTGAAACTCGGCCGAATAGCATCTTCCGGCGGCCAGGAGGTTGTCAACTCCCGTGGCAACCAGAGAGCGGTAGGGTATCTCGGAATAATCTCTCGGGTTTGAGCGCAGCTCGTATCCGCCCGGAGCGACAAAGGGGTGCATCATGTAGTTGTCATCATCCTGAGACGGCCTCGCCACGGCGTTGCCGACAGGTTCTTTGTAGTGAATGTGGCGAATCGCCGTATGAAAGCCGGGGGTCGGAACATGGGTGTCCAGTATCTCGGGCCAGAGCGCTATGCCGTCTTCAAACTTCTGGCCTGATGCCACGTCAATATCCTTTAAAATGTATTCGCCAACGATTCTCCTTGAGTCCCGCACTCCGTTCATGGGTGCTATGGCAGTCAGAACGGCGTTTTCAAAGCCCGGGACGTATTTTTTCAGGAACTCGACAAACCAGTAAACCTTCCGATGCTGATCTATTATCTGGCGCGTCAGGTCAACAACGTCGTCACAGCGGCAGTCGAAGGTGTGCGTAGCGTCCAGTGTCACGTCCGTACACTCGTTATCTCGTCCGGTGGGAACCGTATAAACGAGGTTGCCCGGGCTAAGTATTTCATGGAGATCACCATTTTCCAGTGCCTCCATTTCCTTGGACACTATGAGGTTGCGGTGCCTGCGCTGATCCTTTTTCTTTCTCCACTCGGCATCGGCCTCCCTGTACTTTCGCTCATTCACATACGAAAGGCGAAAGCCCATTGTAACCGACTGGTTCAACCCGCAGAACTCGGCGCTGCCAACTTCACAGGGCACCCCCGCTGCAAAAGCAAGGTCCGCATCGCCGGTGCAGTCGATGAAAACCTTACCGGAGACCTCTATCTTGCCCGATTTGCAGTAGACGATGACATATTTTATCCTGCCGTCTTCCTGATGGCAATCCACAACATGGGCACCATAAAGGATGCGGCAGCCTGCCTGTAGTAGCATTTGCTCCATCATAATTTTTCCCGCCTCGGGATCTATGGAGGGGAGGTGCGGCTTCATGCAGGCATGTCCCGCGGCATCCATACGTTCGAGGAATTCCTTGGCATATCCGTCCACATACCCTGCCATGCCGGTAATATATCCGTTGGTATAAAGTCCACCCAGGGATTCGCGAAGCTCCAGTAAAATAGTGCGCTTGCCATCGCGCGCGGCAGCAAGCGCAGCGCAGAAGCCAGCGGGCCCCCCACCGCAAACTACAACATCAGCATCGAATCTTTTGCTAGTCAGTAACATTTTTTACCTCCAGTAAATTATATATTTGCTCCCCACAACCTCTAAGTCAGAGCAGGCCCTTATTTCTGTCCGCGGGAATAAGGCCGGGCCCTTTTCCAACTATATGATATTTGCACGGGTGCGTAACATAATAATATATTATAATACATTTTTTTATACCATGAGGGCATCACAGGGCATAAGTGCATAATATTAAGCGCTACTTTTCAATATTTTTATAATATCACTTATTTTGCTACATGGCAAACAATTCTTAGAATTTTTCTTAAAACTTTGCAGTGGTACTCCACGGTATTCTGCGACTGAAAAACCGGTATTGACAGACCACCGTATTATTTGTATAATACAGCCAACCGTATTATACGAGTAATACGATTTTTACTATGAAAGGTTGCAGGTAGCGCGCCTATGATTTCGTTTGAGCAGTTTAAAATTGAGGACGGCTACCCCATATATACACAGATTATACAATATATAAAACGGGGTATTGTCGCCGGAAGGATACGGAATCAGGACGAAGTTCCTTCAAGACGCGTGCTCTCAAGTCTTATCGGAGTAAATCCCAACACCGTACAAAAGGCCTATCGTATGCTGGAGGAGGAAAATATCATTGAATCTCGCTCCGGCGCCATAAGCTATGTGACGGTTGACGCTTCCAAGATAGCCTCAATTCGTTCACAGCTTCTGGAGGGCGATTTAGGGGCCGTGGTGAAGGCCATGAAGCAGATGGGCATATCAAAGGAAGAGGCCCTCCGCCTGATGGCAAAGCTTTGGGATTAAATTGAGGGTCTTCTCTATTAAATGTCCGGCTCCCGTCCTTAAGGCGGGGTCCCGGCGCGGACTGACCGTTTCGCACGGTCGATTTGTGCCCATACAGCGAAAGGAATGGCTTAAGCATGAGACAGTATTTTTCCGTACTTATGATAGCAGCCCGAAGTACAATTTATAAAATTTTAGCGCTTCTTCTTTTAATGACAGCGGTGGAGACTGCCCTGTTCTGGCGTCTTCTGAGGAGGGCTCCCACGGGCGAGCTCTATTCTCTGCAGGAGCTGTTTAGAGTAAGCGGGATACCCTTTGTCAGCGGGGCCGCCTTCCTGCTCCTGTGCGCGATTCTTTGCATGGTGGGTTATGAGGTGTCCGGCAGCAGGACGCGCTACACGATACAGAGATTATCTGTTAGCGAGGAAAGGGCCACACTGTTAATGGGCGCATATAATATGGTCTGCCTTTTTGTGTTCTGGGCGGTGCAACTGCTCGCCGTTTTACTTTTGTGCAGGTTATATTGTTCTCATATGGACCCGATGCACTACAATGACCAAAGCATTTTCATCGCCTTTTACAACAACTCATTTTTACATAGCCTCCTGCCCCTGGATGAAACCAGCAGGTATATCCGAAATGCCATAATATTTTTCACCCTTGGCATATCCCTTGCCTGCCTATCGCTCAAGCAGAGGCGCGGTCAGAAAGGAGTAGGAGCCATAGCTTTTTTCACCGTTACCGCCACGCTTACCTTTCCGCAGAGAACCGGCGGATTTTTCTCTGATTTGCTCATTATGGTCTCCGCTTCGGCGGTTACGCTATACTATCTCTATTACATTTTTAAGGGGCAAAGATATGAAGATTAAGATGGAAAGGCTTGTCCCCGCCGGAATAGACTATAAGCGGGAGCTCAATTGGCTCCGCGGCGGCCTTATTGCAGCCTTTATCTACAGCCTCGGCTTTTTCATCCGCTTTATGGATAGATACGGCTCCCTGTTCAGAGTACTGGTCGGAAACAAGCGGGTGCTGAATGAAAACGCCGTAATGCCGGACTATGTGGATGTCCTCGGCGACGCCATCCTGCTCTTTTTAGTTCTGGCGCTGGTTATGGTAGCGCTTATGGTCTATCACTACATCTATCATTTTCAGGGCAGCAAGAGCATCTATCTGATGAGGCGGCTGCCGGACCGCTGGGAGCTCTGGCGGCGCTGCCTTACTCTCCCTGTTATGGGTGCATTAACAAGCCTGCTCGCCGCCGCTGTTATTATAATTATTTACTACGGTATTTATATGCTTGCTACACCGAAGGCCTGTCTCTCTCCCGGCCAGTGGCATAAAATATGGAACGTTTTTTAGGAGTATTGCTATGCTGGAAATAAAAAATGTCAGTAAATCCTACGGTACCAAGACTGCCCTTAGCAAGGTTGACCTCTGCCTCCCCCGCGGTGAAATAGTCGGCCTTTTCGGTGAAAACGGAGCCGGCAAAACCACTCTGATGAAATGCATACTTGGATTTTTGCGCTATCAGGGTGAGATTACGCTTGACGGCGAGCCAATAACGCGGAAGAACATTGCGCGTCTTTCCTTTGCGACAAGTGAGCACTCCTTTTTTCCGGGCTTGACGCCGAGGGCACATAAGGAGTTCTACGAGCTGCACTTCCCTACATTCCGCCAAAAACGGTTTAACGGTCTGATGGATTTTTTTGAGCTGCCCATGAATAAGGCTCTCCGGCATTTTTCCACCGGGCAGAAGAATCAGTTCGAGGTCATTTTAGCCATGAGCCAGGGTGCGGACTATATCCTCATGGACGAACCCTTCGCGGGTAACGATGTCTTTAACCGCGAGGATTTTTACAAGGTCCTGCTGGGCATCTTAGACCCTACGGAAACCCTGCTTTTATCCACCCACCTCTTGGAAGAGGTGGAAAAATTCATTGGCCGCGCCGTTCTTATCCGCAGTGGGCAGCTTGTGGGGGATGTTTCGATGGCCGAGCTGGAGGAATCGGGCAAGGGTCTCTTAGGCTATGTAAAGGAAACATACCGGTATAAGGCCGATCGGGTCAGCAAGGCTCTTGATGACCTCACGGAACAGGAATAGGTGCGCTTATGAAAAGGAGTTTGATTCTGACACTACTGCTATTTGTCTTATCGGCTGCCGCCCTGTGCGCTTCACACAGTGTGATAAACGCGCAGAAGGATGCGATTACAATTACCGAAACCGTCTTATACGGCGACCGGGCAGCGGCGGAGGGCATTGAGGTATTAAGCAGTACCCATAACGGTTTTCACCTTTTCTGGGATACCTCTTATACCTTCGAAGACGAACTGAAGGTGCATACTGATTTTCTGTTTTCTCAGGTTAAAAATTACGGCGAATACAATCCGGTTTTCCTTCCGAGCCTGTCTGTGTCTGACTACTTCGATTACAGTATCAGCGGAAACAATATCATCCTCGAGGATGTTTACGAGCAGGGGGTCCGAAGATTGCCGATGAAGGCGGTACGAGATGTGGCCGGACGCACTCCGGCAGGAGAAACCTTGGAGGAAATTATCTATCTAAAGGACTATTACGATTACTATCCCCTTTTCTTGGATATTAACTTTCCAAGGTCTGTCGTAACAACCTCATATAATAATCTTTATGACATGACAGATTATCTCAAAATCCCGGTATCCGAAACGCAAAGCCTTCGGCTTTCTGTTACAAAGGACAGCACCGGCAATATAACACAAGTTAGAAGTCACAAGGAGTCGGGAAGATTGTTTCTGTCCGTTCTCAGCGTATTTACGGACTCCGGCTACTACTTTTACATTAACGCCTTCGACGAGACGGGGATTGTAGAACTGCCGGAGAGCGTCTCAGGGATACATTATATACCGTTTGTTAAAACAGAAGGCTCTCTGATGCCTTCCTTCGAAGATATCCGGCTGGCATATCCTCTTGAGAATGAGCTTCTCTATCTGCTGAAAAGCCCCGACGGCAGCCGCCTTATGCTATTTGCCAACGAAAACGATTCTATTACGCTCTCCATTATCGAAGCGAAAACCATGAGCCTGCTCCAGAAGACAGTGCTCTTTGAAGATTTTGAAGATTTATTTTTACATAGAATAGAGCAATACGACCATTTTTTTGTGGCGTACCTGTCTGACGGAAGATTCCGCCTGCTTCAGGAGGATGAAAACGGCTCATGCGAGATTAAGCTTAGGGGCAACTTCTATGAATGCAGTGATATCGATGAAAATGCATTCTATAATGAGATGGTAATGGACTACGACGGACAGCGTCTGGCTGTTGTCTTTTATCAGTTGCGCCACTCCTGCGGCACCTACCTGATGGTTTACGATAAGGATGGCTTGGCCTATGCCGGTAAATATGACCACAGTGCCGACCGTTATTGTATTGATCATGGGCTTCAGACCAACTCCCTTTCCGTGAGCTGTGGCTAAAGGTTTTGCTTCTGAGCGTTAGGCGCAGAGGACGTATTAACCTCCAAACCACAACAAGGCGGTGCCTATTTTTCAAAACTCCTGTTGCCGCACTCCTGATCTCCCCCGGTTCTGACTTGCCGGGAGCACACAAAGAACAGCCTGAATTCTAGTGAATTCGGGCTGTTCTTTTACTTTTAACAATAAGCACGATTAAGCGTCGCAGCGATTTATCTTGGCGGATAATTTAGATGATAATCCTAACCTCATCGCCTTCAACGACAAACTCAGTATTGAGATTCTGGTCCCTGGTAATCTCCTCCACATAATCAGCAATTTCGTGAAAGTCCGGGTCACTTGATACAAGCGCGACAGGATCGTTGGTTTCAAAATCCAATTTTACAGGTATATAGGATACCGACTTGATTTTTTTCTCGTCGATTACGCACTTGAGTATAAGGGATTTGTAGGAGTCCGTCGGCATCTGCTTTTTGGGGTTTTTTTGTGTATCAGGGTTAAGAGCGGCGATAACCTGATGCTGCTTGGTCTCTGTGAGCTTTCCCTTTCCTTCAAAGAAGCGTTCAGGGCCTTCCAGCGCAAAGTTCGCCATACTATAGATAATCGGTTTGCCCTTGTATACCTCGATCGGCTTTAATATATGGGTGTGATGCCCGAGGATTATGTCGGCACCCTCGTCGATTGCAAAGTGAGCCGTGTACTTTTGATATTGCGCCAGTACTTTAGGCACGAAATGGATACCCCAATGAAAGGACACCATCAGTATGTCCACCTGCGGGCGAAGCTTTCTGATATCGGATAGCAGGTCCTCAAGGTCATCGGGATGAGGCCAGCTAAAAAGGCGCACAGGCGTTTCCGGTTGATCGTGCTCCTGCGGCACCGCGGCGGTAATGCCCCTCATCGGCGCGCAGCCGGGGCGTACATCTGTCGCCCAGTAATCCTGGGGCAGTATGCTGTTATAGCCCAGAAAGCCTATCTTTGTGCCGCCCAGGTCAATGATTACCGGTTTGCGCGCCTCTTCTATGTTGGCGCCCGCACCGATCACCTTCATTCCGCTATTCTCGATATGCTCTATCGTTTCAAAGAAGGCCTCGCGTCCCCAGTCCATACAATGGTTCGTGGCGAAGGAAATGACGTCGAATCCCGCATCGCGGATAGCCTTCGCCCCCGAGGGGTTGCAGCGCATGGGCAGGCGGCACTGCGCCGCGGGAGAACCGTGCAGGGCCATGCAAGGCTCAAGCTGGCCGAAGATAAGGTCCCCCTGCTTCAACACCTCGCGCACGCCGTCAAAGATTTCAGCGGGGTTTGGCCTGTTAGGGCCCAGATCCCCGGTAGCAAGAAAGATTTTTTCGCTCATAATACATCTCACTTTCTAAATTGTTGCATTATTTTGGCGCTCTATAAGTTGTAATATGCCGGTAAAAATGCTATTATTTTTATGGAAAATATCATATTTATGGTGGGAATGATTAAAATGATAACGGTGACTATGCTTTTAAGTGGATTTGGCTCGAGTGTTATCAGAATGTCGCTCAAACAGAAAGAAATAGGCAAAAAACGGGCGATTTTGATTTTAAAACCGGAAATGGAAGTTTCACCTGAGTATATTTATGTGGGCTATCCTGCGGACTGCGCTATGGCAATTCCTCGCTGCGCGGCTCCCGTGACTTTCTTTTCGGCCGGGGATAGTCCGGAACTGATCGAAACCAACTGTGAGGCCGTGAATCTTATTGTGACGAATGCCGACCTGATTGATCTGCATAATAACGTCTCTTTAAACTACTCAAAAATCGTCGAGTGGAGCGATTTGATGTCCGGCTCCTCAAACTCTGACGGCGGCTTGCGCGCGCTTATAAATCAAGTCCGAAAGAAAACCGGTGTTGGGTTCATGATTTTCAATCCCAGCTTCCGTCTGATGCTCCACTCGCTCGGGGGGGGAAGCTGTCAAAGGTCTGACGGCTAAGATTCTTGCAAGGGGCTATTTATCCCTTTCGGATATAGACGGGGACTTCCCGGCGGCGTTTAATAAGCCTCTCCATGAATCATCGGAAGTGGGCGGGATAAGGTATTTTCTAA
>JAAYOL010000098.1 GCA_012520395.1 Clostridiales bacterium
AATCGACTCATCTTTGTTTTGCTTCTATTTGAGATATTAAACAATTCTACTTTTTTGTTCAATTATATCAATAGGTTTGCAAATGTCGGAAAAGTATAGTATAATCAACGCTATCCGGGTTTTCCTCTGAATTACCCTCCCCCGAATTGAACAAAATTTTTATTTTGTTCAATATTCTTTGTATAGCTAACCCTTTTGATTAAGGCGGATTTTATATGGATCTCTGTAACATAAGCCAAGTTAAGGCTCTCCTCTCTCGCCATGGGTTTTACTTCTCAAAATCAATGGGACAGAATTTTTTAATTGACCCACGAGTGCCTGAGCGTATTTCCGATTTATCGGGTCTTGATGACAGTTGCGGAGTTTTGGAAATTGGTCCGGGTATCGGCGCCCTTACAGTCGAGCTTGCAAAACGCGCAAATAAGGTTGTTGCAGTCGAACTTGATAAAAAGCTTCTCCCCTTGCTGGATGAAACCCTGCGGGATTATCCTAATGTAGAGATACTAAGTGCAGATGCGCTGACCATAGATTACCAAGAGCTTATAAAAGACAGATTTACGGGCCTGCGTCCGGTCGTTTGCGCCAACATTCCCTATAACATTACTTCCCCTCTGATATCCAAGCTCATTGAATCTAGACGCTTTGAGACAATTACGCTAATGATTCAGCGTGAGGTCGCAAAAAGGATATGCGCAAAGCCCTCTACTTCCGACTATGGGTCGTTTACAATATATGTAAATTATTATACTGAACCGACAATTCTTTTCGATGTGCCCCCTGATTCCTTTATTCCCCAGCCTAAGGTCTGGTCATCGGTAGTGCTACTCAAAAAAAGGGTACTCCCCCCTGCTGAAATTAAAAATGAAAGTATTTTCTTTAAACTTGTAAAAGCTTCTTTTGAACAGCGAAGAAAAACTCTTGTCAATGGGATTTTTGCAGCTTTCGGGGATCGCACCACCAAAGCGGATATCAAAGAACTATTGGAAGCCTGCGGCTACCCTTCGAATATACGCGGTGAGGCCGTGGACATTGCGGGATTTGCCTGCATTTCCAACCAAATTACAGAGCTATTAGAATCGAAATTAGGCTAAAATTACATTTTTATGCCTTGAATTTTCGGATATTTATAATGTATGATATTACTCGATATTATTTCGTGAGTTACTGTAAAACACCATAAATAATGGAGGAAAAGAGATGGCACTAACCAATAACAAGTATGTTCTCGAATGGGTAAAAGAAATGGCTGAAATGACTCAGCCGGATGAGATCGTATGGGTAGATGGCTCCGAGGAGCAGCTCGAAGCGATAAGGCGCGAAGCTATGAGCACCGGAGAACTCATTAAGCTCAATGAGGAGAAGCTACCCGGCTGTTACCTGCACCGCTCAGCGATAAACGATGTCGCACGTGTCGAAGACAGAACCTTTATATGCAGCCACAGGCAGGAGGACGCCGGGCCTACAAACAATTGGAAGGACCCCAAGGAGATGTACGCAATGCTCAAGGAGCTCTATACGGGCGCCATGAAGGGGCGTAAGATGTACGTCATCCCCTATTCCATGGGCGTTGTCGGCTCACCCTTTGCCAAATATGGCATTGAGCTTACTGACTCAATATATGTTGTCGTCAGCATGGCGATTATGACAAGAGTAGGCAAAGAAGTATATGACGCGCTTGGAGACAGCCCTGATTATATCAAGGGTCTGCATGCCAAGGCCGACCTGGATGCGGAAAAACGCTATATCGTCCACTTCCCCGAGGACAACACAATAATGTCGGTTAACTCCGGCTACGGCGGAAACGTCCTTCTCGGCAAAAAATGTTTTGCGCTTAGAATTGCCTCATATCTCGGCCGCAAGCAGGACTGGATGGCAGAGCACATGCTTATACTTGGAATTGAAAACCCGCAGGGCGAGATACGTTATCTCTCCGCGGCATTCCCCTCTGCCTGTGGTAAGACTAACCTTGCCATGCTTATCCCTCCCGAGATATACCGCAATAAGGGTTACAAGGTCTGGTGCGTGGGTGATGATATTGCCTGGCTTCGCATCGGCGAGGACGGGCGTCTCTGGGCGGTCAACCCTGAAAACGGCTTCTTTGGCGTGGCTCCCGGCACAAGCGAGAAGTCTAATCCAAACGCGCTTGAGACGACCAAGAGCGGTACTATCTTCACCAATGTTGTTCATACGGCAGACAACACCGTCTGGTGGGAGGGACTTGATAAGAATCCTCCGAAGGGTGCTATAAACTGGAAGGGAGAGCCTTGGGATCCCAACTCCGGCGAAAAGGGCGCGCATCCCAACTCACGCTTTACCGCACCCGCAAAGAACTGCCCCTGCATCTCACCAGAATTTGATAATCCTAAGGGCGTTCCCATCTCGGCTATCGTGTTTGGTGGCAGACGTGCAAAGACTGCTCCTCTAGTTTACCAGAGCCGCGACTGGCAGCACGGGGTCTTCGTAGGCTCCATAATGGCCTCGGAGACTACTGCGGCTGCAACAGGAGCCGTGGGCGTTGTGCGCCGCGATCCTATGGCTATGCTTCCCTTCTGCGGATATAACATGGGTGATTACTGGCGTCATTGGCTCGACATGGGCAAAAAGATTCCCAAGCTACCCAAAATATTTAATGTTAACTGGTTTAGAACAGACGACGAAGGCAACTTCATATGGCCGGGGTTCGGCGAAAATATGCGTGTGCTTGAATGGATTCTCGCCAGGTGCTTTGACGAGATCGGCGCTGATGAAACACCTATCGGATATGTCCCCAAGGTTGACGACATAAACCTTGAGGAGTCCGGGGTTTCAAAGGAAACGCTTGCTGATCTCCTCTCGGTGGATAAGGAGCTTTGGAAAGAGGATGTCAGGGGAGTAAGAGAGTTTTATGCCAAATTTGGTGATAAGCTCCCGAACGAACTAGCTCAGGAGCTGGATAAACTGGAAAACAATCTGAAATAATAATTTTTTATGCTCCGCTGTCTTCACAGCGGAGCATTTTTCTAGCTGTGCCCGATATATAACTGCGAGGTTGCTAGACCTTCCTAAATAATTCGGACTTTATTTCCATCTCAAAACCGTCTACCTGAGAAACGGTGTTATACGGTCCGTTGGTTTCTAGCCGTAAATCCTTCACTTGCGTTCTTTGCCTAAAACGCTGGAGCCTCCACTAATTTCGCCTGCTTGACCATACAATGCCTTGCTTGGCCTTTGCTTAATCTGTATAAGATAAAAGGAAAGAAGTCGACTGCAAAGCAATCGACTTCTTTCAACAATATTCTGGCAGCGGGAGAAGGATTCGAACCCTTACAAACAGAGTCAGAGTCTGCCGTGCTACCGTTACACAATCCCGCTAGACGCAGAAACCATTATACTTGTTTTTTATAATTTGTCAAGACATTTTTGGCGGTTATCTTACATATAACCGCCAAGTCTCTAAAAAATCATTGTCGCAAAATAATCTTCCGGAGTTTCTGCCCTTCTTATAAGCTGTACCTCGCCATTTTCACGAAGAAGCAGCTCTTTCGAGCGCAGCTTGCCATTATAGTTATAGCCCATAGCATAGCCATGTGCACCGGTATCATGGATTACAATAAAATCCCCGATATCGATTTTGGGCAACCAGCGGTCTATTGCGAACTTGTCATTGTTTTCGCAAAGCGAACCTGTTATGTCATACCTGAAGTTGCAGGGATCCCCCTCCTTGCCCATGACTGTTATATGGTGGTAGGCACCGTACATCGCAGGGCGCATCAAATCACAGGCGGAGGCGTCAAGTCCTATGTACTCTTTATATATATGCTTTTCATGGATGGCCTTCGCTACAAGGCAACCATAAGGACCCAGCATAAACCTGCCAAGCTCAGTATAAATCGCTATATTTTCCATTCCGGCCGGAACAAGTACGTTTTCAAACTGCCTACGCACGCCCTCACCAATCGCAAATATGTCATTTGCCGGCTGATCCGGTTTATAGGGAATTCCTATGCCGCCCGAGAGATTTATAAAGGTTATATTGGCTTCGGTTTTGTCGCGTAGCTCCACCGCAAGCTCGAACAGCACCCTCGCCAGCTCCGGATAATATTCGTTGGAGATGGTGTTGCTCGCAAGGAAGGCGTGTATTCCGAACTCCTTGGCTCCGAGTGCCTTAAGCTCCTTGAAGGCCCTTATCATCTGTTCCTTTGTCATGCCATACTTGGCATCGCCAGGGTTATCCATTATCTCGTTGCTGATTGTAAAGGTACCGCCGGGGTTATAGCGGCAGCAAATCTTTTCGGGTATTCCCGAGACTCGGTTTAAAAACGAGACATGAGTATAATCGTCAAGGTTTATGATTGCACCCAGCTCAGATGCTTTTTCGAAATCTTCAACAGGAGTTGCGTTGGAGGAAAACATAATTTCCTCACCCGTGATTCCAATTTTCTCTGAAAGCAGCAGCTCCGTATATGACGAACAATCCATGCCGCAGCCCTCTTCGGCAAGTATTCTCATTATAGTGGGATTGGGTGTGGCTTTCACGGCAAAATATTGTTTAAAGCCCTTATTCCACGCAAAGGCCTTCTTAAGGTTACGGGCATTTTCTCGTATTCCCTTCTCATCATAAATATGGTAGGGCGTTGAATAGGTTTTCTCTATCTCTTTTAGCTTTTCAAGAGTTACAAACGGCTTTTTCAATCTAGGTCCTCCTCCGCGAGAATATCCTAAATAGTATATAGCACTTTCTACGATTTGTCGAGCGCTTCTTGAGCACTTCTATTAACCTTCGCTTCGCACATATATGGCCATGCTCCAAAGCACGGCCTCAACTTGTTTAGCATACTTCTGCTGCTCTAAATGCTCTGTGGGGCAAAGAGGACGGAGGATAATTATGTTTCATTTAACTTTTTTCTGGACATGGGATTGATAATGTGTTAGAATATCGAAAATACGTGAATTTTGCGGTTAGTTCCGGCAAAAAAGCGTGTTTTAGTTTTGTCCAATAAAAGCATGAGGCCGCGTTTCAATAAGCGGCTGAAACTGCGCAGGCTTGCTAAAAGCTCGGCGCTAATGAATAACCCGAGGGTTATTTGCATTCTAAGGAGGAGTTGTAAATGGGTAAAAATGGTGCTTCAGCGGTGGGTTCAGAAGCAATCTACGACGCAAAGGGGTTGGGATACCCGAAAATGTGGCTTCTGGGCTTTCAGCATATGTTTGCTATGTTTGGAGCTACGGTGCTTGTACCAGCTATTACAGGACTGAGTGTTTCATCAACTTTATTGTTTGCGGGCCTTGGAACTCTACTTTTCCACTTAATTACAAAGCGGAAGGTACCAGCGTTCCTAGGCTCTTCTTTTGCCTTCCTGGGCGGATATTTGTCGATAGCTCCTGGCGGCGATCCCGCACTTCTCCCCTACGCCTCCTTCGGCGTTGTCTGTGCCGGATTAGTCTATCTCGCATTAGCCGGTCTTATAAAGGCCTTCGGTGTCTCAAGAGTAATGCGCTACTTCCCTCCCGTTGTTACAGGCCCTGTCATTATATCAATAGGACTTACGCTCTCCGGCTGGGCACTGAGCAACTGCAATGATAACTGGGCTATAGCCCTGGTTGCAATTGTTGTTGTAATCGCCGCGAATATCTGGGGTAAGGGAATGATTAAGATTATCCCCATCCTTCTCGGCGTGATAGCTTCCTATGCTGTGGCGGCAATATCTGGTCTCGTTGATTTTACAAAGGTTAGCGAGGCCGCCTGGATAGGGCTCCCCTTCCATTGGAACGATACCGTTTTTTCGATATTCAAAAATCCGGATACTTCCCTTCTGATTTCATCTGCTATTACAGTTATGCCCATTGCTCTGGCCACAATTGTTGAGCATATCGGCGATATCTCAGCGATAAGCTCTACTGTCGGAACAAACTATATTAAGGATCCCGGGCTCCACCGCACGCTTCTCGGCGACGGTCTTGCAACCATGATGGCGGCTTTGTTCGGTGCACCTGCGAATACGACATACGGGGAAAACACCGGCGTTCTCGCCCTTACAAGAGTATATGACCCGAAGGTAGTGAGGATTGCGGCGGTCATTGCAGCAATATTCGCCTTTTCTCCTAAATTTGCCGCCATAATCACCGCAATGCCGGTTGCCACTATGGGCGGTGTATCCCTGATTCTCTACGGCATGATCTCGGCTGTCGGCGTTCGCAATGTCGTTGAAAACAAAGTGGATTTTACAAAGAGCCGCAATGTCATTATAGCTGCCCTTATTCTTGTGCTCGCAATCGGCATAAAGTACGGCACCGGCAGCGCGGAGGCCATAGCGTTCAATATCGGTTCGATTAATATCAGCCTTTCGGGTCTTGCGGTTGCCGCGATAGTCGGAATCGTCTTAAATGCCATACTGCCTGGCAAGGACTATGAGTTCGGCAAGGACCAGCAGGGCGACACCTCGGTTAACTTTAAGGTATAAACTATAGGTGTTAACTCCCCGTTTATCGTCTTGTATAAACCCAGCCGCGGGACATGGCATAATA
>JAAYOL010000011.1 GCA_012520395.1 Clostridiales bacterium
CCCCGCCTCCACCAACAGCAAACCCTGTAGTTTCAACGACTACAGGGTTTTTTATTTTAAAAAGTACACATCAAGGTACCCACTTATTTTTGTAACTGCATTCGTAATAATACAACGAAAAAATTATTTCATACTACTGACTAAGTGCTGCCTACCTTTACGACTAAGGGTGTTTTGCCTGCTGACATTTGCCGGTTCCTTGCAGGCATCAATACCGCGCTTTATGTTTTTTCCACTAGCTTAGAGATACTGTTTCAATCCGCGTTTTTTTATCTTGCAAAATACTCCCTATTATATCTTCGCCCAGCCGCTCTAATGTTCTGCCCTCTAATCGTAAATCACGTCCTAAGGCGGCAGAGGCAATGTCAATTAAGGCAGTGCAAATAGGAGTGCTTACATTATACTTTGAACCCAAGGTTTCCAAAAGAACCAGCCCCTGTGGGACATCCTCCGAAATGTATCTGGAATCAACCGTAAGAGGTCCCCTTGCACGTGTAGGCATACCGGCATACCAGAAGAAAACCTCTTTGGCATCACGGCTCTCATCCAATGTGTTGCGATACTTACAGGCCTCTACATAGGAAATCCTCTCACAGCCGAGCTTCTCCATTACGTCCATTTTCTCCTTGTCCAGCGCCTCAAGAATACGCCAAACGCTGGGGGTGAAAACCTCATGGTACATGCAGTAATCGCCTTTAGTTTTTTCAATACGAGGAATACTCATGATTGCCCCGACGGTGTGCACAATCAGATTAGGGTTGTGAAGCGCTGCTTCAATTACAGACGGAAGATAGACAAAAGGAAAGCCGAGCTTATCGAGTATCTCTTTGCTCTCTTCGATGCGGCTTACGGGGTAGATACCAAGTGGGTTGCGTACATTACGAAAACCTATTTTTATTGTTCCCGGTTCGCTAATACGACAATCCAGGAAGGAACTTTGCGCCTCACAAATAGTAAGGTCTATATCAGAACAATGCCTTAGCACATAGGCAGAGGAAAGGTAGCCGGGGTTTAGTAGAAGAATCTGGCCATCACGAAGATAAGGTTTTATACGTTTTATAAGGTCCTCGTGGTAATTTGTTTGTATATAGACAATGACTACCTCACTTTTTGTAATGTGTGATAGCTCCCTGGTTATATGCTTGATTTTCGCCGTTCTTGTTTTTCCGTCTTCGACAAGATTAACCGTACCACCGTTTTCCAAAAGATAATTAAAATTTTGGTCATGCATGGCATTGGAAGTCTTAACCAGGCTTACCTCGTGACCATGCAAGCTTAATTCCGCAGCTACTGCCGTACCGCCATTGCCTGCACCCAGAATAGAAATTTTCATTAAATCATCCTTTCTAAAGCGTATTAATTAGCAAACTCCGGGGCATTTAAGAATATCGTATTTAACACCGATTCTGTTAGATCCCCGAAGAGTGGTCCGCAACTTACCTGATTCAACGCGGGGCCACCATTGTATTCAATAAATACCGGATCTCCGTTCTCGTCGATGGAAAAATCCCAGCCAATTATGCGGAAATGAGGAATTTGCTTATGCGCCCTGCAAACCGCCTCTAAAACCCGCCCGTATGAAGGAACTTCTATCTCAGAAAATACAGTTCCTCCCGGGTGACTTGTCACCCATTGCGACTGTCTATTAATCGCCTTTTTCGCAAGTTTTCCGTCAGGAAGAATGGGGCATGCAAGACCACCTGCGGAGACGTTATCCAGGCGTGAACCTGCCACTCCCATACGAAGAATAGCCGAGGAAATATGGACTTCTCCCTGAAATAGAAATGAAATTACACGTATAGTATTTAGTGAATGTGGGTGTATGGACGCTAAAACATCATGCTGGGCTACCACTTCCTGAACGATATAGTTGCTACCATAGGATTCCATCAATTCTTGAAGATCTATGCTATTTTGGTCTCTTTCGTAGAAAAATATATCAATTCCTTCGCCGCTATATATAGCAGGTTTAATAACAAACCTTTCCTCAGACTCCAAAAGGGATTTCGCCTTGGAAAAACTGATAATATTTCCATCGCCGTCAAAAAAACAATTATTGCTGTTCTTAAGGATAGTACGAGGCTGTTTTAAATAGGGAAACAGCTGATTATAAAAACATTTATCGGTGTATGCTTGGCGGAAGCTTGGTTTGTTGAATCTGGGATAGATTTTTTGCCAATATATATCTTCAGGTATATAGCGGGGATCATACTTTCCATCCTTGAAACAATAGAGGTCGTACCACATTTTCCTAGGCCTAACACCATATCTCTCCCAAAAGGGAAGCACCTGAGAGCGGAAAAGCTCATTGCTGCCTTGGTAGCCCCCCTTAATCGTCGCCAGTTGACGCCGACAGGAGCTTCGCGCGTTTCTTGCTTCTGCAAAAAGGTCAATCTTCTGATAAATGGACCGACAGAGTCTTTCCCAGCCCTTGGCCTGATTAATTTTCCTTTGCATATTTTCCCTCACTTATATCTTGAAATATTTGTTTTAAGTTTTTCTCACCCAGTCTTTTCACTGTCCTGCCTTCTAAGCGTAAATCGCGGCCCAAAGCTGCCGACGCGGTATTAATTAATGCAGAACAAACAGGGGTCTCTACCTTGCACTCTAATCCCAGTGATTCCAGAAGAACCAAACCCTGTGGCACATCTTCAGAGATGAATCGGGAATCGACCTCGGTTGGCCCCTTTAATGGGTTAGGCAGATTTGCATAGGAAAAGAAGATCTCTTTAGCATCACGGCTATCATCTAATGTATTTCGGTACTTGCAGGCCTCCACATAGGGAACACGTTCATATCCAAGCTTCTCCATAACATCCATTTTCTCATTGTCCAGCGCCTCCAGGATGCGCCAAACGCTCGGGGTGAAAACCTCCCTATACATATAGTATTCCCCCTTGGTTTTTTCAACACGGGGAATACTCATGATTGCCCCAACGGTGTGCACAATGAGATTTGGATTGTGCAGAGCGGCCTCCACCACCGAGGAGATATAGACAAATGGAAAACCTAATTTATTCAGCTTTGTCTCGGCCTTTTTCCTATGACTTGTAGGATAGATTCCCAGAGGATTTCTGACATTACGAAAGAAAACCTCAACAGCGCCAGGCTCCATAATTCGGCAGTCTATAAAAGAGCTTTGTGCCTCGACAACGGTTAAGTCAATATTTGGACAATGCTTCAGTATATAGGCAGTAGAAAGATATCCGGGGTTTAGCAGGAGAATCTGCCCGTCCCGAAGATAGGGTCGTATACGCTTTATAAGAGCTTCATGGTAATTGGTTTGGATATATATGATTACTATTTTGCTCTCAGCAAGGCACGAAAGGTCACGGGTAATATGTGCAATATTTGCCCGTTGCTTGTTTCCTTCTTCAATAAGACATACTCTGCCGTTGTTCTTAAAAAGATAGTTAAAGTTATCATCATGCATAGCATGAGACGTCTTAATCAAGGTCACATCATGACCTCGTAGGCTCAAATCTGCTGCTACCGCAGTACCGGCATGACCGGCCCCAAGGATTGATATATGCATTTTTTCCTCCTCACATAATATTTTTAGGCTGATAAAGGCAGCCATAACCCTTTGCCAAAGCAATAGAACAAGGTGCTGTCAGTTTGCTTTAAATGCCTTATTCTATTGCCGAGATTGACACAGATAATAAATAAAAATAACTCCCTCTCAGCAACTGTTAAATCGTCAAGAAGGAGCATTTCTTAATTTCCGTAAATTTTCAAACGGAATGCAGTACGCACAGCTAAATTCTGTGCTTAATAGCTTTCTATATTTAGTTACTACCTTAGAGGTTAAACACCTTCTCATTACAAAGATAAGAAATGCTCAAATATGGACATAGTAAGCCGTGTTTTTATAGAAATAGAATGGAGATTAAAACACAAATACTATTATAACCTAAATAATGTTGTATTTCAAATATTTGAGAGACAGCTGATTGATAAATTGTAAAATGAAGTGCGCCACCTTAATTGGATAGAATGAAACCTAAATAAATCAGCCGGACAAGCAAAAAAACTTTGCTGATTCTTCCAAAATAATTAATTTGGCAGTATAATAATCTTAACCTTATCACACCGAGTGTAAATTGCCGCGAGACGGAATCCATCCTGGGGGAGCTAAGGTGGTAGACATGAAAAAAACAGCATTATTCCAAGGCCGTAAAATGTGGATATGGATTATGCTTTTATCCATACTGTTCGGTTTGCTTGTTGCCCTGATATCGGGCAGCTTGCAAATTAAGCGCAGCATACAGGACGACGCAACTTTAGAGTGCTTTCAGGCACACGTGCAGGAGCGTGTTCCCGCCCTTATGAAGCAGTACCGGATTCCGGGCTGCAGCATGGCCCTTGTGCACGATTATGAAATCGTATGGATGCAGGCCTTTGGCTATGCCGATATGGAAAGCGGCCGAGAGTTGACAGCCGATACCCCCATGAGCGTTCAGTCCATCACAAAATCCCTTACCGCCTGGGGCGTTATGAGCCTTGCCGAAAAGGGCCTGGTTGATTTAGACGCCCCCTTGTCCGGCTATCTGACAAGCTGGCAGTTTCCCCGGTCTAATTATTCGCTTGAAAAAGTCACGATTCGTAGCCTTTTAAGCCACACCGCCGGAATGCCGCTGGGCGACTTCACCGATGTCTATGCACCCGGAGAGGTAATGCCCACACTCCGGGAAAAGCTGACGCAGGAAGCGGTTTTGTCACGGGAGCCGGAAACAGGATTCTCCTACTCAAATGTCGGCTATCATTTATTGGAGCTACTCATTGAAGAGGTCTCGGGGCAAAGTTTCGCGGACTATATGTACTCCGAGGTGTTTGCGCCACTGGGCATGGAGAGGGCAACCTTTCATGTAGAACAGACCATGGCGCCTTATCCGCCTACGGGCAGCGACCTCGGCGGCAATCCGGTGCCGGTGTATATCTATCCCGAAAAGGCTTCGGGCGGCCTGTTTGCCACGGCCGCGGACATTGCCCGATTTGCAGTGGCGGGCATGAAGGAAAACCCTGTCCTGAACGCCGAACATATTGCACTCATGTATTCGCCGCAAGTCAGTAAAATCGGGGTGTACGGCCTGGTGTTTGACGCCTATGGGCTGGGACACTATATCGAAAAGCTGCCAAAGGGCCTGCACTCTGTCTCCCACGGCGGGCAGGGGAGGGGCATTATGACGCATTTTCAGGCTGTGCCCGAAACCGGAGATGCCATCGTAATTCTGACAAACAGCCAGAGAAGCTGGCCATTTATCTCTTACCTGACCAGCGACTGGGCCAGGTGGCGGGCATTTCCCACTGTCGGCATGGGGAGAATCCTCTGGGGGCAATACGGGCTGAGTGCGGTTGTCGGCATGCTGTACTCAGCGAGTCTGCTGATTATTTTAAGGATAATCCTGGCGCATTGTCAGCAGAAGAGGGCAGGGATTAGATTGTTGCGAATAGGTCTTTCTTTGCTCCTGCTGGGCGTTCTGATCTGGTTCGTCTGCCAGAAATATTTACTAATATCCTCGGTCTTTCCGATTTTATCGGCATGGCTGGGGAGTGGGGTATTCGTTTTTAGCACTGCTTTGTTAATATCCTCAGTCATACCACATAGAAAGCGTTGTGTGCCAATACTAATGTAAAATTATTTGAGTAAATTGAAAGTTACTTGACATTTTCGCTCATGGTGATAGAGGTATATGCTATATCGGGACTTCTGCTACTACATATGGTAAGTATCATTATTTTATCAGCCTACTTTTGCAAAAGTCCACAACCTTGCATCAAGAGAGGGGGGGATAGTATGCCCAAGGATAAAAAATCCATGAAAGCGTTTTTACCCGCATTGGGGCTTGTATTCGGTGCCGCATTGGGGATAGGGGTTTCCGTGCTTTTCGATTTCCAAATCGCATTTGGTGCGGTGTTCGGCGCCGCAGCGGGGCTACTGATAGGTCTCGTTTATTTAAGCTTATCTAGGGGCAAAAACAAGCCGCAAGACGGTGATGGGGCATGAAAAGAAAATGGCTAAGACGTCTTATCATCTTCCTCGGCATATTCGCCCTTTGCAGCGCTTCCCTCTGGGGCGCCTGGCACCTCTGGTTTGACCCTTACAGGGGTAACGCAAGCTATTTCCGCTCGTCAGAGGGCTTAGAAACCGTGCTTAAAAGTCAGCAGGCAGTTGAAGATTTGGACTATCTGGTTCGCCGCCTGGAAGAGCGCCACCCCGCCTGCATGGGCGGACTTCCTGACAAGCTGCGGACGGAATACGAGGAGGAGCGCGCAAAAATTACCTCATCGCCGGAGGTCACGGTTTTGTCGCTCTGGCAAAGCGCCGCCCGTGTTCTGGGGAGTTTAGGAGATGCGCATACCGCTGTGGGCGTAAGCTATGAGAATAGGACGCGGTTACCTCTTACCTTTGTGTGGAGAGATGATGCCCTGATTTGCTCAGGCGGCGATTATGATGGCTACACCTTAGTCAAAATTGGCGGTATTCAAGTTACTGAGCTATACGACCAATTTTTGGCGCAGTTTTCCTATGAGCTGGAGGCATGGGCGCAATACTCCTTTGCTGCGCGGCTAAATCGAAGTGAATATCTCTCCTTTCTAGACGTGGACACAGATGCTGAGGTATCGCTTGTGTTGGAAAGCCCCGATGACGGCAAACGTATCGACGCAGCTATTGAATTGAATGAGGATTTTCCTGTTGACGGTGGAGAAATAAAGCCGAATTTTGATTATTCAATAAATCAGTCTGCCGGTGTGGGCATCTTTTCGCTGCGACAATGCGAATACGGCGAAGAATACAAGAATACGCTTCAAGCCTTCTTCACAGAAGCTTCGGAACAGGACATCCATAGTATAATTGTGGACTTAAGAGACAATCCGGGCGGGAACTCCATGGTTGCAAATGAGTTTGTCCGATATCTTCCGGCAGAAAGCTATCTCATTGGTGGCTCCGAGGTTCGGCAAGGACCGATTCTATGGAAAAACAAGCCGCAGCTCCAAAAAAACAAACAGCTCGCCCCGATATTCCACGGCAAGCTATATGTGCTTACCGGAGCGGGAACCTTCAGCTCCGCTATGGATTTTGCAACTCTGATTTCAGATAACAACTTAGGCACGATAGTTGGGGAGATTCCCGGCAATATGCCCTCGTCTTATGGGGATATCCTGTGTTTTCAAACACCAAATGCAGGCTTAGTATTTACCGTATCATATAAGTATTTTGTAAGGCCGGATGCGTCAAAGTGCGATTTACCGCTTCTTCCGGATGTGCAGGTTCCGGCCGAAAATGCGCTGGATGAAGCCATGCGGCTAATCAAAGAATCGCTCTGATTTGTGCAGCAAAAAGAGAGGACGATGTGACTTTCCTCCTTTATCATAGGGACAGGAGATGATGGCATGGAATGGCTGGGTAGACTAAATGCGGCAATCGTGTATCTGGAAGAGCATTTGGAGGACGAAAGCCGGAGCAAGCCCGCTGGATTACCCCCGACCGCATGGAGCAGCATGGCAATTTAAGTATCTGGAAGCGCAATCAAAACCCGATTCTTATCTGGTGGTGCAGGTTCAAGGCTAGTGTCCATATAAGCGCTCTTTAGTTACCGCTACGATAAGTTCTTTAAAGACTTAAACTATCACTTGGAACAATCCGAAAATCAGGACGACGAAAAGAAAACGGCAGAGCGCAAAACCTCACATAAATGCCGACACTCGTTCGCTTCGTATTTGTTAAAAGGCGGTGCGGACTTACGAAGCGTACAGTTGTTGCTAGGTCACAAGCATATATCCACTACGCAGATTTATACGCGCACGTCGATATAGACGGTCTGAAAGAGAAGATAAAACTGTTAGAATACTGATTGGCGGTAAATTGGCGGTATAGGATTTTACGAAGCAAAATAGAATAAAGCAAAACAATAAAAAAGTACCGAGTTTAAGCTGTTTTAGCCTAAAAACGGTACTTTTTTGTTTGGTGCGCGAGGCGGGACTTGAACCCGCACGTGCGTATTGCACACTAGAACCTGAATCTAGCGAGTCTGCCAATTCCACCACTCGCGCA
>JAAYOL010000099.1 GCA_012520395.1 Clostridiales bacterium
AGGTGGGATGCCCTCACCGACATGCTAGTACAGGAACTTAATTCCCTATATAAGGCCGGTGTTAAGCTGGCGTTTATTGGCTCCAATACGCCGCATATTGTTTTTCAGCGCGTCATGATGAAATCCCCGGTTGCGCTGGTAAGCATTGTGGAAGCGGCGCGGGTGGAAGCTGAAAAGCTGGGATTAAAAAAGGTCGGCCTTCTGGGAACGCAGTTTACCATGCAAAGCAGTTTTTATCAATCCGATTTTGCCCAGAGCGCAATAGATGTTGTTGTCCCAAGCGAAGAGGAACAGAAATACATACAGCAAAAGCTGTTTTCGGAAATTGAGCAGGGAATATTCCTTGAAGATACGAAAAACGGCCTGTTGAAAATTGTCAAGAGGCTCATAGCCGACGAGTCCATAGACGGAGTAATACTGGGCTGCACCGAGCTGCCTCTGATTCTTACCAAAGACGAGTACGGAATTCCTTTTCTGAATACGACGGAAACCCATGTGCAGATGATTATCGAGAAATACATGGAAGCAAGGAGGAGTGCGGGGTCGGGAAACCAGACCTAATAGCGCTCCAAAGGAGTCAACCGCCTGCTTTACGCAGGCGGTTGACTCCTTTGTTTTATTTATTGAAGTAGTATCCTGCTCCGCGCCTAGTCATTATGTACTGCGGTTCGGAGGTGTTGGTTTCAACCTTTTCGCGAAGCCGTTTTACAGCGACGTCCACCGCCCGAAGGTCTCCGTAATACTTGTAGTTCCAGACGTTTTCAAGTAGCTCCTCGCGTGAAAAAACAGTGCCCGCGTTAGAGGCGAGGAAGGTCAGCAGCTCGTATTCGCGCATGCTCAGTTCCAAGGCGACCCCGTTTTTAAATACATTCTTACTATCGGTGTCTATCAGCAATTCCCCAAAAGTAAGGGTGGGCGTTCCTGCCTCAGGCGCCGCCATGGTCGAGGCGCTTCTGCGAATATTGGTCTTAACCCTGGCTAATAGCTCGCGAACTGAAAAGGGCTTTGATATGTAGTCGTCGGCACCGAGCTCCAGGCCGAAGATTTTGTCCTCCTCCTCCTCGCGGGCTGTCAGCATTATTATCGGCGTGAGATTATTTTTCTTACGGAATTCCCTGCATACCTCGAAACCGTCCATATAGGGCAGCATTATGTCAAGAAGAATAAGGTCAGGGTTTTTCTTAAGGGCAAGCTCCAGACCCTCGCGGCCGTCATAAGCGCACAGTATCTCGTAGCCTTCGCGTATTAGGTTGAAGCTGAGTATGTCTACTATATTTTTCTCGTCGTCAACAATCAAAACGGTTTTCCCCATAATCTCCTCCGTTACATGTTTTTAGGTAGCTCGCTGCCTTTAATACCGCTACAACCGTCTTGGCGTCACGGATTTCGTCATTCATTACCATATCTACAAGCTTGCTGAGGGGAACGCGCTCAACATTTAATAATTCGTCCTCGTCGGGGTGAGCGCAGCCATAGCTTAAATCAAGGGCAAGATAAATATGGAGTATTTCCCGGCTGAAGCCCGGAGAGGTGTAGATGCATCCGAGATTAATGATGCGCCCGGCACACACGCCCGTCTCCTCGCTAAGCTCTCTGATTGCGCACTCGTAAGGGTCTTCGCCGTATTCAAGTTTGCCGGCGGGGACCTCCAGTGTTTCCTGCATAAAGGGATAGCGAAACTGCCTTACGGCAATTACGTCTCCGGAGCTGTCGACCGGGATTATCGTAACGCCGCCGGGATGCTCCACCACCTCACGGTAGACCTCCTTGCCAGTAATAAGCTCGGCAGTGTCCTCCTTGACTGTGATTATGCGCCCGGTATATACAACTTTACTTGTAATCGTTTTTTCGGTGATTTTCATTTAACCCTCCGGGGATTTGTTGGTTGGAAATAGCTCTGTCAAGTTCACATTATAGCATTAATATGGCAATAAATCAAACGTCGAGATGTGAACATTATATGGAAGGGAACGGCCAAAAGGGGACGGGGCCGGACAATCGAACCGTCAAAAACCAAAAGCACAGCCGCCGCTGTGCTTTTAATCGTATTATCTTAAGCTATACCCTTACAAGACGGTAAAATAGCCTGCCAAACTGCTTTGCAGAACCTGCGCATATGCGGATTTTGCCTTTCATATAGTCCGGGTAGACATCGTTTCCCCAGCCGTTGGGTACCGCAATACCGCTGATACTGCCCTCATATGCCGCATACGGCTCAAGCAGTTTTTCCAGGTCCACTATATTATAAAAGCTACGGTCGCTTATCCCCTCGGCAACCCTGTATTTACTGAGTATATGTACGCAGAACTCAAGGCAGGTATAGGCGTCGGGAATGCAGATTTTTCTCCCCGTCGGGACAAGAAGTGCCGAAAGATAATTATATATGTATCGCTTTGAGTTTTTCTGTATCTCTTCTATGTAATCAAATACTTCTTTATACTTTTCTTCGCTTACCGGTATCCGGCAAATCTTTACGTCCGTATTGTCATATATGTAGCGCAGCGGAGATTCCTCAGAGAAGCCGGCCACTAAGGGTGCGTTGGCTCGATATCTGGTGAATGAATACATTGTTTTGAGGTCGCCTTCCAGGGCAATGGAGACATGATTATATTTATTTTTTGTAACATAGCGTATCATGGCACCTATTTTCGTATTCGTACAGGAGAACACTATGTATATATTTTTTTTCAAAGAAACCGGCATCTGGTACCGCCTCTCAAGTAAAAATGATATGTGATGAGAAGTATATCTTATTTTTTGACACTTGTAAATAGGTTTAGGTCAAGCAGGCCTTACATTTTTTACAGCTGTTAATTAAAAGCGGGGCGTACTATAATGGTATGAGCAATTTGGCATTGCACAACTTCAGTACTCAACGGAAAGGATTGTAAACATGGATGTCAGGAATATTGGACAATCTGCAATTGCGGTTTTTATCGAGGGATCGGAACTGCGTAGACATAATATAGAGGCTGATAATATAGACTTGAAGCAGGCGGTTGATCTCCTTGAAACAGCCGGCTGGGAGGTAACGGAGTTTGAAATATTCGCGGGAAGGGACTCTGTTCTCCTTTTTGCCTGGGAAAAGCCCACCCTGCCCCACAGCTTTGAATTTGATAACCTTGAGGATATGTTGCTGGCCGCTCTTCAATGTCCGCCGGATTACAACTCAAAGCTGATATACGACGGAACTTGCTACATACTGACCGTATATACTGCAAAAGACGAGTCCCCCTGCCAGGCACTTTTTGAGTATGGCCGGCCTTTGGAGCTATCCGAGGACTACCTGCTGCACATATACGAGCAGCATGACCCGATTATTTCGTCCGGAGCGGTGGACAAACTAAAAAAATTGGCTACCTGAGCGGGTAATGATTGATATATTCCTCCGTAATAATAGCATGTCGTGTCTTTTAATATCTTGACAGACGTGTTATAATTATATAGTCAACGGAGGGAGTGATGGCCATGGCGTCACAGAGGGACGGCGTTAAGGTCGTCGCCAAGAACAAGAAGGCGTATCACGACTATTTTGTCCAGGAAAAGTATGAGGCCGGCATAGAGCTCACCGGCACGGAGGTCAAGTCCGTGCGGCAGGGAACAATAAATCTCAAGGACTCGTACTGCACCATCAAAAACGGCGAAATATTTGTGCAGAACCTGCATATAAGCCCATATGAGAAGGGCAATATCTTCAACAAGGATCCCCTGCGTCCCAAGCGGCTTCTGATGCATAAGAGAGAAATCATGAAGCTCTACGGCCAGATAAAACAGGAGGGCCTAACCCTTATTCCCCTTACAGTGTATTTCAAAGGTCCGCTTGTCAAGTTGGAACTGGGTCTATGCAAGGGCAAAAAGATGCATGACAAGCGCGAGAGCACAGCGAGGAAGGAAATCGAGCGCGAAATGGATCGCAAGATGAAAGAGAAAAACAGCTGAAAAGAGGCAAGGAAATGCAAAATCCGATAGTAACGATAGAGATGGAAAACGGCTCGATAATCAAGGCGGAGCTCTACCCGGACATAGCGCCGAACACCGTCAGAAACTTTGTGTCGCTCGTCAGCAGCGGCTATTATGACGGCCTTATATTTCACAGAGTAATAAAGGGCTTTATGATTCAGGGCGGCTGCCCTCAGGGCATTGGCACCGGTGGCCCGGGTTATAGGATAAAGGGCGAGTTTTCCAGAAATGGATTTAAAAACGACCTTGCACACGATCGCGGCGTGCTCTCCATGGCGAGAAGCGCGATGCCCGACTCGGCAGGCAGTCAGTTTTTCATTATGCACGAAAAAGCCCCTCACCTCGACGGCAGCTATGCGGCCTTCGGCAAGGTGATTGAGGGCATCGAAGTCGTCGACGCAATAGCGGAAGTCAAAGTAGACTATAACGACAAGCCCCAGCAGGAACAGAAGATTTCGAAGATGACTGTTGACACCTTCGGTGAGCAATACGCTCAGCCGGAAAAGGTTTAGTAGCCACTAATTAGTTATATTTTCCCAGCTTAACAAGGCTGAAAGTGGGTATATTATAAATATAGGCCGCTTATAACCGCAGCCCTTATATGGGGGCGAAACGGTTTCGACGGGGGCATAGAGGCAAGAATAGCGGGCGGAGGCGTCACCCTCCTTAAAATGACAACCTTATAAATTAAAGAACAACAGAAATTCTTTACCTGTAGCCGCATAAGGCTACCGTCTTCGCCGGAAGGACCACGAGCCGGATGAGGGCGTCGATTAGTGGTGCACGTGAGTGCGCAAAGCTTTGAGCGCACCATGCATAATGAAGCTACCAAGCCCCTGAGTGTGACGGTTCACGCCTGGGTAAGGGAATGTAAATAACCGTCTGCGCCCGGAGAATTTTTTGTTAAAGTGCTTTCGGACGGGGGTTCAACTCCCCCCGCCTCCACCAACAGCAAACCCTGTAGTTTCAACGACTACAGGGTTTTTTATTTTAAAAAGTACACATCAAGGTACCCACTTATTTTTGTAACTGCATTCGTAATAATACAACGAAAAAATTAT
>JAAYOL010000100.1 GCA_012520395.1 Clostridiales bacterium
AAGACAAACTGGCCGCCCACAACATTGGAGCTGCCGGGTCCTACCATGACTGAGGTTATGCCGGCCTTTATCGCGTTGTGAAAGGCTGAATCCATGGGATTAATTGCATCAAGTGCTTTTATATAAGGAGTAATCGGCTCGGTCGTTTCGTTAGAGCTGTCCCCGATTTGACCCTTCTTTTCCTCAAATATACCGATATGGCTGTGCGCATCTATTAAACCCGGCAAAACCCATGCGCCCTTTACATCAAGGATGATGCCGTCATTGTTTTCTTCCGTCTGTATGCTTTCGGATATTTTTTTAATAATCCCGTTATCTGTTAGAAGACAGGCGGATTCGTAGCTGATGCCGGCCATTGTCAATATTTTTCCGTTCTTTATTAAAATACCGGCAGACTCCTTTCAAATGATTTCGATGTATATACTTCCCCGCAAGAGAAATAATAAACACAGCCCGAAAGGAGGGTTAAGAAAATGTCGGATAACAACCGCAACAACCAGAACAACCAGAACAACCGCAACAACCAGAACAATCGCAACAACCAGAACAATCGCAATAATCAGAACAACCGCAACAACGAGAACAATCGTAACAACGAGAACAACCGTAACAACAACCAGAATAACTGCGACTAATAATAAGAATAGTAACAATAACCCCCATACAATGGAGGTTATTGTTACTATTTACGCCTCTATGAGTACCAGCGCTTAAAATGCCTGCTCCAGATCGTAGATCAAATCGTCGATATGCTCCGTACCAATGGAAAGGCGTATCGTATTTGGTTTAATTCCCGATGCCGCCAGCTCCTTTTCGTTCATCTGCGAATGGGTGGTGCTGGCAGGGTGGATTACCAAGGATTTTACGTCTGCGACATTGGCCAGAAGGGAGAAAATCTTCAGCCGGTCAATGAAGTCCATTGCCTCCTCGGCGCCGCCCTTAATTTCAAAGGTGAATATAGAGCCGCCGCCCCTCGGAAAGTACTTTTTATATAGTTCATTGTAGGGACTGTCGGGCAGGGAGGGGTGGTTGACCTTTTCTACCCGGGGGTGATTACTCAAAAACTCGATTACCTTGAGGCTGTTCTCGACATGGCGCTCCACACGGAGGGAGAGGGTTTCAAGCCCCTGCAGAAACAAAAAGGAATTAAAGGGACTCAGTGACGCCCCCATATCACGCAGGAGGGTAACCCTTGCCTTGACGATATAGGCCGCAGCCCCCGCGGCCTCGGTCAGGCGCAGCCCGTGATAGCTTGGGCAGGGCTCTGAAAGCCCCGGGAATTTTCCGGACGCTGCCCAATCGAAGCTTCCGCCGTCGACAATTACCCCGCCGATTGAGGTGCCGTGCCCTCCGATAAACTTTGTCGCGGAATGAATAACGATGTCAGCACCGTATTCGAAGGGCCGCAGGAGGTAGGGGGTCGCAAAGGTGTTATCAACCAGAAGCGGAATGCCGTTTCTGTGCGCGATGTCTGCGGTAGCGCGGATGTCAATAAGGCTGGAGTTCGGATTGCCCAGCGATTCGATAAATATCGCCTTGGTGTTCGGACGAATGGCCTGCTCAAAGCTCCCGGGCTCGTCGGGGTCAACAAAGCTCACCTCAATGCCGAAGTCCTTCAGGGTGTGCTCGAAGAGGTTGTAGGTTCCACCATAAAGTGTGCTTGCGGAAACAATGTGGTCGCCGGCGCGTGCGATGTTCTGGATTGCGTAAGTAATTGCCGCCGCGCCGCTGGCGAGCGCCAGAGCGCCAACTCCACCCTCAAGAGCAGTCATACGCTTTTCAAACACGTCGGTGGTGGGGTTCATAATACGCGTGTAGATGTTCCCGGTCTCCGTTAGACCAAAGCGCCCTGCTGCCTGTGCGGAGTCTGCAAAAACATAGGACGAGGTCTGGTAAATGGGTACGGCGCGGGAGTCCGTTGCGCTGTCAGGCTTTTCCTGCCCGGCATGTACCTGAAGGGTTTCAAATCTGTATGTTCTCTCCGCCATTTAATTCACACTCTTTCTTACAATTCATATTAGTCATATAAAATAACTATGAAATTAATATAAACCTCTTGGAGGTAAAAGTCAATAGTAAATTGCAAAGTTTTAGGAAAATAAGCAGAGGGCATTTTTACAGCTTGGATTCTTGATTTTCAGCGAGGTCGGCCAGGGTAATATGGTCAATTACGCTGCTGATGGCCTCGTCCAGCCGCCTCCAAAGATCGAGGGTTGCGCACTTTTCACAGCGGGGGCATTGATTCGGCTCGTCCTCCATACACGCCACCGGGACAAGGCTGCCTTCAATAAGGCGCAGAATCATACCGACGGTATAGTCCTCAGGGGGGTGGGCCAACTTATACCCGCCCTGTGGGCCGCGGATGCTTTTGACATAGCCTGCCCGGCTCAGTGCGGTTATGATCTGCTCCAAATATTTTACTGATATCTCCTGGCGCTCCGCAATGCTCTTTATGGTAACATATTGATCCCGGTCACCCATGGCTAGGTCAAGCATAAGGCGCAGCGCGTAACGACCCCTTGTTGAAATCTTCATAGCATCACATCCTTATCATTTCACTATAATATCATATGAATAGTATGAATTCAACAATTTTTCCTCATATTAATAAACGACTAAGGAGTCGTCTATGACGACTCCTTGAAAGTGCTCTTATTCGGAGAACAGGGGCGTGGACAGATACCGCTCACCGGTGTCCGGCAAAATGGCAACAATAATTTTCCCGGCGTTTTCGGGACGTTTAGCAAGCTCTGTCGCGGCCCATATTGCCGCGCCGGATGAAATTCCAACCAGAAGCCCCTCGGCCTTGGACAGCTCGCGGCCTGCCGCAAAGGCATCTTCGTTACTTACCCGTACGATTTCGTCGTAAACCTTGGTGCTGAGTACCTCAGGAACAAAGCCTGCGCCGATGCCCTGGATTTTATGCGGGCCGGCCTTTCCCCCGGACAAAACCGGAGAATCTTCCGGCTCCACCGCCACTACTTTGATATTCGGATTCTTTGATTTCAGATACTCTCCCACACCGGTAATTGTGCCGCCCGTTCCGATGCCGGAAACCACTATATCCACTTGCCCGTCGGTATCCTCCCAGATTTCCGGGCCGGTGGTCTCTCTGTGTACCTTCGGGTTGGCCGGGTTTTCGAATTGGCCGGGTATAAAGGAATTTGCAATTTCCTTGGCAAGCTCCTCTGCCTTCGCAATAGCACCCGGCATCCCCTTGGAGCCCTCGGTCAGAACAAGCTCCGCACCGTAGGCCTTAAGAAGATTTCTGCGCTCAAGGCTCATAGTCTCGGGCATAGTGAGGATGACGCGGTAGCCCCTTGACGCGGCTACCGAGGCAAGGCCGATACCTGTGTTGCCGCTTGTCGGCTCAATAATTACGGATTCGGGGCCTAAAAGACCCCTCTCCTCAGCGTCGTCAATCATCGCCTTGGCAATCCTGTCCTTGACGCTGCCCGCCGGATTAAAATACTCCAGCTTTCCGATGATAGTTGCCCCCAGTCCGTGCTTTTTCTCATAGTTAGAAAGCTCTAGCAGGGGCGTTTTCCCAATGAGATCAGAGAGGTTTTTATAAACCTTCGACATAATATTACCTCCATAGGCCTGAGTAGACCATATAATTCATATATGTTTGATATGATATTGCAATCATACTGCGTCTACTGAAATTTGTCAATAGCTTTATTAAAAAAATTATGGGCTATTGACAAGCAGGCACCCTTACCATAAGATGTGAATACATATTAATCATGTATGAAATGGGGCATGTGCTTATGAGGATTTCTGCCAGGGGACGCTATGCGCTGGCGGCTGCCATAATTATGGCCCAGCAGTATGATAGCGGCGAATATATTTCGGTAATTAGCATTTCTGAGAGGCTGGGAATATCAAAAATTTATCTGGAGCAGGTTTTTTCCCTTTTAAAGCGCAGCGGACTTGTATGCTCCGTGAAGGGGGCGCAGGGAGGCTATCAGCTGGCCCGAATGCCGGGACAGATTACCGCATTGGACCTGCTGTCGGCTGTGGAAAGCTCCCTGTTTGAGCTGGCGGAGGGGACGGCTGCGGAAAAGGCGCCGGCCATTGACGCGGCCATGCGCCTATCAGTTTTTGATAGGCTGGACAGGGCAGTAAGCGATACCCTGAGTCAAATCTCACTTGAGGACCTGGTCACTGAGGCCGAGAAGCATGAGGGGGAAGAGGGGCTAATGTTCTATATATGATTATCAGATGATAGAGGAAGGGCGTTCCGAAAAACGG
>JAAYOL010000101.1 GCA_012520395.1 Clostridiales bacterium
ATACTCATCGAGAATATCGATAATCAGCTCCTTGACACGCATCTGTACGCCCTCCTTGCCGTCCGTCAGCACTGCGTCAACCTCGGTGGAGCCAACGACGTTCCGCACCTGACTCTGCACGAGGTTTCGCAAAATCAGCTCCGGTTCATAGGAAGAATAGAGATACTTTACGGGGTCCGACACCTTGTACTCCACAAAGAATTCAACGTTTACGATATTGTAATCGCCCGTTATCATCAGGCTTTCGTCGCGCATAAGAGAGTATCCCTCGGGCCTATTCTCGTCCGTCCGGTAGCCGAGCTCGATGCGCTGAAATACGTTAACATCCACCTTATGTACATTTTGTATTCCAAACGGCAGCTTGAAGTTAACTCCGGCATTCGTCACATCCGTCACCTTGCCGAAGGTCGTGACCACCGCCTGCTGCTTGTCGTCTATGGTATACCAGCAGGTGGCAGCGGCCAGCAGGACGACTGCAACAATCACCGCGATTACCACAATGCGCCTAATTTTCTTTGCGTCAGGCGGGACAAACGACGATCCTGTGCCGCCCGGGGCGTTATTAAATCTGCTTCTAATATCCAGTTTGCTTTCCTCCATTCATAAAATAATACATTTATAGTATAGCAGAAATTATATATTGTCAACGACCGGCTTTGCTTCTTATTTTAAAAAATTACATTGTAATATTAGTTTTTAAAGTAGTTATTTACGGATTTAAAAAAATCTCTTACTCTTGCCACAAGCTACGCTTCTCAAAACACCGTTTCATTTGCTCTTCAGGCGTATTTTTGTAATATTTGACAAAGATTCGCAGCGTTTGTTGGATAATTGCCGATAGCATGCTAATAATGTAATTAAAACCCAATTATTTGTTAAGCATTTTTTCACCAATTGTCATAAGTAGCCATATCTTAGAAGGAAAATGTTGGGTTCTACCAAAGACATATGCATTCCGGCGGCGTATAATTAAAAATGGTTCTAAGTTTTCATACATTTTCTGTCTGCCGCAAAATAATTCCTAAACTGTTAAGGTGGTGCTATTTCAGTATGGATCTTACTATGCTGGCTTTAATTGGGATTGTAGCAATGGTTGTCCTGGTGTTTTTTGGCATGAATCTGGGCGTATCCATGTTTCTGGTGGGTTTTATCGGTTACTACATAGCTACCGGAAGCTTTATGAAGGCAATGCAGCTTTTCCAAACCGTACCGTTTTCCACAGCCTCGGGCTATACTCTCGCAGTAATCCCTCTGTTTATCGTCATGGGAGAATTCGCCTTGCAATCCGGTATGAGCAAGGGCTTATACGACGCCTGTGAAAGATGGCTGGGTAAGATGCCCGGCGGACTGTGCCTGGCCTCCATTGTGTCTTGCGGCTTCTTTGGAGCTATTTGCGGATCGAGCTCGGCTGCGGTTGCCACAATGGGCAAGCTTGGAATCCCTGAAATGAAAAAATACAAATACGACATCGGCTTTAGCGCGGCGACCGTGGCAACCGGAGGAACGCTTAGCTGGCTCATCCCCCCCAGCACCGGTTTTATTTTGTACGGAATAACAGCGTCGGTCTCGGTGGGCCGCCTGTTTGCGGCGGGCATCGTTCCCGGAGTACTGCTGATGCTTGCTTATATGCTGGCTGCGACAATATCCTGTAGAATAAATCCGGCCCTTGGTCCAAGAGGACAAAGCTATCCAATGAAGGAAAGAGTCCGCTCTCTGGTCGGTCTTATACCCATTGTCGCTCTGTTCGGCCTTGTTATCGGCGGCATGTTCAGCGGTATCTTCTCTTCCAATGAGGCCGCCGCAATCGGCGCCTTCGTTTCGGTTATTTACGCGATAATCCGCCGCAGGCTGACTTTCAAAAGCTTTGTTGCACGCATGGCCTCCACTCTTAAATCCTCGCTGATGGTTTTCCAACTGATGATGGGTGCATACGTTTTTGGTTATTTTCTTACGATTACGCATCTGCCTCAAAATCTTGCCGCATCCATAGCTGCAATGAACGTCCATCGTCTTGTGGTTATCGGCCTTATGTTTGTCCTCTACATATTTATCGGAATGTTTATGGATACCCTGTCGGCGGTCCTTATTACCATACCCATATTCTACCCGATTGTAATCGGGCTAGGCTTTGACCCCGTCTGGTTCGGCGTGATTATCGTTCTGGTAATGGTTCTGGGAACAATCTCACCCCCAATAGGAATAAACCTGTTTATTGCGGCCACGCTGGATAAGGATTTAAATCTTATGAGTATTTACAAGAGTGCGATTCCCTACTGTATAGCGCTTATCGCCGTGACAATAATTGCGATTATCTTTCCGCAACTGTCGCTTTGGCTTCCTAACCTGATTTATAACGCGTGATTCATCCGTCCACTGCAATATAATTATTTGAAAAGGAGAAGTCAGATGAAAAAGTTATCAAAGGTTCTCGCAATCCTGCTTGCTCTGGTTTTCGTGCTCAGCTTCGCTGCCTGCGGAAACAAGCCCACGCCCAGCGCCGCCCCGACAGGTGCCGGTACCCCCACCCCGGACAACAAGGTTTATTCCTTCAAAATTGACTACCCAAACGCGGAAACTAACCCCTTATTCCCCCTTATTGTCGATTGGGCAAAGCATGTCGGTGAAGAGAGCAACGGACGACTTGACATGCAAATCTATTCTAACGGCGCACTTGGCAAGCTTCCCGACTGCGTTACAAACTGCGTCGGCGGCCTAACCGACGGCTTCTGGAGCGGCGTCACGATTTATCCGGGCGTGTTCTCCTGCACCGAGGTCTTTGGTCTGCCCGCTCTGGGAGCCAAGAACCACCTGGTGCTTGCCGCCGCTATGAACGCGATGCTCGAGGAAACCGAGTATCTCAAGAAAGAGTGGGAGCCGCTCCATGTCGTGGCGCTTCACTCTGCCACGCCAAGTCCCATACTGTTTTCCGCCAAGAAGGATATCCAGTCTGCCGCCGACATGGCCGGCCTCAACCTGCGTATTTCCAACGCCTATACAACCAAATGGTTTGAGCAGCTCGGTGTAAACGGCGTATCGGTCGGGTTTAACGACGGATATGAATACCTTGAAAAGGGAATTATCAACGGTGGCCTGTTCTTCTACGATCAGCTTGAAACCTCGGCCCTTTATGAAATCATCGACAGTATGCTCATCTGCGATGAGTCCATATATCCGCTCACAATGCTCTGCCTGAATAAGGATAGATACAACGAACTGCCCGATGACCTTAAAAAGATTATTAACGACAGCAGCCAGTGGTTCCTCGATCAGCTGCCGGAGATTTATTCCGCACAGGTAGACAGAGTACATAAAAAGTGTGATGAGTACAGCGTAAAATACTATAAGCCCAACGAGGAGTTTTCCGCCGAGATAGTTGAAGCCGCCGAGGAATCCTGGGCTATGTGGATTAAGACAATGACCGACAAAGGCTTTGACGGTCAGGCTATCTTTGACACTGCACGCGAGTATATCGACAGATTCAACGCCGAGCTGCCCGATTAACAGGGCTCTCAATTAAAAACTCGAGCAACAGCATTGATTAAGGTGGTGTGTTCAATGAATACAATTAAAAAAATCGAAAAAGGCTTGAATGTTTTTTCCTGGATATTTTGCTCGGTTGGGATAGTGGCGCTTACCTTTTGCGTACTCGTAATCGTCTATGACGTTTTCAGCCGTTTTATACTGAAATCGGCCGTATTGGGTTCCGGCGAATATGTGAGCATGGCTGAGGTAGTGCTTATTTTCCTTGGCCTCGCCTATACGCAGCACAATCACGGGTTGGTCCACATCACCTTCTTTATGCGGAAGCTGCCGAAGCTAAGCCCCGTAATCGTGTGGACGATTAACGAGTGGCTTGGCACCGCTGTTGTGGTTCTTCTGACATACGCGTCTTGGCTGCAGACGGCGGTTGTAAAGAAATTGAGCTTAGCAACAACATCGCTCCTGATTCCGCTTTATCCTTTCCATATTATAATGACTATCGGCTTCTTTGCTTACGCGGTTGTTCAGGCTTTTAGCGCAATAAAGAGCACTGTGGGCATTTTCAACGAGGAAGTAAGGCAGGACCTAATTGCCAACTGGCCGGCTTAGTCTACTGTATGGAACTTAATAGAAATTCCGGGTGGAGCGCTCCACCCGGAATTTCGTTGTCATTCTAAGCATCCGGTATTTCGCAGCTATGTCTGCTG
>JAAYOL010000102.1 GCA_012520395.1 Clostridiales bacterium
AGACTGCGTTGGAGGCATCACGTATCCTGTAAAGATTACTTGAGCTTTCCTTTATAGCGTTGTAAACCCCACTCTTTATCGGATGCTCGGTCGGAAGGGCGTCCACCCAGGCCGGCAGGTATATTCCTACCTCGCTTACGGGGAACTCAAAAAGCACCGCTTTTATTATTTCGGTGATATCGCGCTCGTTAAGCTCAAGGCAGTTTACGGAAAGGCAGGTGATGCCATACCTATGGCTTATCTCCTCTCTGATCCTCTGCGCCTTTTCAGAATAGGGAGCTACGGAATTGACAAGCACCAGGAAGGGTTTTCCTATCGCCATAAGCTCCCTGATTACACGGTCCTCCGCCTCTATGTAGGCCTCGCGCTCTATATCGGTTATGGTCCCGTCAGTCGTCATAACAATGCCTATGGTCGAATGCTCCGCTATGACCTTGCGGGTTCCTATTTCTGCCGCCTCGGTCATTGGTATCTCATGGTCAAACCATGGCGTAGTGACCATTCTGGGGAAACCGTCCTCGGTCTGCCCTATGGCTCCGGGGACCATGTATCCGACGCAGTCTATTAGCCGGACAGACAGTGAGGTCGTCTCGTTAATGGATATATTTGCCGCCTCCTCCGGAACGAACTTGGGCTCGGCAGTCATAACCGTGCGCCCGGAGCCGCTCTGGGGCAGCTCGTCTCTCGCCCTCTCCTTTGCGTATATGTTTTCAATTTTGGGGAGTACCAGTGTCTCCATAAAGCGTTTTATGAATGTTGATTTTCCGGTTCTAACAGGACCGACAACACCCAGATATATGTCTCCCGCCGTGCGCAGTGCTATATCCTCATAGATTCTTGTACTTTCCATGCCGTTTCCCCCTTGTTAGGGTGAGCTTTCACCCATTGTTATTCCGCTAACATTTCTATGTGGATAAGCTCGCTAATATGTAAGAAAATTTAATAAAAAGCGTCAAAAATGTTTTTCTTCCTTGTATGGGGGTAGCTTAGGCCCGATAAGAAGTGTTATATACATAAACAGGCTGCGAAATTATACTCGCAGCCTGTTTTATCTTTAGCATTTTTTGACCGGATGAAGTCCCGTTATTTACGCGCTCAAGCAGGCCCAGACACTCGTGGCGGTGAATACCATGTATGGGTATGTCCTTGCCTCGGTTTTCTCATTTCATCCCATCTCGGCCTCGGCGGCCTTAATCATTATCGCACACTCCATACGCTTTTTGAACAGCTCGCAGCCGTACTCGTAAACCCCCTTTATATCCCCCGTCGCGTGGTAAGCGTTGGCCGCACAACCGCCGGAGCAATAGAGCTTCGCCCAGCAGTCCCGGCACTCAGGGCGCACGTAGACGTTGCAGAGCTTAAAATCTTCGCGAAGCTCTCTATTTGTCACCCCGTCAAACACATTGCCCATGCTGTACTTTGGGTCTCCCACGAATTGGTGACAGGGGAAAAGCTCACCCCAGGGCGTTACGGCAAGATATTCCGTTCCCGTGCCGCAGCCGGAAACGCGCTTATATACACAGGGTCCGTGCTCTAAGTCTATCATATAATGGTAAAAGGTAAAGCCGCTCCCCTCGCGCTCACGCCTGACCATTTCCTTTGCCAGCTTCTCGTACTGCTCAAAGAGCTTTGGCAAATCCTCCTGAGTCAGCGCGTAGGGGTCCGAGGGGGCGCAGACTACGGGCTCCATGCTCAGCTTTGTAAAGCCCAGATCCAGCATATGGAACAGGTCATTTGTGAAATCTATGTTGCCGTGCGTGAAGGTGCCGCGTATGTAGTATTCCCCTTCGCCGCGCCTTTGAACAAAGCGCTGAAACTTAGGGACAATCAGGTCATAGCTGCCCTCGCCCGCATAGGTTTTACGCAGGCGGTCGTGTACCTCCCTGCGCCCATCCAGGCTGAGCACCACATTGTTCATTTCACGGTTGGCAAAATCCATTACCTCGTCGTTGAGCAGCAATCCGTTGGTCGTGAGGGTGAAGCGGAAGTTCTTATTGCAGGCCTTCTCACGGCCCCTCGCGTAGGCGACAAGCTGCTTTACCACATCCCAGTTCATGAGCGGTTCGCCACCGAAGAAATCGACCTCGAGGTTCACGCGGTTGCCCGAATTCTCGATGAGAAAATCAAGAGCGCGGGCCCCCACCTCGAAGCTCATAAGCGCCCTGTCGCCCTTATACTTTCCCTGACTTGCAAAGCAGTACCCGCAGTTAAGATTGCAGGTGTGCGCAACGTGCAGGCACAGCGCCTTAATGTCCGTACTGCGGCTTTTAAAGTCAAATACGCTGTCCTCATAGCTGTCTTCGCTAAAGAGCTTGCCGCAGTCCTTAAGCTCCTGCACATCAGCTAAGCAGTCTCTTATCTCCGCTTCCGTAACATCGGGGTGGTCCCTGTACTTATCCAGAAGTCTTTCGGTTATTTCGGCTGCCGGCAGGCTCTCGTAGAGCTCAATCACGTCGTAGGCCAGGTCGTCCACTACGTGTACCGACCCGCTGTGTATATCCAGGACTATATTGTATCCGTTTAATTTATACTGATGTACCATCCGGTTTTCCCCTCAAATTTCTATCTGCGTTCCTATCAATAAAAAAGCCGCCCGCACCTTCGGTGCCCAAGGCGGCAATTTTCTGAGTATCCGATAACTACTGCTTTTTATTGCTCTCGCACTTCTGATTCGCGACACCGCAGGAGGTCTTGCAGGCAGACTGGCAGGAGGTCTGACATTCGCCGCAGCCGCCGTTATTTAAGCTCTTCTTGAGGTCACGGGTCTCAAGAGTTTTGATTCTTTTCATACTTTCATTCTCCTTATAAAACTATCTTAATCTTTTATACATCAAAATGGATTCAAAGTCAACTGCCCAGATTGTCTTTCATCGTATAAATGCACTCGGGCACGGTTTTATAGCTGCTTTTCAGGCTCAGACCACTGCTTTGAAGCGTCCTGATCTCACGCACCAGCTCCCCGCTTAACTCCTCCCCCGGAATTATCAGCGGAACACCCGGCGGATAGGCAAAGACATATTCTGCGCTCACCCGCCCCTGCGCGTTTTCAAGCCTAAGACAGGTTTTCTCTGAATTTACAGCTTCCGTAACGGAACATATCCTCCGCGGCAGCCTGGGCAGCTTCGTGCTTCTCCCCTTTACGGGCCTGAGCTTCTCATCTATTTCAAGCAGGGCACTGCCGAGGCGCTGAAGGTTTTCCTCACTGTCGCCGAGACCGGTCATGGCCAGAGCATAGTCCTTATGCGCCATTTCAAGCACAATCAGATAGTCCTGTCTCAAAACTCCCGCAAGCTCCACTCCTGAAAGATTTGTATTTAGCGTGGAGATGAGTATTTTACTTCGGTCAAAACCATGTATATGCGGGTTTTCGGCGCTTCGGCCGCCATGCATAAGGATTTTTAGGTTTTTTAGCCCCGAGGCAGTATCTCCAAAGCGCCTTAACGCCCCCTCCCAGTCAGTAAAAAGTCTGCCTCCCTCACCCTCCAGCAAGCGGACACAGCCATCAATGGAGGCTGTCATCAGATAGGACGGACTGCTGGTCTGAAAGACTGCAAGCTGCCGCTCAAACTCCATCGTATCAACGAGCCCGCCATTCAGATGTGCGACCGCCGTCTGGGTAAGGCTTGCAAGCGTCTTGTGAAGGCTTTGAATTACGATGTCCGCGCCTGCCCTCACTGCCCCGCCGGAGAAATAATCCGAAAACCCGAGATGCGCGCCGTGGGCCTCGTCGACAAGCACGGGCACACCCCTTTTATGAGCAATTTCGCATATGGCTGCAACATCGCTGATTACCCCCTCGTAGGTCGGGCTAGTCAGAATAATAAGTGACGCGTCGGGGTTGTCGCCCAGGGCGTTTTCAATTTCCTCCGGTGATACCGAGGCATGGATGCCATAATCATCGTCAGTCTCAGGCATCACAAACACTGCATCCAAAGCGCATATTTCCAGCGCATTATACACTGATTTGTGGCAGTTGCGGGCAACTATTGCCTTGCCGCCGTACCTCGCCGCCGCACGCACACCTGCAAGTATCCCGCAGGTGCTGCCGTTTACAAGGTAGTAGGTCTTCTTGCTGCCCCACAGCGCGGCGGCCCGCTCCATGGAGCGCGCTATAATCCCCCGGGCATCAAACAAATCGTCAAACCCATTTATTTCGGTTATGTCGTATTCGGCGCCGAAAAGCCTCAGATAATCGGCCAACTGCGCGTTTCGCTTATGCCCCGGCATGTGCATGGCTAGCGCGTTCGAGCATGACAGCTCTCTCAGGGCGTCAATAATTCTTTTGTCATCCGGCATGGCAAGACCTGTCCTTTTTTGAAATGATTATAGCACATTTATTCTTCCTTTTCACTGAAAAACGTATAGCTGCTTCTCGAAAATAATATAGCCTGGTCTGTGACCGTGTCACTGAAGCAGATTAGCCCCATGGCTTAGGATTACATCAGAAACAATTTCTACCGCGAAAGGAATGGCACAAATATGAGTAACGCAAAATCAGTCAGGGCCCTGCGAAAGGCACAGGTTGACAGCAAGGGCTGCGTCGCCTGCGGCTGCTGTGTTCCAAGCTGCCCTTGCAAGGCCATTAGTATATTCAAGGGAGTGTTCGCAGCGGTCGACATCAATGGCTGTATAGGCTGCGGCAAATGCGCGGGAGCGTGCCCCGCCGGTACTATCACAATATCGGAGGCTGTGCAATGAGAAAAACCTGGTACGACTATCTATGGATATTTTCATCGCTCTACATA
>JAAYOL010000012.1 GCA_012520395.1 Clostridiales bacterium
ACCAGGCCCATTGCAAATTGTAGCCGCCGCAGCGTCCGTCTATGTCCAAGACCTCCCCGGCTGCATAAAGACCCGGGCAAATCCTGCTCTCGAGCGTCGCCGCAATGAATTCCGAGCTGCGTATTCCGCCCGCCGTTACCTGGGCATTTTCAAAGCCTGTCGTGCCCCTTACTTCGAACAAAAAGTTCTTAATTGCGTGGGCGGCCTTATAAAGCTGACCGTCCCTGAGTGCGGATATTGACTGTGATAAGGTGATGCCCGCGTATTTCAAAACGGTTTGTCCCAGACGTTTGTTCAGAATACCGGTGAGAAATTCCTCGCAGCTCTGGCCGGTACCGCTCATCCTTCGCTCAAAAAGCAGGGAGGCCACCTCGGCTTCTTCATACTCCGGCATTAAATCAAGGGAGATGGAAATATCCTTTTCCGTTGAAGCAAAGCGTGACACTTCGAATATTGCCGGGCCGCTGAGACCGTATTCGGTAAACAAAACCTCGCCCGAGCTTTCGCATATCGTGTGCCCGCCGCTGAGAACCGAAACATCTGCGCCGGTTTTTATGCCCTTAAGCGCCCTCGTGTAGATGTTGTCGGTCTTAACCTGAACCAGTGAAGGGTACAGGGCCGTGCGGCTGTGTCCGAGGGCCTGAAGAAGCCTGTATCCGGACATTGTGCCCCCCAGCTTGGGCGCCGCCGCGCCGCCCGCTGTGATTATGAGCTTGTCCGATTCAATCGTGCCTGCAGAGGTTTCCGTGATAAATGCCGGGCCTTCCTTTTTTATTGACAAGGCCTCAATTTCACAGCGCAGGTCAATATTGGGCCGCATAAGTGCAAAGCGCAGGACATCGAGGACGCTCCCCGCCTGCATACTGTAAGGGTAAATCCTGCCGCCCGGCTCGGTTCGGGTCAGAAGCCCGAGCGAGCGGAAGAAATCGAGCGTTGCCTCAAGCCCGAAATAATCCAGAGCGGGCTTCACAAAGCGGCTGTCCTCCCCGAAGTAATTAGCCTCCGACAGGTCGGCATTGCTGAGATTGCAGCAGCCGTTTCCCGTGGTGAGCAGCTTTCTGCCGACGCGGCTGTGCTTTTCAATTAGAATTACGCGGTTTTGTCTGTTCTCGGCTGCCGTAACTGCGGCCATCATACCCGAAGCGCCGCCGCCGATTATAAGCACGGTCTGCATACCGGCCTCCTAAAGCAGTTTATTATTTGCATCACGGTTATATCAAATAACTGTGATGCCCTAGCCTTTACATGGCATTATATATCATAAATTCAGTTTAGGGTATATATTAATAAAAGAATTAACCACCCCAAGGGCTTGTTGTCTGCATAGCAGGCGACAAGCACTTTCTTTATAAAATACTGAGATGCCAAGGAGGCTTTCTGCAACCCCTCGGCATGAAAATGCACCCCTTCCATTAAACAGTCTAGACGTACTGCCTAATTTTTGAGGTGCATTTAAAAAAGTTACTAAGGTATAGCATTGGAGAGGACACAAAAAATGCTTTGCGTTATTGGGACATCTGATACCTGTTTGCGCTTCGCGCTATCTCCGTATTGTCTACGGCCCTGTCTGAAAGACCCGACACCGGATTGGGCTGGGACTCCGCCCTGTAATCGGTGCTGTAGCACTGCTGGTGCTGCTTGACAACAGCATGGCTTGCCACCCTGTCTAGGTCGTGGTTTACCCGATTCTGGAAACCGAAAAACTCATGTCCCAGAGGCAGATCGTCTACGCTGACATAGTTTTCTCTGTCGGCGGTGAGAAGAATCTGCTCGTCGAGGACCTTTCGCACATAGTCGCGCGTGTCATGGAACTGAAGAAGCTTTGGAAACTCTCCGCCGGGGATAACCTGCTGCCAGTGCTTGTTTTCATACTTTTCCAAAAGCTCTGCCGCTCTGTGCAGATGTGCAAGCTCCTGCTGCCAGTGCATTTCCCAGACGGATTTGACATTTGGGTCCAGCTCGTCCTGATAGAAGGAGTAGTAGAGATAGCACTCCATGTATTCGTGGAGCAGGAGGTTCTCAAGCCAGGTTGCCTTCGGGTCGAGCAGAGAGCCGTAATGGGTAACGTGCTGCTCCTCTATCATGGCAATTTCAAGGTAGAGCTGGCGGCCGAGGTCCGTATCATAGGTGTTGCCCAGGTTCATATAGAAGTTCATTGTCTGCTGCTCTCCGGCGGTGATAATGAGGGTATTGAGCTTTGTTCTGATATCAGCCGTTGAGAAGTCCACAGGGTGCCTCACCGAATCAAAGGGAAAGCGGTGCTCGGCTATGGTGGGGCGGCCGGGAGTGATGTCCACATAGCTTTTTACCAGCTTTTGCGCCGGAATCTGGGCATCAAGGTCTAAGAGATTTGAGTAGCGGTACAGGTGGTCGAAATCCTCAAGCAGTGCAAAGTCCAGCGCCTGCTTGACATAAGGGTCCGGCTCGTTCTGCGCAAGCCAGGCGGTTAAATCGACCGCCACATGCTCATAGCCTATGGTTGTTTCAAGCTGTGTCTCATCTATCGGCTTGAGCCAGTTGACATGCTTTTGCTGAAGCTGCTCTATGCGCCTTGAGAGAGCCAGCTCCCTTCTCAGGTCGTTGTTCGTGCAGTTTCTGTGAAACTGATGCTTGAATATTGCCGCTTCGACTTCGATTCCATTCATCAGGATTATTCTTACCTTTGTATAAGGATCAACAGTCTGCTTACAGTATGGTTTAGGGTAAACCGTGGCCCAGTCCATCAGTCCGTCCTCAATATTTACGGGCCTTTGTTCAAAAGGGTTCATTCCTTCGCTCCTTTCGTTTGGTTATTATATTTTTCCTGTTTCCGAAGGCATTATTAAAAAAATCGTTTCCAAAATATTATTAAATAATAAAGTCTAATATGGTGAAAATAGCGTTGAGGTAGAGCATATGTTATTATTTTTAATTTTTGTTCTTATAATTGCTACACTCATCTATCTGATATTTACAAGGCCGGTCGAGTTGTCTTTTTGGCTGAGCAGCGGCGAAAAGGACATGGAGCTCCATGTGTCATGGCTTGGGGTCTTGCGGGCATGCGTAAAAAGAGTCAATTTCCGCACCCATGTCGCCGCATATGTCTTCAAGGCCCGTATATATTCCGGGTTTCTCAAAAAAACCGGCAAAGGCTTCAATAGCGAAATCATCAGGGCGCTTAGCCTCAGCGACACGGAGCTTAAAACGTGTTACGGTCTGAACGGACCGCACATTACCGGTATTTTGTTCGGAGTCCTGAGCGCTATCGCCTCAATGGTCGGCCTCGAGAGATTTGAGCAGTATCCCGAATTCTTATCCGGGGAAGAATACCTGCAGATAGAGGGGAGCTCTAAGCTTAATATCGGCAGAACAGTTTCAAACTATGTCCGATTAAAATTGAAGAAAAGAAAGAGGAGAAAATACCATGGATCACTCAGCGTTAAACACTAATGTGGACTCACTTTTCCACAGTCTTGAGAATTTCACCCAGAAAGAGGGCATAATAGGAAAGCCGGTAACGCAGGGCGACAAGACCTTCCTGCCCGTCATCTCAATAACCGTTGGATACGGGGGCGGAAACGCGACGATGGGCAAGAGCCAGCCAAGCGGCAGCATGTCCTCTGGCACGGGAAGTCAGGGCACTGGCACCGGCGCGCTTGGACTCGGGGCTAAGCTCTGCACGGACGCAGTTATCGTCATTGACAATCAGAACAACCAGAGCGTGACTATGCTGCCCGTAAGCTCAGCAGCCGGCTCGCTTATGGATAAAATCCCGCAGATAATCTCCGGCATGAATCAGAACAAGCAGCAGCAAAACCAAAGTCAATCATAATAAATCGGAGTATCCCGAGAAAACAATGAGGTTTTAACATGGATAGAATATCACTTATTTTAGTCATTATCGGCGCACTGAACTGGGGCAGCATAGGCCTTTTCGGCCTTGATTTTATCGGCGCCCTCTTCGGTGGTCAGCTGTCATCAGTGAGCAGAGTTATCTTCGCCATTGTGGGTCTGGCGGGCCTTTGGTGCATCTCGCTCCTTTTCCGCAGACGCGAGGTTACAAGAAAAAGCCACGATTAAGCTGTCTGAAATGAGCACAACGGAACATGCTGTTCCGTTGTGCTTTTGCAATTTCGGGGCGCTTTCCTAGCCGTCAATCAAATCCGAAAACTTGCCCTGATAGAGTAGTTCGAGGTTATGCTTCGGTGGCCCCTCCAGAAGCTTTCCCTCCGTGTTGAATCTCCCTCCGTGGGCGGGGCAGTCCCAGGTCTTTTCAGCGGAATTGAAATTGAGCTCTGTCTTCATATGGGTGCAGGTGATGTCGAGTATGGTTACGCGGTCGTCAAAGTCGCGGTATATGCCTGCCTTTTGACCCTCAAACCTTATTACCCGGCCTTCCCCCCGCTCAAGTCCGCTTAAATCCTCTGTGCCCTCAAGCTTGGACTTTATAAGCTCCCCTATGGGCGTGAAAACCTCTGTAATCGTTTTCAGAGGGGATGTGAGTATATCGCTGCGTGTTCTGGAGTAAAGCCCTTCATAATCGCAGCTTCCAGTAGAAATCAAATCTGAAATCATATTTCCCGCGAGAGTTCCGTTGGACAGGCCCCATTTTCCGTAGCCGGAGGCGACATAGATATTGTTGTTATCCGAAATCCGGCCAATATAGGGTATCTGGTCGGGGGTGTCATAATCCTGAGCGGACCATTTGGCAAGAACCTCGTCTACGCCGGCGATCTCCGAGGCAAAGGTGATAAGCTTCTGATAGTGGCTCTCCATATCCTCGTCGCCGCGCCCGGTGGGGTGGTTTTCACCGACGACTATGAGCACGCGGTCACCGTTTTCCACATGCGCTCTGATTGAACGTGTCGGCTCCCCGGTGTTTATAAAGCTGCCGTCCGGCCAGTTGCGCTTCGGTCTTACGGCGACGCCATAGGAGCGCTTTGCATAGAGGCGGGCAAAAAACAAATTTGGGCCGTCGTATATCGGATACTGCGTAGCCATTACAAGGTGTCTTGCCCGAATCGTAATGCCGTTTTCGCAGTGTACGGTTTTTACATCCTCGTCCTCAACCTTAATGGCCTTGGTGCTGCAGTAAATTTTGGTCCCCTTGGACACAGCCGCCTTTGCAAGCGCCGAGACATATCTTACGCTGTGGAACACCAGCTGGTTTTTAAAGCCCAGCATGCCAAAGTTACCGGTGGGAAAGCCAGGCTTAATTATCAGCTCCGCATCGATTCCAAGCCTCCGCGCTGCCTCATATTCCTCCTCGACCGATGTCTTGTCTTTTATTGTGGAGGCATAGACATAGGCGGTGTTTTCCATGAGCTGACAGTCTATCGACTCGCGCCTAACTGTCTCTCTAACGAAGTTAAGCGCGCTGTTTTGAGACTGCGCGTAGAGTGAGGCGGCCTCCTCTCCGTGCTTGCGCTCTATGTTTGAGTATATTATTCCGTGCTGAATGGTCACCTTGCCGGTAGTGTTTCCCGTCGTCCCGTCACACAACTCCCCCGCCTCTATCAGGACAGGGCGCAGCCCCTTGAGGGCAAGGCAGTATGCACAGGTAATGCCAGTGATGCCTCCCCCGATTATAAGAATATCTGTCTCCATATCACGGTCTAAGGCGGGGTAGCTTGTTTTTTCTCCTGTCTTGTTCCAGTAGGATATGTTTTGGCTTTCCATTCCTTTACCTCCAAAATTAGTGTCTGCCTTCCTAGAGGTATTATTTACAGGGAGGTAAAAATTATTATAAAAGCTGTGCCTGCACGGATTGACAGAAAAATTAATAAGCAGGCTGTTTTTGTATGATACTAATACGGGCCGTCAGCTTATGCTCGGCGCGGAATTTAGAAAAGTGAGTGAATTATATGGAAAAGAACGATAAGCGTAAAAGGGAAAAGTGGGAGACTCTCGACCAGTATTACGATATGAACACCGTGGCCTCGGCCAACAGCTACACGGGGCTAACGCCGACGCCTCCCCATTCGGAGGAGGAGGCGATGTCCTACTCCATGCTGTACTGCTATCCCAACCAGGATTTTAAATCAGTGCTGGACGACGATGATGAAATAGAGGGCTCTAAAAGATAGCGGCGGTAAAAAACGCAGGGGCTGCGGCGAAATACCGCCGCAGCCCCAAGCTACTGAAAAAAGACATTTTCAAGCATCAGGCACAGTAAACTGCAATAGCCTTCGCCATGAATTCGGCGGTGCCTTCCCCATATGCGTCAATGTTTTGAGTAAAGCGCTCATCGCCCGTATACATGGCGCCGAGGCAGGAGAGAATTTCCTTCGAGCAATTATAAAAGTTTGCGGTGATATAGTCCTGCCACCTTTTCACAAGCGCCTGTGCCTTTTCGCTCTCAGGCTCCAGGTGCCTTGCTTCAGAAAATTCACGCAGTATATCTGCTCCCTCGCCGCTTATTGCAGCCCATTGGGCCTCAGTATAACCTGCCGTTTTCTTCTCGCTTTCCTTATAGGCATCGGTATCGCCCCAGCGCTCTCTAACCTCATGAGCGTATTTCCTTTTGTTTTCTTCGATTTCAGCCATATCAAATTCCTTGAAGCTCATTTTTGCATCTCCTTTAATCGTTCTTTGTACCAGCTCGATTAGTCTGTCAAGCCTGTGTCGTTTTTGCAGAAGAAGCTCCTCCTGCTTTCTCAGCGCTTCGCTTTTATCGTAATGGGGATTGGACATAATTTTCCCGATTTCCTCAAGCGAAAAATCCAGCTCTCTGAAGAAGAGAATCTGTTGCAGCTTTTCCAGAACATCGTCGTCGTACAGACGATATCCCGACTCCGTGACCTTGCTGGGCTTTAAAAGCCCGATTTCATCATAATAGTGCAGGGTTCTCACAGTGACTCCCGTGAGCTTTGCCACTTCGTTTACTTTTAACAATAAGAATCCCTCCATGTATCAGTCCGGACTATGAGTTAATTGTAAACCATTACGCAACGTGAGTGTCAATAGTTTTTCTCAAAAAAATAAAAAGCCTTATCGCTTATTACAAAAGATACTTTGACAAAGCAGGGCTAAGGTATTAGAATATATCTCAACTAGTTTTTTAGGAGAGAGTTTATGTCTAAAATGCTTCCCTTGCCAAGGGGTTATAACCCCTTGATGTCCATACTCGAGACGGAAGTCGCAATAAAAAAGGTGAAAGATTTTTTTGAGCGCGAGCTTGGGCGTGAATTAAAGCTTACCAGAGTATCCGCACCCTTGTTCGTCCGCCCCGAAACGGGACTTAACGACAATCTTAACGGCACAGAGCGCCCCGTCTACTTTGACATAAGGGACATCGGGTATGCTACTGCGGAAATAGTACATTCGCTCGCTAAGTGGAAGCGTATGGCGCTGAAGAAGTATGGGGTCAAAAGCGGCGAGGGTATTTACACTGACATGAACGCGATACGCAGGGATGAGGAGCTGGACAATCTCCACTCAATATATGTCGACCAGTGGGATTGGGAAAAAATAATCGAGAAAGAGAACAGGAATATCGACTATCTGAAAGATACCGTCAAGGGGATCTACAGGGTTTTCAAGAGTACGCAGGATTACATATGCTCTCAGTACCCTCAGCTTGAGAAGTTTCTGCCCGAGGGTATTTACTTCATTACTGCGCAGGAACTGGAGGATATGTATCCCGACCTCAGCCCCAAGGAAAGGGAGGATAAAATAGCCGAGGATAAGAAGGCTGTTTTTATAATGCAGATAGGCCATGATCTGAAATCGGGGATAAAGCACGACGGGAGGGCCCCCGATTATGACGATTGGAATCTCAACGGCGATATCATTTTCTGGTACCCCGTTCTCGGCAGGGCTTTAGAGGTCTCGTCAATGGGCATAAGGGTAGATGAAACTTCCCTGACCAGCCAGCTTAAGCTCTCCGGCTGTGAGGACCGCAGGGAACTGCCCTTCCATAGGGATGTGCTTGAGGGCAGGCTCCCGTATTCAATAGGCGGCGGCATCGGGCAGTCCAGAATGTGCATGTTTTTGCTCGGAAAGGCCCATGTTGGAGAGGTTCAGGCCTCCGTATGGCCGGACGAAATACATGAAGCCTGCGACGCGGCTAATATTATGCTTCTGTAGCTAAAAAACAAACACGGAGGTAACAAATGAGCAAAATTCTTAAAAATATTGAGTTTGAAAAGGCTCTTGAGCTTGGGGCGCTCGTCGACTATCACGAAGGTCAGGTGGTGAGCCGCACGCTGGCACAGAACAAGGCTGTCAGCCTCACCCTTTTTGCCTTCGATGATGGCGAGGAAATCAGCTCCCATAGGTCACACGGCGACGCCATGGTCACGGTTATTGAAGGCAAAGCCGTTATTACAATAGGCGAAAACCAGCATTCCGTGGCCGCCGGACAGACAATTGTCATGCCGGCGGGAATACCGCACGCAGTTGCGGCTGATGGCCGCCTTAAAATGATGCTCGTCGTTGTTTTTCCAAACTAAAGCAAGGGGTAAGGCAGGCGGGTCTTAGGTTTTCACCACAAATTTTGCTCTGTTTAGCAGTCTGCAGCGGCCCTTGCTTACGCACCTGGGGCCGCTGTTGCAGTTGTCCTATTGTTGTTATACCCTTGACATATTTGGACTAATGATATAAAATATAACAAAAAAAGAACCGTCATTTTATATGATTTATGAAGGGCTTTGTTTCTTACGACAGATTGTGGTAATAAATGAAATCCTTTTTAATTTTTTTATTAAGACTGGGCGCTCACCAGGTGTTGAAAGGGAGTAATGTCATGTCCACCGGTATTTATGTTACAGATATTGATAGAGACAGAATAAAAAAAATTCTGGAGAAGAGGCCGGAAGGCGATAGAACAATAGATAAATCTGTCAATAAACTTAAGAGGGAGCTTGACAGGGCGATAGTAGTAAATCAGCAGAATATCCCCGGTGATATTATCACGATGAATTCAAAGGCACTGCTGCGGCTTAACGATGAGGATGTGGAGGTCTCACTGGTCTACCCCGAGGATACTGACCTTGCCGAGATGAAGCTGTCAATTTTCTCCCCCATAGGAACCGCCATTCTCGGCTATAGGGAGGGCAGCACCATTGAATGGGAGGTCCCGTCAGGAACCTCGGAAATCAATATAAAGAAAATACTCTACCAGCCGGAAGCGGCGGGAGACTATCATCTCTAGTATTTGGTGGCTTTTCTACATAGACTGGCAGACCTGAGAATACGTTTAAGAAGGGCTTTTGTATTGCCGTGTGACGGCAGTACAAAAGCCCTTCTTCTGCATCAGTTTCCGGTTCTGGAGCGGCGTCAGCCTGACGACTTTGCTTTCTCCGCCTGAGAGCAGGCCTGGAGCGTCATTTTGCCAAGTACGCCGTATACGCCGTTTATTGCGTCAACCGAGAAGGCAGAGGAGAGCTGCGTAGAGCGTGCAAGGTCTAAAAGCTCGTCAATCAGCTTGTTTTGCAGGCTGAGCATAAATTCCAATTTATCGAGCCTGTGGTTCAGAAGGGTAAGACTTTGGTCGTCCATGGTTTTCTCCTTTACAAAATTATGTATCCACACCATTTTATGCAAAGGAAGCAAAAACGGACATTTTAATTATTGTACTGATTTACTTAAAAAATGAAACGCCGACTGAGATTAACTGACCCCCAAAATGTCAAACAGGGATGAATTAACTGCCCGGGATGGCTTTCATTATAAAGTTCAGAGCGTTCCCTTAAGAGGGACACGCTCCGACAATATGCTTATCTGATGAAATTAGTCCTCGCTGCCTTTTCACGCTCAGGCAAATTAATCCCGGCGGCCCTTCCGGCCTCTATGCACTTCAATAGCCAGGCCATGTTGTCAGCAAGCTGACGCATTGTCTGCATGCCTTCGAGGTCCTGCAAAACCTCCTCCGGCTTGTTGCCGTGTACGCTGTTCCAGTACTTCGAGGAAACGACCGGCATTGAGGAGATTGTGAAATACTTGTTTAGCTGGTCGAAGGCCGCGCTGGCTCCTCCCCTGCGGCAGCTTACGACCGCGGCGCCCAGCTTCCCCTCAAAGGCAGTACCCTTTGAATAGAAAACCCTATCCAGAAAGGCAGAAAACGCCCCTGCCGCCGAAGCGTAGTGCACCGGCGAGCCGATAATCAGGGCATCTGCGTCCTTAATTTTTTCAACGCAGTCATTGACGCCGTCCTCATCGCCATAAGCGCATCTGCCAAGCTTTCGGCAGGCTCCGCAGGCCGTGCAGCCCCGTATCTCCCCCTTATTGACATGCAGTATCTCAGACTCTATGCCGTTTTTCTCAAGCTGTGCCGCGACCTCTGAGAGGGCGGTGTAGGTGCAGCCTTTTTCATGCGGGCTGCCGTTAAGAAGCATTACTTTCAAAGTATCCTCTCCCTTCATGCTATTGCTTATATTTTACAGCTATTTCCGCTTGCAGTCAACTTTAACAATGCTCTATGTAGTGTGCAAGAGCATCAAATATTTAAATGAAACTCTAATTGACATCTCCCATCCCATCTGTTATTATATGAATTATTCATTGATTTAAATTTATAAATCGATAATGAGCCGGAGGTTATTCATATGTTCTTCAAGGTCTCACTTCTTATAGTCTTTTTTGTGCTAATGTTGCTCGTCGGCGTTTATTATCGCAAGGCAAGCTCAAGTGTGGATGATTTCGTTTTGGGCGGGCGTAAGGTCGGCCCCTGGCTCTCGGCCTTTTCTTATGGTACCTCCTACTTTTCGGCTGTAATCTTCGTCGGCTATGCCAGTCAGTTCGGTTGGCGCTTTGGCATTTCGGCCACCTGGATAGGCATTGCCAATGCCCTAGTCGGCTGTCTGCTCGCCTGGGTAGTGCTGGGGAAAAGGACCCGCACAATGACGCGCCATTTAAAATCAACAACCACCCCCGATTTCTTTGAGCTGCGATTTGGCAGTCTTAAGCTCAAGCTGGCGGCTTCTCTTATTATATTTGTGTTCATGATACCCTACACAGCCTCGCTCTACGACGGTCTTTCCCGAGTTTTCGGCATGGCCTTCAACATCGACTACAGTGTCTGCGTTATAGGAATGGCTGCCCTTACGGGCGTTTACGTCATTGTCGGCGGCTATATGGCCACGGCGATAAACAACGTAATTCAGGGCATCATCATGCTCGGCGGGATTATTGCAGTGGTAGTCTCCGTACTCAGCGGCCTCGGCGGGTTTTCCGAGGCGCTTTCAGCCCTCTCTCAGGTCGGCGGGGAGGGTGTATACACCTCTCCTTTCGGGCCCGACGTGAGGTCTCTGCTCGGTGTCATGATATTGACCAGCCTTGGAGCCTGGGGACTGCCTCAGATGGTGCATAAGTTTTACGCTATTGACAGCGATAAGTCTATTAAAGCAGGCGCTGTCATCTCAACAGTTTTCGCCCTGGTTATCGGCTGCGGGGCTTACTTCCTCGGTGGCTTTGCACAATTGTTTGACGGCCCTGCCATACGGAGCGCTGGCGGCGGCGTAATCTACGACAGCATAATACCCTTTATGCTCTCTTCAATGCCGGACATTCTTATAGGCATAGTGGTTGTGCTTATTATGTCCGCTTCAATGTCAACCCTCTCGGCCCTTGTCATGACCTCCAGCTCGACCCTGACCCTGGATTTTATTAAGGGCACTATTGTAAAGGATATGAGCGAGAAGAGGAAGGTTGGTCTTATGCGCATCTTCCTTGTCTTTTTCATCGCGGTATCGGCGGGAATAGCCCTCTGGCAGCACAGCTCCTCCGTATCGTTTATCGCGCAGCTCATGGGTATTTCATGGGGCGCCATGGCAGGCTCCTTTCTCGCGCCCTTCCTCTATGGCCTGTACTGGAAAGGTACCACTGCCGCCTCCGCCTGGGCCTGCTTTATATTCAGTGTCGTCCTGATGGTATCGAACATGGTCTTTAAGTTCATTGCCTCTCCCGTGACTGCGGGCGCCATCGCGATAGTCGCCGGACTCATAATATGCCCGGTCGTATCGCTGCTCACCAAAAAGCCCGCACCGGGCCGCATAGAGGAAATCTTCTCATGCTATGCCGCGAAGACACAGCCCCCTGTTGCCCGCCATAATCCGCTCACCGTAAATCACCCTGACAATTGATTTAATAGATAATGGCAGCCGGAGGTATCGGCTGCCATTATGTACTCCCGGCTAATCGCAAAAAGGTGTGAGGGAGAATGCGGACTGTCCCTGTTTGAAAAAATACCGCCGCCATTACTGGCGGCGGCTTGGTATTTTTAGTGGCTTATCAGTATTAAGAGTCTGTTTCCACTGTTTCGTCCTCAGGCTCTTCATACACTATCGGGCCGGGTTTCTCATATGCGGCCGTATCCGTGGGCAGGCGCTTCTTTTTCAGACGCTTTGCACTCCATGAGCCTATGCCGGTGTATATTACCGCAAAAAGGGGTACGCCGCAGAGCAGGCCGGCAAATCCAAACAGACCGCCAAACAGCAGTATCGAAAACACCACCCAGAAACCGGACAGGCCTGTGGAGGTGCCGATTATCCTCGGCTCAAGTATATTTCCTTCAAATGTCTGAAGTACAATTATAAAGATTGTAAAGATTACACATTGTACCGGACTTTCCATCAGGATAAGAAAGGCGCTCGGCACCCCGCCTATATATGGTCCAAAAAAGGGTATTATGTTTGTTACGCCTATTAATACACTTATCAGCGTTGCGTATGGCATCCCGGTGGCAAACATAAAAATGGCGCAGATGACGGTGATTAAAAGCGCAACAATAAGCTTGCCAACAAAGAAGCGCCCGAAAGTTTTATGTATATGCTCTACTGCCTTCAGAAACGACTTCGTATGCTCCTCGCGCAATATGCTGTAAGTGAGCTTTTTTATCCGA
>JAAYOL010000103.1 GCA_012520395.1 Clostridiales bacterium
ATTATTGTATTCAAGGCTGAAAAGGTGGATGGTCGCAGAACTCAGCGGATTCAGATTTTCTATAACTGCATTGGCGCTATCGACTTACCAAAATAAACGAAAAAACGGCATAGCCGAATATCAACGACTATGCCGAATTTTTCAGGAATTATAAATCCCTATCTGACCGCTCCTAAAGGAAGTCTTTTTAATGGTGCAATTGCAGAAAGGCTAAGGGCTCCATGTCGATTATGGCAGCCCTCAGCCTTTATTTTAGCCTTCTGTTTGCTGTATGGTTGGGTCGTATCCTTCCTCCGAAAATATTTCTCTAAAAAATCGCACCATGGTTTGCGATATGAAAGGGTCTACATCTTTTCTGGTTATGACATACCATTCGGCATACATCGGGCAATCTGTTACCGGCAGATATTTGATGCCGTCGTATTCACGCATACTTTTAGTCAGCGCGCAAAGCATCGCGCCTACGCCCTGTTTAACCAGACAATAGCGTATAGACCTGTTTTTGTTGTCCATAAGCGCAATATTGGGCGTAAAGTGACTGCGGCGACAGGCCTCCAGAAACATCAGGTGGTTAGGGAGCAACTGGCTGGCCGGCATGGTTCGTATGTCTCGGGTATAGAGAAAACTCAGTTCCTGCAAATCTGCCATCCGCAGGCTCTCGCGGGAGGCCAGCGGACTTAGCTCCGACACCGCCACGTGTATCTGCTGAGCGCCGACGCGATGTGTTTTAAGTACTTTGTTGCATTCAAGATAGGTAAATGGCTCCACGTTCTTCCAGTTATACTGCGGTAGTAATGCTGCGTCAAGGCGGTTGATTTCTAGTCGCTCTACCATGTCTGTCTCTGAGGAATCAAAAATCAGAAACTCGATATTTGGATGCCTGAGGCAGAATCTGGTATTCAGATTGTGAACACCCATGGGTGAGAGCATTGTGCGGCCCGGTATGGCAAGGGAGATGTTGGTTATACCTTGCTCACCGCACGGGAGTCGGCGCAGTCGTTCGTAATCCGCCACTATGCTCTGGAAAATTGGGATAATTTTCTCACCCTCCACAGTTAACGAGACATTGCCTTTGCTGGTGGGGCGAGTGAAAATCTGTACGTTCAAATCATCCTCTACCTGCTTTATTCTGCGGGACACGGTGGATTGAGCGCAGGGCAATTCAAAGGATGCCTGGGAGAAGCTTTTCAGTTTTGCTACAAGGATAACAGTCTTGATAGAATCAAAATCCATATGAGTCCTCCGCATTAAGCAATAGCATTAGATGCATGGTGCCATATCATCGGCTATCGACACATTTCGGCTTTTCAGGGCCCGAATCCGTCCGGTGAGTTAAGTCTTCTTTAAATTTTGTACTCGCTAAATTTACCCGTCCTTTTTCCATCTAGTATACGGCCCTTCTGGCTGCTCCTATATTATAGCGCCCCGGTTGATAAATGTAAACTCTTTACGCAATATAGCTTACTTATCTATTTCTAGATACAATATATTGCGAATTTTGTCAAGATAGATATAGAGTCTTCACAAAGTTTTTTGCTGACTCAAAGAACCTTGTTAAGCGAACGCGAGGTTGAATCGATATACTTTCGTCAGAAAGGCGTGTGAAAATATGTAGAGTATAAAACGGGCAGTCATCTACTGCCACTTTTAGGTATTTTATCCTTACCAAATACACCATATTTCGACAAAATAAGAGAAAAACCGAACATTTTCCTTGTTTTCCTATCTTTGGTATAGTAAAATAATTAAGTTGCAATTTACAACAGGATCTATTGTATAACCACCTATATTGAGTAAAAGGGATGATTAATGCTTACCATTGTTTGAGATACGTCATTTGCTGTGGGAAAAGATTTGCATTTAATATGCATGCCCGGCATACCCAAGATTGCGCTTAGCCTGAAACCGTAGATTCTTATTAAGACGTAGATTGCAACTCACTAAAATTATAGGAGGAAAAATAAGTTTGAAGCGATTCAATGATATCAAAATTGGCACCCGCATACTAATTGGGTTTTTAATAGTCATCTTTATTGCGGGCATTATCGGAGGTGTCGGAATCTATAGCCTGCAACATGTAAATACCTCCTACAGGTCCTCATATGAAGATGGTGTAGATGCATTGGATCTGATGGAGAAAATCAGCTCCTCTTTTCAAAGAAGCAGAATGAATATCTATGGCCTGGTTCTGGCTGATACCTCACTGGATAAAGACTTTTATCTTGAAAGGGTAAGAAACCACGAGAATACTATGAACGAGGGCATAGCCACCTATCAAAACATTTTGTCCGTTTATGATAGTGATGAAATAAGAGACATTTTGGACCATCTGGATAACTTGATAGTGAGTGTTGAAAAATATTCTACCCTACGAGACAATTTTGTCAGCACCCTAGGCAGGGGTGCCAAATATCGTATGGAGGCTTATAATGAATTAAAAGACGGAGAATTGCACTCTGCTGCCCTGGAAGTGGATGAGGCTATAAATAATATCATTAATTACGAAAAGGAATTTGCCCACTCTGAAATTGACAGAAACGTATCCCTGGCCACATCAGCCAGCATTATTATGCTAGCTGTTCTTGGTGTGGGAATAATTACTGCGATTATCATTGCCCTGTATATCTCCCGCAGCATTTCTAAAAGAATTGCGTCGCTTATAGAGGTTTCGGATAAAATCTCCTCGGGAGATCTCAGCGCGACTATTGAAATCGAATCCAACGACGAAATCAGCATATTGGCCCGGAGCTTTCAGAACATGGCGAACAACTTAATTGCAATCATAAACGATATCACCTATGGTCTTGATGCAATGTCAAGCGGCGACTTTACCGTGAGCAGCAAGGTGCAGGAGCTTTATGTGGGTGACTATGTGCCCTTGATGGAAGCCATGTATAAGATGATTACAAGGATCAGCGAAACAATCAGGCATATCAATCTTGCCGCCGAACAGGTCGCGGCAGGTTCCGAACAGCTATCCAGCGGTGCACAGGCTCTGGCATCCGGGGCAGCCGAACAGGCATCCTCTGTCGAAGAGCTTACTGCTTCCGCAGAACGAATAGCAGAACAAGCAGACGAAAACTCAGTGGTAGTGACAGCTGCGAGCAAATCTGTTGATCAGGCCGGCGTGGGTGTAAGAGCCGGAAACGAACATATGAATCAGCTTGCACAGGCAATGACGGATATCAGTTCTACATCGAATCAGATTGCCAATATTACAAAAGTAATTGAAGACATTGCCTTCCAGACCAACATACTCGCACTTAATGCCGCAATAGAAGCCGCCAGGGCGGGCAACGCCGGAAAGGGTTTTGCTGTTGTAGCAGATGAGGTGCGCAACCTTGCCGCAAAATCAGCGGAAGCTGCTCAGCAGACGGCCACGCTGATTCAGTCCTCTGTTGTTGCAGTGGAAAAAGGCGCAGAAATTACAAGCGAAACAGCTCAGATTCTTCGAGATGTGGGTACGAGTATGGCCGAGGTAACGGACAGCTTCGCGAAAATAGAAGAATCTATTGCCGAGCAGACTACTGCAATTGAGCAAACAAAGGATGGGCTTTCCCAGATTTCCGCTGTGGTGCAGACGAATGCTGCCACCGCAGAGGAAAACTCCGCCGCCAGTGAGGAAATATCCGCCCAGGCTGCCGCATTGCGGGTGGAAATAGAAAAATTTAAGATTTTGGGTGGGGCAACGAAGACAGCTGATCAAAGTAGCAACCTGTTAAGCAGTAATGACTCCCAAGATCTCTTTGTAGAACCCACCCTCAATCTTGATAAGTATTGAGGGGGGACGATATGGAATTGCAGGAGAACTTACATATAGACGAATCAACTGATCAGTCCCAAAATCGATACCTTACCTTCCTCACCGATGGTCAGTTGTTTGCCTTACCTATCAGGGAAATAGTGCAGATTACACAGATGCAGGAAATCATACCCCTGCCGGAGCAAACGCATTATGTAAAAGGCATGATTAACCTGCGCGGCCAGATTATTCCGGTTATTGACATGCGGCTTCGTTTTGGAAAACAAGAAGCAGAATTCACCGAGCGCACCTGCATTATCATTGTTCATATACAGGATAGTGACTTCGGTTTTATTGTAGATGAGGTTGATGAAGTCCTCGACATCGAGGCGGAGCAGATTTCACCACCACCGAAGGTCAGTACAGAGTTTTCCAATGCCAACAATTACTTGACCGGGGTTGCAAGATTAAGTAACACGGAAGGCAAAAATGAGCGTGTGGCCCTGCTCCTGAACGCCGGAAAAATTCTCGGAGAAAATGAGTTTACTGCCCTCTCGGAGGCAGTAGAGGCCTCTGAAAACGAAGAATAAGACAAGTTTCTATCGTGCCAAATATGGCGCGCCGATACCCAAGCCACATGCCGTACAGAGCAGTCTCTCTGTACGGCATGTTTTTTCTCCCTATCTCAGTACCCACAGCTAAAAAAACTGTTGACAATATTATTCTACAATAGTAGAATAATATTAGCTACTACATTTGTAGAGGGTGGTTATGTGAATATACGCAGGCTTCCGGACGCAGAGCTCAGGGTAATGCAGGCAGTATGGGACTGTAAGGCACCTGTTTCGCGTGCTGACATAGAAAATATTTTGGACAGAGAATATCCCATGGCGGCGACGACTATACTGACCCTGCTCTCCCGTCTAGTAGAACGAGAGTTTATAACGATCGAGAAAATTGGCAGAAGCAATTACTATACACCTGTTATATCAAGGCAGGATTATCTTGCCGCGCAAAGCAGGAGCTTTTTGGATAAGCTCTGCGGCGGGGATATACGCGCTTTCGCCACCGCCCTTTGCGACAGCGGACTCAGCCGCTCCGATATTGAGGAGCTGCGCCGGCTTCTAGAGAAGGGCGAGCTATGAGAACACTTCAGATTTCTTTAGGACTTTTTGCTGGAGCGGCGGCTGTACTCGCGTTTTTCAGGATAGTCCGGCAGGAATCAAATCTTAATACAGAGGGCATAACGCCGGGCCGCAAAGCCGTACTTACTGAACCTTTTGCTTTGGTTGTAATGATTCTGGTGATATTGTTTTTTTCGTTAATAATACCGGCCGTTTTTCGAGAAATCGTCATCATGTTTGCGATGCTGTTTGTATATATCAGTGTGTACTATGCAGCCCTACTGCTACTCCTTCCGCTACTAAGGAGGCTTATCAGTGCACGGGCATGCGCAGTAATGTGGATAGTGCCCGCAATGCTATACTGTGCGGTAAGGATTATACAGTACTTTGATAGTCCAATATTTGTCATAACTCTCCCGCGTGAATGGCTGAGTATATTTATATGGGTTTGGTTAGTCGGATTTGTCTGTGTGTCAGTCTGGCAGGTATTATCACATTTTCACTACCGCAGCTTCCTGAAGAAAAATTCCGTAGAGGTCACGGACGAGGGCGTAATCTCTAAATGGCTTAACGAGTCGTTCAGGCATGGCGTGAAAAGAAAAATTCCGATGTATGTTTCAGAGGCTGTAAGCACTCCACTGACCATCGGCTGCTTTGAGCGGACAATGAGGCTGTATTTGCCGAAGCTCAGCTACTCCGATGAGGAGCTTGCGCTAATATTCCAGCACGAGCTGCGGCATATACTGAGACTTGACACGCGCATGAAGATGTTTATGGACTTTTTTGCCGCCCTTAGCTGGTTTAACCCCCTTGCTTGGATTGCGCGGCGAAAGGCATCGGATGACCTTGAGCTTAGCTGCGACGAGGCTGTGCTCTCCGGCGCAGACGAGGGAAAGCGCAGACTCTACGCCGAGCTTTTGCTCAAAAACGCAGGGAAAAACCAAGGCTACAGCACCTGCCTTTCAGTATCGGCAAAATCTATGCGCTACAGGCTAAAAAACATTATGAAACCGGCAAAAAGGCTCTCGGGTGGATTTGTCGTCGGCGCGGCGATGTTTGGCCTTTTTATGATAATAGGTACCGTAGCCTTCGCAGACAGCGTGGGCACCGTGCAGGAGCTGGTTTTTGACAAGGCTCCGGCGGGAATTACTGAGGACAGTGTCGCCGTCTACAATTGGGATGATCTACCTCGCTACAGAACAGTTTATGAATGGGAAACTGACACTTTGACGGAGTATCTCGCCTCGCTTCGGGTGAAGCAGGTTTATACGGCGAACAGCATATTAAAGCATTATGATGATAGCTCCCGCCAGCTTTATGTTGATTACCTTGAGCTCATTGACGGGGAATGGGCAAGCCTCACACGATTTGAACTTCGCAGCGATGTGATGTATGCAAGCATTCCCTATGATAACCAAGGTTATATTAAGTTTATTCTGGAGAGTGAGCCTGATTGGGATTACATTGAATCGCTGCTTGATTTCGATGCCCCGAATCCTGATCCAGCCCCGTTTCCGCCTGATATGATGCTGTATTTTTGCGAGAGTATAAATCCCCGCGGCGAGCTGATATACGCAGCGAGAAACATTCTCTACGTTCACGGAGAAGGTGAGGAGCAGCAGGTAAATGAAAATCTGAACAGAACGGGAGACGGCGGGGTTTCCGGGGTCCCGGTTACACAGGTCAAGCTCAGCTTTTCTTATGAGCCGAGTGACGGTTATACGGTAAGGGTTGAAAATTGGGACCGGACGGAGTCCTACACCGTTTCAAGCGAAGATTTGAATGACGACGTTCTGCCTCTGGCGCCCTATGATGCCCACTACACCGTTTACGGCACATTCAGCACAGTCCGGAATACGACTTATGGAATGGAATTTTACTTCGACATCCAGCTGCCATGAAAAAGGAAAGCTCATGGCCCTTAGCCATGAGCTTTCAAAACCTATTGTCTTACAGCGCTCCGCCACCCAGGCAGAGCGCTTTTTTCAGTTAAGCGCAGAGTAAGAATATTGCAATATGAGATAGAGTGTAAAGCGAAATCTGTTTACACTCTATTTATGCTGATTACCCGCAGAATTACTTTATAAGCTCAATTCCTTTTTTCAAGGTTTCCGCATCGATGGTACCCTGTGCCCCTGTTATAATATAGCCGTCCTTATCAATGAACAAGGTTAGGGGAATAGAGCGAATGCCATATGTGCTGGCAGCTTCCTGCTCCGCGTCAAAGTAGACGGGGAATGTAAAGCCCTGATCCTTTACATACTTGGTGCCTTTTTCTACCGTTTCACGCTGCCCGTCCACAAGATTTATCATCATAAAGGTTATATCTTCTCCGACTTCCTCGTATACCTCGTTAAACTCGGGCATCTCTTTCTTGCAGGGAGAGCACCAGCTAGCCCAGAAGTTAAGCACAATGGGCTTGCCGATCATATCAGACAGCTTGACAGAGTTTCCATCCATATCTAAAACTGTGAAATCGGGCGCTTCTATTTTTTCGGTTTCCTCACCCTGTTCGGTTTGAGATGCTTCGCCCTCATTCTGGGTAATGTCAATATTGTTTTGCGGCGCTACCTTTTCGCTGAGTGAGTCGTACGCAATAACAGCTACGACGATAAGCAGAGCGAATGCCGCAATTAGCATGACAGTTTTTGTGTTTTTGTTCACTGTATTTCCCCCTAAATTGTCAGAAATGAAAGAAAGTAGCCCATGTATCCCGTTGCCATCAATATGCCGATAACGACGAGCAGTCCGCCGGACACGATGTTAATCACCTTATAGTTCTTCTTAATAAATTCAAACGTGGCTTTCAGCCTGTCAATGAGCAGTGCGCATGCGACAAAGGGGAGCCCCAAGCCCAGTGAGAAGGCAAGCAGCATCACAACACCTTGCAGGAGCGACCCGCCAAGCGACGCCATCAGCAGGGCTGAGCCCAAGAAGGCCCCCACGCAGGGCGTCCAGCCAATTGAAAACACAATCCCAAAAAGCATGGCTGAGAAAAACCCAAGCTTTTTGACATCTGCGCTTTTGCCCCCCATACGGTTTAAAAAACCAATCTTAAAAATTCCTAGATAATTTAGTCCAAACATAATGACAATCAGACCCGTCACGATGTTAAGTATGGTCACATAATTTCGTATCAGTCTCCCGATTGTTCCCGCAAAGGCGCCCATAGCAACAAAAACAAGGGTAAAGCCCAGGACAAAGCCTAAGGAATTTGTAAGGGTCTTTTTCTTATCTGTCTCGCCCCCTGCAAAATAGGAGACATATATGGGCAGCATGGGCAGGAGGCAGGGGGATATGAATGTTATAATTCCTTCCAAAAACAAGAGAAGATATTGCATTTCAATTCTCCCCATTATCGCAGTAATACTCTTTTAGCACGGACATAACCTGCTGCACCCTTTGATCTGAAATGGAATAGGTGACACTCTGCCCCGACTTAACAGAATCCAAAATTCCATGGGCTTTTAACAGCGCCAGATGCTGTGAGAGTGCCGATTGTGTGATGTTAGGCATTTTTTCTTTAAGACTGCTCACGGTCTTTGGCCCTTTGCTAAGCTCGCATAATATGAGCAGCCTATTCTCATTGGCGAGCACCTTCAGCAGCTCTGCAATTTGCTTAGCCCTGTGTTCCATCCGGAAACTCCCTCCTTGTGATTTGGCAGGCTCCCTTTATCATGATTCCCCTTAGGCAGCGCCCGGTAACAGCATAGTAGGTCATTACTCCAAGCAGCATTATAAAGAAGCATAACCTGGCTAAAACCATTAGCTGTGTAGGATTTTATCGGTGGGGATTTGTAGGGAATACCTCCTGTAAAACATTAGTATTTAAGTAATTACTAATATACTTATATTTTCTTGATTTGTCAAGTGGTTTTAATATCAGTTTTAATCTTTATACCAATGCGGGCCTGCGCCTTCAACTTTTTATCATTTTGTAAGTGTATGAAACCAACTTTAAGCTATTCTTTGGAGAAATTAACAATTGACTTTAATCATTTAAAACGATATACTTATTTCCACAATAAATTGTCTTAGTGAGGCTCCGTTATGAATGTTATAAAATTAGTAAGTAACCACAGCCTTCCGGCAGTTATTGATACGCTCAGCTTTATATTTTTTAGTTTTTTCTATACTAAAAACAGTAAAGCCATAACAGTACGCTAAGGCCCGCAAATCGGCCGCTCGTCTGCTAAGGCGGGCGGTTTTTTAATACTCAGAAGAAAGGTGAAGAAAATGAAGAGGAATATAGTCGCGCTTATTCTGGCCGCCATTATGCTGATGGCCACATTTGCAGCCTGCGGCGGCAGTACTTCAAATGTATCGCCCTCCCCGGCGGCTTCGGGCGAGCCTGCATCCGGAGGGAGCTATACCATTGGCATAGTCCAGATTGTCCAGCATGCCGCACTTGACAACGCTACTCAGGGTTTCATGGATGCCCTGACCGAAAAGCTGGGAGACAAGGTAAAGTTTGACTTGCAAAACGCAAACGGTGACCCGAACACATGCGCCATCATCAGCAACAAATTTGTTTCCGAAAACGTTGACCTAATCCTGGCAAACGCAACTCCGGCACTTCAGGCCGCCCAGACAGCAACAAACAAAATACCCATCCTCGGCACCTCAGTTACCGACTACGGCACGGCCCTCGGTATCAAGGACTGGGCGGGCAAAACCGGAAAGAACATATCGGGCACCTCGGACCTCCCACCCCTTGATGAGCAGGCCGCGGTACTTAATGAGTTGTTCCCGGATGCAAAGAGGGTCGGTATTCTTTACTGCTCCTCCGAGCCGAACTCAAAATATCAGTCACAGGTCATCACAAAGCACTTGACTGATATGGGTTATACCTGCAAAGACTATACATTCTCCGACTCAAACGACCTTCACACGGTGGCAACAAACGCGGCTTCTGACTCTGATGTAATTTATCTTCCCACCGACAATACCGTTGCTTCAAACACTCAGATTATAAGGAGTGCAACGATTGACAAAAACGTGCCCGTAATCGCCGGTGAAGAATCCATCTGCGCAGGCACCGGCGTTGCAACGCTATCTATCAGCTATTACGACCTCGGATACACAACTGGCGAAATGGCTTATGAAATTCTGGTAAACGGAGCCGACCCCGGAACAATGGACATCAAGTTCTCGCCCGAGTTCGCCAAGAAGTTTAACGCAAAAATTTGCAGCGAACTTGGAATTACTCCTCCCGGCGGCTATTCTGCTATAGAATAACTCTTGATAAGTTCACGCGTATAGGGTATCTTTATGGGAGGCAGGTAACTGCCTCCCATATTAGGAAAGGAACTTAGGCTATGGCTCTTCTTGGATATTTTTCTTCTCTGAATCCCCTGAACCTCCTGGCTTCCCTCCCGGGTAATATAGCCCAGGGAGTTATTTGGGGCATTATGGCCTTGGGTGTTTTCATCACCTTCCGCCTTCTTGATTTCGCCGACCTTACTGTTGACGGCAGTTTCGCTACGGGCGGTGCCGTCACGGTTGTCCTTATCCTCGCCGGCGTACCTGCTCCTCTGGCTCTTGCGGCATCCGTTGCCGCCGGAATGCTTTCGGGGCTTGTCACGGGTCTGCTTCATACACTCCTCGGAATTCCCGGCATTCTGGCCGGGATACTGACGCAGATATCTCTTTGGTCGGCTAATCTTTTGGTTCTTAGCGGAGCGAACAGGGCTGTCAACGTCGATAATTACAAGCTGATTGTTTCGCTGAGAAATGTTAACAGCGCGATTATCACCGCAACTGTCATTGTGGCTGCGCTGATTTCCATACTGTACTGGTACTTCGGAACCGAGCAGGGGAGCGCAATTCGTGCAACGGGCAGCAATCCCCATATGTCAAAAGCTCAGGGCATCAATATCGACTCCATGAAGATTCTCGCCCTCTGCCTTTCAAACGCGCTCGTCGCTCTTTCCGGCGGGCTCATGTCCCAGTACCAGGGCTTTGCCGACATTAAAATGGGACAGGGCTCCATAGTAGTCGGTCTTGCCGCGGTCATCATTGGTGAGGTTCTGGGCGAAGCGCTTTTCAGAAAGCGCATGAATTTCTGGCTCAGGCTCGTCTTTGTCGTGCTGGGCGGGGTGATATACTATCTGGTCATAGGCGTAGTCATGTGGCTGAGGATGCCGACCGACCTTCTTAAGCTGCTCACAGCTGCCATCGTTGCGATATTCCTTGCCGTTCCTTATTTAAGGGCAAAGGCGAAAAGCTCCTTTGCTTTAGCCGGGAAAAGGGGGGCACAGAAGGATGCTTGAGCTGAAAAATATCCACAAAACCTTTAACTTGGGTACTATAAACGAAAAGAAGGCTCTTTGCGGTATTGACCTCCACCTCAAAGAAGGGGATTTCGTGACCGTTATCGGCGGTAACGGCGCGGGTAAGTCCACAATGCTCAACGCCATTACAGGCGTCTGGCCGGTAGATGAGGGTACGATTTCAATTGACGGTGTTAATGTAACCGCCGTTACAGAGCATAAGCGGGCAGAGTTTATAGGCCGCGTTTTCCAGGACCCCATGATGGGAACTGCGGCCAACATGGAGATTACCGAAAATCTGGCGCTTGCCTATCGCCGCGGCGAAAGACGCACTTTGAAGTGGGGCGTTACTAAGGCTGAGCGCGTGCACTACCGGGAGGAGCTAAAAAAGCTCGGCCTGGGCCTTGAAGACCGTATGTCTGTTAAGGTAGGGCTTCTCTCAGGCGGCCAGCGTCAGGCTTTAACTCTTCTGATGGCCACCCTCCGGAAGCCTAAGCTCCTTCTGCTTGATGAGCACACGGCGGCCCTCGACCCCGCGACCGCGCAAAAGGTTCTTGAGCTCACCGATAGCATCGTGGAGGAAAACAGGCTTACGACACTGATGATTACCCATAACATGACAGATGCGATTAATCACGGCAACCGTATTCTAATGATGCACGCCGGCAATATTATTCTTGATATATCCGGGGAAGAAAAGAAGAATCTTAAAAAATCTGATTTGCTACAGAAGTTTGCAGAGCTCGCCGGCGTTCAGGAGGAGACTGACTCCGTGCTGCTTTCTTGATTTTTTGTAAAAACCAGCCCACAGGGCATACTGAATACGAATTGAAAAAGCAATCGGGGCATTTTTGCTCCGATTGCTTTGTTGTTGCGGCTGTAATTGCTTAACTAATTCATAACTGCTCTAGAATATTGTTGCCGTTCCGGAAGATTCTATATATAATAAATCCAATGGTTACGGCAGAATTTCTCAGTTAAGAGGATACTTAAATGATAAAATCAATGTCCAAAAAGATATATATGGAACTCACACCGCCCGGAGACGGCGATTTTGTTGCCGATAAGGACAGAATCCTTAGGGTGCTGAAAGCCGACTTTGGCGATGTTGTGATATCTCAGGACACCTTCAGACGGCATTATATGTCACTTCGGGATTTTGACTGGAAGCTGACCGTCACGATGATTATGAAGGGCCATGAATGGGAAATCGTAAGGATTGAGCCCGGCGACACGACTGCTGTTAATTACGGATACGCCGTGGACATCGGGAGTACCACAATCAATATGCAGCTTGTTGACCTGAATAACGGAAAAGTGCTCGCTGAGGAAGGGCTTTTCAATGCCCAGATTAAATACGGTGACGAGATTCTCAGCCGGATTTTCTACGTAAAGGACTATCCGGAACGCCTTGCTGAGTTGCAGAAGTGTACGCTCGATAATTTAAGAGAGCTTGTGGAGAGGCTCCACCAAAAAACAGGAGTTTCCAAGAGCGACTGCGGCATCATGGTGATTGCCGGAAACACGACAATGACTCACTTCCTGCTCGGCTATGACCCCTGGCATATTTTCCATGTCCCCTATGCACCCGCCTTCAACAGCTGCGGCTTCATTCCGGCAAAGGAGCTGGATTTGGATTTTCCGGGCCTTGTTTACTGTTTTCCCTCGGTTGCAAACTACGTCGGCGGAGATATAGTCAGCGGACTTTTAGCCTCGGAGCTATATCGGAAAGAAGAGCTGGCTCTCTTTATGGATATAGGCACCAATGGCGAGATGATTCTGGGAAATAATGAATTTCTTGTTTCCGCCGCGGGCGCGGCTGGGCCGGCCCTTGAGGGCGGTATCAGCAAGCAGGGTATGCAGGCGAAGCCCGGCGCCGTTGACACAGTCAAGATTGAGAATAATGAGCTCCATCTGACGACCATCGGGAATACAAAGCCTCTCGGTATCTGCGGCTCCGGCATTGTGGACCTATTAGCTGAGATGCTCCTTGAGGGCTGGATAGATTCTGCCGGCGCCTTTGTGCCCGGTAAGTCTGAGCGCATAGTAGAGCGTGAAGGCGAATATGCCGTTGTCTATGCCTGGGATTATGAATCCGGAAGCGGTGAGGAGCTGATTTTTACTCAGAACGACATATTCAGCTATATGGATACCAAGGCTGCGGCAAACACTATGGTTTCATATCTGCTTGAAGCCTCCGGTGTAGGGGCGGGCGATATTCAGCGCCTGTATTTGGTCGGTGCCTTTGGTGCGCATTTGAACATAGAGTCGGCAGTTACCATAGGGCTTTATCCCGATTTGCCAAGGGATAGATTCGTAATTCTGGGCAACGGCTCCTTGAAGGGGGCTTCAATGCTGCTGACCGACGCTGAGCTTTACAGCACGGCCGAAAGCATTATTGAGCGCATTTATTACCTGTCCTTAGGCGACGCAACAGATTTTCTGACAAAGATGTATGCAGCAAAATTCTTGCCGCATACGGACCTCACGCTCTACCCATCGGTAACGGAAAGGATAAAACAACGAGCGCTGGCAAGGCGCTAAGGATGCCAAGCCTTAAATCCCGAATTTAGAAATAAGCAAGGGCCCGCCCTCTATTCAGAAGGCAGGCCCCTCTTTTCCAATGGTCTCTTCTGGCCGCTGCGAATCGAATGCAATCAAATTGATAAGCTGACAGCCCAAAATGACCCTGCTGTCATAATAAATCTTTATTCTGGGTCGGACTGATCCTCATCAAATAACGTATACATGGTAGAATACTTTCCCTTTGCACCAACCGTTTTGCAACTAAGGCCCTTGATTCCCACCCCGAAAAATGCGCCCACATCGTGCAGTTCATCGAGGTTTATTAAAAACACCGCCTGAAGACCGGTTTGCCGCTCCTCTACAAAGCTAAACACATACATATGATCATTTATCTTGATGTAATCGGCTGGATTTGAAGCCATCCAACATTTGTCGCCGTCTATCATCGAATATGTATAATACATTGGCATGGAATAGATATGCTTTACCTTGAGCCCACCGGGAATATAAGTCCAATATATCGCTTTCCCTATTAGGTCGGTTGTATAGTCGTGCAAAGGCGTATTTTGATCCCAGTTCCCCTTCATCCGTCCGAATAGAAATTCGTTTTTAACCTCGATTGCAGATTCCGGCACGCCTATTTGAGCAATGCAGGCGGTAACAAGGCCTGTATCAAAATCGAGTATCAGACAATGTGAACTGGGCGGCCTTGAGCCTTTGCAGTAGTGATTTATGAAGTAAATCTGTTCTTCGCAGGGTGCATGATGAATTTGGCAAAACTCCTTATGCTCTACACCGCCGTTTTTTGACCAGACAAGGGTGTTTATGTCCAAGAAATTATAGGTAAGAGTAGTACCGTCTGAAAAAATCATCTCTACTTTTTTGCCAGTAAGGTCATTGGATTCGGCGGGGCGGTAAGGGCCGTCGGCAAACCCTCCCTTCGAGTATTTCTCAACAGGAGTGCTATCTGCAAGTATTTGCACATCCTCTGGGGTAAGATTACTCCAGCGCCGGCGCATTCTTTCCATCACATTTTCCCCTTTCGTTTAACTTTTGACAGAATTTATAATAACATTGTCGCAATAAAATAGCAAATAAATGGTTTTCTGTTGCAATAGCAACATGCTTACTGATGAATTATGTGTTATAATGATTCCATTAAAACCCAAGCAAAAGCGCTGCCCCGAAATGCTGACGTACCGGTCCCAATAAACACTTAAACTGAACATTTTATGAGGGGGAATCAAGATGGGAAAAGCAACACAAGATCTTCGCAAGGAACACGAGGCCATCCTTTTCGTTTTGCAAATACTCGACAAGATGATGCGGTCTGGTCGTGAGGCGGAAACCCCTGCTTCGTTATTACGGTGAGATTCTCTACTTCTTAAAAGTATTCGCCGACAAATGTCACCACGGTAAGGAAGAAAACTATCTGTTCAAAGAGCTGGTTGGTAAAGGAGTTGCTAACGAAGGCGGCCCTGTCGGTGTTATGCTACAGGAGCATGACGAGGGCAGAGAGTACATAGCGCAAATGAGCCAGAGCCTTGATAATAAGGATTTGGACGGCTTCAATAGCGCTGCCGGGCAGTACAGCGATCTGTTGCGAGGCCATATAGAAAAGGAAAACAATGTCCTTTTCATATTGGCGGATAGGCTGATTGATGACCAGGCGCAAAGCCTGATGTTTGAACAGTTCGAGCAGCATGAAGAGAATGTTGTCGGCCATGGCGTTCACGAAAAGCTGCACTCCATGATTGATAACTGGGCCGAGGCCTTTGGCGTGGAATGAATCTCAATATTAATCTGAACATAAATACTTAATGTAGAAAGGAATGCAAAAATATGAGAGCAAAGATCGAAGAGGGCTGCATTTCCTGCGGCTTATGCGAATCAATCTGTCCGGAAGTGTTCAGGATGGGTGATGACGGACTGGCCGAAGTCTATGTCAACCCTGTTCCGGAATCTGCGAAGGACTCGGCGGCGGAGGCGCGGGATAGTTGCCCTGTCTCTGTTATCATTTTAGAATAATCTGCGATAAAGCGCCCTTCTGGATTGTGAGCTTCCAGAAGGGCGCTTTAGTGTATGTGACTCCGGCTTAATGGCCGTTATGCGGGTGTTCTTCTAGCATGTGCGAGTGATATGGACACCCACCACTTCTTATTTTCGAACACTCCTGATAATTTCCCTGTCAGCATTTGCTCATGAGGCGGATATAGAACTCAACGGCGCGTTTGACCACCTCAACCCGGACGTGCTCATCGTTACCGTGAATGCTGCTGCGCTCTTCGGCAGTCAGGTCGGCGGCGGAAAAACGGTAGACATGCTTGGAAATCCGGCCGTAGTGACGGCTGTCTGAGCACTGGACCATTAGGTAAGGGCTGACAATTGAGCCCGGCCAGGTCTCCGCAACAGTTTCGGAAAGCTTATCCCAGGCGGGGCAATTAATTTCTGAAATAGCGCTTGGATTTACCGCCTCCGCTCCCACAGTGAGATGCACGTTCTCATCTCGAATGACACTTTTGATATAGTCTACGGCACTGTCCACACTGTCCCGGGGATTTAACCTCAGGTTGGCCACGAAAGAGGCGGTTGGCGGTATTACATTGGGTGCCTGACTGCCCGAGGCCTGGGTAAATGCCACGGTAGTGCGCAGCAGGGCATTCATCTCGCCGCCCGACTTTTTGCTCATCATGTCGAGAACCCTGCCAAAGCACCAGAGATTAGCAAAAATCATGCGGTATATAAAGGAGGAATGACGCCCAAGGGTATCAAACATTTTTGCCGCAGGCCCGGCAATATTTATTTTAAAAGGATGGTTTTCCACCCTGCAGCAGGCTCTGGAGAGGATGCCAATGGGAGTGTGGGGCTTGGGAGAGGATGCATGCCCACCGGAGGAGGAGATGCGAAACTCTAAATTCATCATGCCCTTTTCGGCAATACCAATCAGGGCACAGGGACGATTGACTCCGGGGAAAACATTCTCCACCACGGCCCCGCCCTCGTCAACCACAAGAGCGGGGGTGATGCCCTGCTGCTGAAACCAATCGACAATGTTTGCCGCTCCGGGTCCGTTGACCTCCTCCCCGCCGGAGAAGGCAAAGTATATATCCTGACTGGGTTTAAAGCCCTTGGAGATGAGGTGATTTGCAGCGTACATAATACCGTTGAATGTGAGCTTGGTATCCAGGGAGCCGCGGCCCCATAGCACTCCGTTTTCATCTATGACGGCATCAAAGGGCGGTTTGGTCCATTTTTCCTCATCTACCGGCACCACGTCATAATGGGACATCATAATAGAGGGCTCGTCGTGCCTGACGCCCTCCCACTTAAACAGAAGTGCCCTGTTGGGAAGGGAGGTCAGAGTGCATTCGCGGGCTACCTCCGGATACAGTTCGGGAAGCAATCCGATAAACTTTTCAAACTCAGCGACGTCCTCCATTTCGGGGTCGTAGTAGGAAACTGTGCGGCAGCGGATAAGCTCCTGCAATGCTTTTACGGCTGCGTCACGGTCAAACTCCACAACCTCCGGCTCCTCGGCTCTCTCGGCCGGGGACTTGAACATTGCGGCCCTTATCAGGACTACCGCAAGGAAAAAAGCGATAAGGGCAAGAATTATATACAGTACAACCATTTAATGGCCCCCCCTAATCCAGCAGGCCTTTTTTATAAAGCACGCGGCTGACGACAAGGGTGAACACTACGCTCACCGGCACCATTATGCCCACAGTCCCGGCATTAAGGGCCGGTACAAAGATGAATAAAACAAGCATCAAAACGGCTGGAGCTATGGAAATCTTCCAGTTCTTTGAGATGAAGACTACGCCCAAACCGCCAAAAAGCGCGGGTATAAGCTGGGCGAAAGCGGGCTGGAGCACCGGGGCCTGAAGTATGGGGGTCAGGGGTGTGATGAGGATAACGCCCAATACGATGATTAGTGTTGTCACAATGCTGGAGATGGCGATTGCTATTGTGGAAATCACTTCCCCCTCCTCGGAATTGGATTTTACCTCGGCCTGCTCCAGAGCATTGAGAGCGCAGGGGAGCTTTAAGTTGGAGATGTTGCCGGTAACAAAGGAGAGGTAGGAGCCGCCGGCACCCAGCATGGGTATGTAGGTAAAGGTCTCTATTATACCCACTGCCCAATACATAGGGGCTGTGGCAATCAGACCTAAAATCAGGCCCTTAGAGTCCGGCACAGCCTTAAAGATAATTCCCACAGCCACGGGAAACATCACCATAAGAAAGAGCATTGAGAAGTTCCAGATTTTGCCCCAGTTATGTACCCGGTCTATATAAGAAGTTGTTTTTATTGTTGTTTTCACTTTTCGTGCCTCCTAACCCAGCCATGCCGTGATGGGGATAGCGCTGGCCATGCCCAAAACCAGACTGACAGGCAGGGCATAGTCGGATATCCAGTGGTATTTCAGCTTTTTTACGGCTAAGCCCGCCAAAACCATAACAAGTGCGGACACAAACATCACGCAAACAGGTATAAGTCCCGCAGTTGAACCTTTAAATACGCTCGATACATCACAGAATATGAAGCCCAGGAATGCTGCAATCATGCCTATAAACATGGCGCTTGAGAAAACTTCTGACCATTTTCTGTCCCGTTTTTCCAGGTTTATCATTCCGCCCAATACCTTCTTTGCGACCAGAGGTGTAAGCCAAACTCCCACCAGAATACTGATGGTCATGACAGTGGCAATGGTGACATATTGGGTGGCCGTAAGGCTTGCGACCGAGCCGAAAGTAAGGCCCATGGCATTTTCTGCGTTGGTTGCGGCTATGGTCTCGTAAGACAGAGAGCCAAGCACACTAAGCCTGAGCCAGGGCAGGGGAACACCTAGATCCTTAGACAGGGTTATGACACCGATGACGATGGCGACCGCCGGGGCAATCGTAAAGATTGCGGCGGTTATGGCGGTTTTCTTGAGCTTGTCTTTGGCAATGCCGATTTCCCGCCCCCGCTTCCACGCCTTTGCCAAGAAAAAAACACTCTGGGCCAACACAGCGACCACGATAATACCGCTTAAAACAAACAAAATGGGACTGTTTACATTAAAGTCCAACACAACTCCCCCTAATTAAATTTTTTCCATTATATCATATTATTTGCTGTGTGACGCGCCCTCGCGCCACGGCCTTGTAAATTTTTAGGGCCTGTCCTCGGAGAGGGCACATACGCATGCTATAATATCCCTTGGATATTATAGCATAATTTATGTATTAATAAGGATATAGCTGTCATTTTTTTCTACTGCTCCGAAAACCGGCTGTTACAGCAAATACCGGCTAAAATAGCGAAGGCATATATTCGTCAAACCCCCTGATCTTAAAAAATCAGGGGGTTTTGAGCGCATTTTGACAGTTGTATTCTTTTAAAAATGTAGTAAAATAAGTTCATGGTTTTTATTTCCGGATAGTACACAAGAAAGGGCGGCCCTTGAGATATAATGTGGCCGATGGCAAAATGCTATGGAGAGACAAGACGTTCCCATTAAACAGTTGGCCGATGACGAGTTTAATGTCAGCGCCTATATAAACTCGCTTTGCAGGTTTATCAGAAGTTGTGAAACCCCGATTACCATATCGCTTCAGGGCGAATGGGGAAGCGGCAAATCTTCCTTTATGAAGCTTGTAGAAACCAAATTGTGTGGCGATGATGTCGAGGAACACGAACGTTATAGTTCCATCTGGCTCAACACATGGGATCTGTTCCTGGAAAACGACTATGATGCGGCAGTCAAAAAACTGTCTATTGAGCTTTTCTCACAATTAGAGAGTCATTTTGATAATTTAAAGGAAGCAAAAGAACGAGAGAAGATGAAAGGCGAAATATTAAAGTTCGCAAAAGCCTTCTCTAATTCCATTATTAACTTTGCAAACCTGAAATCAGAGCTGTCTGATCAGTTAATTAGCAAGCTGTTCGACACCTCGGAAAACGAAACAGTCGCAAAGAAGAAAAAGTGGTTCGGCGATTTTATAAGTAAGGCTGTAGAAGAAGAGAACAACGGGGTAACTAATAAGGCTTTTCTGATTTTTGTCGATGATTTGGACAGAATTGAACCGAAAATGGCCATTACCCTGCTGGAAGCCTTGAAGAATTTCTTCGATATAAAGTATTGCGTATTTATAATTGCTGTCGATTACGACGTTGTTGAGAGAGGACTTGAGCAAAAATATGGAGAACTTAAAATCACCAACAGAAACATAAGCAAGGACTTCTTTGATAAGCTAGTGCAGCTTCCTTTCGTAATACCTATGAACAGATATAATATCAGAGATATGGTTTACGAAAGACTGAAGAAGATAAATTTCTTTGCGCTTGATTACGAGTACCGCAAGTACGAAAAAACCATAATCGATATATTCACTTTATCGACAAACAAAAACCCAAGGTCGATAAAAAGGCTTATCAACATGGTGCAATTAATGACTATAATCGAGCAGGAGATGTCAATAGAGTATTCTCCGGAAATTCGTATGCTGGAGCTGCTACTTCTCGCAATACAACTGTCATTCCCGAGCATTTACCAGCTATTATCCTATAATAAAGATTTCACCGAATGGAAAAAGAATCTGTATGCTACCAGCGAGAATACTAACATACCCATAGAAATAAAAGAAAAGCTCAATTTGAACGAGGAATGGAAAGAGATTATATATCTTGCGGCTACCAACGATACGCATATTAGAAACAATTATATTCGTGTATCAAAGCTTTTGGAAATCTACCAGGAGAAAATGAACAGATGTGAAAAAAGCAACAAGTTTATTAGGGAAATACTCGGCGTCATAAGCATAGTCGGGGTCAGCAATCAGGGAGGGCTAGAGCTGGCTTTTGACGGAAACCAGTACGACAGCTCTTCTCAGACTCAATTCTCTCAGGGGATGAAATTAATTAACTCTATAGACTTTTCCAAGCATATCGATGTGTTAGATGTCGGATGCGGTAATGGCAAGACAACCATTGACATGTGGAAAAAGAACCAGAGAATGGTGGTCGATGCCTTTGATTACTCTCAATCTCAAATCGATGTTGCAAAGAAAAACTATGAGGAATTTATTTCGAGTACGGAACCCGGTCAGCCCGAGGGCGGTATACACTTTTTTCAACTGGACGCTCTGGAGCTTGACGCGGAAAACAAATATGACCTAATATTTAGCAACGCGGCGCTGCATTGGATAACGAATGCAAAGAAAATGTACGACATCCTGTTCAAGGCGCTTAAACCGGGGGGATTGCTGGCCGTACATCAGGGGGGAAAGGGTAGCTACAGGGGCCTGCATGCGATTGTAAAACAGGCAATTAGCAATCTGGGCTATGAATCTTATTACGACAACTGGCTATTCCCCGCTTTTTATCCTGAGAAGGAGGACGTTGAACAGCTTCTTGAAAAGATTGGTTTTGTTAATATTTTCGTAGAGAGCGTTGAAAGTGACGGCAGAGAGTACAATAAACTAATTGAAAACTTTGAAAAAGCAAGCCTGATTTTTTATAAAGAGCGATTAAAATCCGAAGAAGAATACGATAATTTGGTGCAAGAATACTACCGACTATGCAATTGTGAAGCGGTAGACCTATACGCACACCGGCTCTACATATTTGCCGAGAAAGTCGGGTGATTTTGTGAAAGTAGAATACATAGAAAATGGACTTTCCGACAGGCAAAAGCAGGAGGTTTGGGAGATTTTATGCCAATGCGATAAAGAATTCATTCCTCCTCTATCGGCAAGAAACAGCACCTCTCAAAATCAGCTGTTAGCTGGCACCGGTAAAGACAGCGCCCCCCACGCCTATTTTGCCGAGATGATTAAGCAGAACTTTATTCTTACAGTTGTTGATAACCGGGTCGTGGGGTTTATGACATTCAAAAAGGCTTATTCCTGCCCGGAACTGGAGTCGTTTGGGGAGTCTTTATACGTTACAACCGTCTGCATAAAGCATAACCTGCGGGGAAAAGGCCTGCTGACTAAGATGTACAGAGAGATAGAGCATAATGTGACGAGAAAGCTTGGCTGTTTTCGCATATCTACCCGCACATGGTCGAAAAATCATGCACAGATACACGTACTAATGAAGCTTGGCTATAGACAGGTCGCAATTATAAAAAATGATAGAGGCGAGGGCATCGACACTATCTATTTCGGCAAACATGTTGATTTGGATGATTGAGGCCCATAATTTGAAACACCTAAAAATGCGCTAATAAGTCAGGTGTGTACAGTTTTTATTTGGGGAAGAAATTATCCCAGGCCTTGTCCGGTTAGGTAAGGCCCGGACCACCGTGTTCAGAGAAGAAGCGCCGAAGTGGGCATTCAAACTGAGCTACACCCCAATTGTTAGACATAGCTGTATAATGATCATGGTGGATTACCGACATACAGGCGGTGAAAACCGGGCACATATAATAAAGGGGTGTTGCATGTGATTATAGGGCTTGACATGGGGGGCACTCATGTAGACGCCGTCCTGATGGACGGCGGAAGGGTTATCCATGCCGTGAAAAACCCCATCAACCGGCAGGATGCTTTAGAGTCTATCTGGGCTGCTTTGAAACAGTTGCTCTCGGGTTATGGGCAATCAAAAATTGACAGAATTCATTTGAGCACCACGGTTTCCACCAATGCCATAGTAGAAGGCAAGGCGGCACCTGTGGGCATGATTATACAAAAGGGGCCGGGACTGCCCCATGATTTTTCAGATTGCGGTGAGGAGCGCATCTTTGTTTCCGGTTATACAGATCACCGGGGGACGGTGATAAAGGACTTAGACCCGGAGGAAATAGAGCAGGGTATTACCGTATTCAAAGAGAAAAACATCCAAAACTGCGCCGTTGTCACCAAATTCTCCACCAGAAATCCAAGTCATGAGCTGGCCATAAGGGACCAAATAAAACATGGGCTTGCTTTCGTCACCATGGGCCATACACTTTCCGGGAAACTTAACTTTCCCCGCCGGGTTTATACTGCTTACTTAAATGCGGCGGTTTATAGTGCCTTTAAAGAATTCTCTAACAACATAAAGCGGGCGCTGGTTCGGGAGGGGATTCACGCCCCCTTATATGTGCTGAAGGCCGATGGCGGCACCATTTCCCTTGAAAAAGCGGAGGAAAAACCCGTGGAAACCATACTGTCCGGGCCGGCGGCAAGCTTTATGGGTATAAGCGCCATGCTGGGCACAGATGAGGACGCGGTGCTGCTTGATATTGGCGGCACGACCACCGACATATTCTTCTTGGCAGATGGAGTGCCCTTATTTGAGCCATGGGGGATAGACATAGGCCCTTATAAAACACTGGTAAGGGCCATTTACAGCACCTCGATAGGCTTAGGAGGCGATAGCGGCATCCAAATACGGGATGGCAGAATACGCATAGGGCCGACAAGGGAGGGCCGTCCATATGCTTTCGGGGGACCGAAACCCACCCCTACCGACGCCATGGTAGTTCTCGGACTTATAAACGAAGGGGATAAGACCAGGGCCTGGGAGTGTATGGGGGCTTTAGGCCGCGAGCTGAACGCATCGGCTGAAGAAACGGCCAAAGACATTCTAAAAGCCATGGGAGAGCGCATTAAGAATACCGTTAACCAGCTACTAGATAAAATTAACGCCCGCCCCGTATATACCGTACGGGAATTATTGCACGGCAAGACCTTAAAGCCGAAACGGATACACGTCATAGGCGGCCCTGCTAAAGCTTTGGCCCCCATACTGGAAGAGGCATTCGGTCTGCCCTGCCATTACCCGGAACACTATGATGTCGCCAACGCAGTCGGGGCGGCCCTTGCCAAAACCACCACCGAAATCACCCTGTTTGCCGATACGTCGGAGGGTGTATTATTGGTTCCGGAGCTCGGCATCCGCCAGCCCATCCCCAGAAACTTCTCTGCCGATCAGGCCAGAGAACGTGCGGCTTTACTGCTCAAGGAGCAGGCCATTTCTTTAGGGGCTAAGCAATCGGAAATGGAGGTTGAAATAACCGAGCAAAGTGCGTTTAATATGGTTCGAAATTTTTACAACACCGGCCAGAACATACGGGTAACGGCCCAAGTACAGCCTGGGATTTTGTATCGGTTTAGAGGTGATTGAGATGATGAAAGCCAATAACAAGGTGGGGCTGGTCTTTTTTCCGGCTTTTGATTGGGCCATCAGTCCTACTCATCCGGAAAGGGAGGAAAGGCTCCTATACACACAAGACCAGCTGTTTGAAGAGGGCATTGCCGATATTGAGGGAATACATTTTATTAATCCCATAAAAGCCGAGTCGAAGGATATACAGAGGGTTCATTTTTGTGTGCCTACTGTGGAAGATAGACTTACCCAATCTCATTATATTTCTGCGGGCGGCGCCATAAAAGCGTTTCAATCGGTTATGGACAAAGAGGTGGACAAAGCCTTTGCGCTTGTTCGCCCACCGGGTCATCACGCCCAAAGAGTGGTATATGGAGACCGGGGATTTTGCATTGTCAATGTGGAAGCTGTCATGATAGAGAGGATTCGTCAGCAGTACGAGAATCTCCGCGTGGCCATTGTGGATACCGATTGCCACCATGGCGACGGAACTGAGGACATCTACTGGAACGACCGGGATACATTGTTTATATCCATTCATCAGGACGGGAGAACACTCTATCCGGGTACGGGCTCCATAGATGAATTCGGTGGTCCCGGCGCCTATGGATATAACATCAACATCCCCCTGCCGCCGCACACAGGGGAAGAAGGCTTTTTATACACCTTGGATAATGTTGTGCTGCCAATTTTGGATGAATATAAGCCGGATGTGGTTATCAATTCGGCCGGGCAGGATAATCACTACTCGGATCCGATTACCAACATGAACTTCACGGCCCAGGGATATGCGCAGCTTACCCATCGCTTAAACCCCGATGTGGCCGTTTTGGAGGGTGGATATTCCATCGAGGGGGCGCTGCCGTATGTCAATTTAGGCATCCTTCTGGCTATGGCGGGTATGGATTATTCCCATGTCAAAGAGCCGGACTATGATAAGGAGAAGCTAAAGCAATCGTCTAGAGTTACAGAACACGTCAAGCAGGTGTGTGATCTGGTTTACAACCGCTGGAAAAACAGGGAGCAGCTGCGCTCTAAGCTTTTTAACGGCACCGACCATGTGGAGAGAAGTCGTCGGATATACTTTGATACCGATAACATCTTAGAAACCCAGACGCAGCGTTTTAGTCTTTGTCCAAGATGTTCAGGCCTAAGCACCATCGACTCCCGCAGCGATGGGGGGCAACGTATTTTCGCAATCACTATTCCCAGGGACGGCTGCTCAAATTGTGTGGATGCCGGGTACAAGCTGTATAGGGATACCTCTTTGAAATACACAAACGTGTATCTTTCCGATAGGGTGCACGATGTGTTTCAGTCCAAGGGAAGACGTGGAACATAGCTGCCAAGTATCAACACCCCGGAAAACCGCCATCAGGTTTTCCGGGGTGTTTCTATGGTTCGGGCAAGGGATTGACATTTGCCATCTATTTCTCTTCACTTATTGTCTTCATTTAACCATACCTTTCAATTTGTTGCTGTGTATTATTAGCCCGGCCGTGTCAAGGGACCAGCTACCACGAAAATGGCCGTGGAGAAAGCCGAAACTAAACTCGTGCCCCTACTAATGGGCAAAATATCTTTACTATTTCGGGGTCGAATTGTGTGCCCATGCCTCTTTTTAGCTCTTCGATAGCTTCTGATTGTGTTTTTGTTCTCTGATATGGCCGCTCACCCGTCATTGCATCAAAGGCATCGGCCACAGCAATGATTCGGGAAAAAAGGGGAATTTTTTCGCCCTTCAACCCTATCGGATACCCCGAGCCGTCCCAGCATTCATGGTGATATAGCACAAACTCCGATAAATGGGCATATTCATCAACTGTTCTAAGCAGCTGGTATCCAACTTCGGGGTGTCGTTTTACGAGGTTGAATTCGTCTTTTGAGAGCTTGCCGCTCTTGTTTAGTATATGAGAAGAAATCATGATTTTTCCTATATCGTGAAGCAAGCCCGCTGTTTTTATTTCCTGTACGGATTTTTCGTCAAAGCCCATTGCCCTGGCGATAGCCTCGCAGTAAAGAGACACATTATAAGAATGAGATTGTTCGTGCGTGTGACTTAAATTATTATGGTCAAGGGCCATCTGAATCGTCTGGGTACGCATTGTTTTTCTTGATTTAATCTTATCCTGATACATGCGATGGTCGGAAAGCACCATTACTGTTTTAATGTCGTCCTCCGGAGAATGCTTTACCGCAAAGCCGATTGCAAGAGATGCCACTATGGGATACAGCTTCAATTTTGACATCTCATCCAAAATTCTTTCCTTTATAGAAGCTGCCTCGTCCTCATCAGTGTTTTTCATAAGTATGCAGAATTCGTCTCCGCCTACTCTGCCTATTACATCCTCGGGCTGACAGACTCCTTTTAAAATATCGGCAAATGTCTTTAAAAGCTGGTCACCAAACTCATGGCCAAAGGCGTCATTTGCCAGCTTTAAACCATTAACGTCAACGGAGAATATTGTGATGGGGAGATTTTCCGGGGTATCGAGGTCTATCATTGCATCCTCTATATACCTGCGATTATATAAACCGGTCAGCACGTCATTGTAGCTTAAAAACTCAATTTTCCGCTGCTCGGCCCTCTTTTCGCTAACATCCCTGAATATAAAAACAGCTCCGCTAACACTTCCGTCGCTGTGTACGATAGGTGCAACACTGATTTCCACAGGCAATTCATTGCCCGTTTTTGAAATCAGTAGTTTATTGCTATAATCAATCACCTTTCCCTGCGTCAATATCTGCATTATAAAATCCTCAACAGGAACCCTGGTTTGTTCTCTGATGATTCTAAATACACTGTTTATCTCTCTGCCCTCTGCTTCACTGATGCTCCAGCCTGTAAGTTTTTCGGCTACGGGATTCATTACAACGTTATTGCCCCTGACATCGGTGGATATGACGCCGTCACCTACCGACAAAAGCGTTGTTTTTAATTGCTCTTTCTCGTTTATCATTAATTGCTCAAATTTTTTGCGCTCGGTTATGTCCTCTATGTATAGAATGAACCCGCCAATAGAGCCATCGTCTTCATACCAGGGCCTGCATTCCCAAACCACGTACTTTCCGGCATCAAACGCAGAAAAGGTTTCATCGCTTCGTATGATTTCGCCCCTTAATACACGCCGGTGAACTTCCTTGAAATCCTCAGGCATACTGGGGAGCACCTCATAGTGATGCCGTCCTATGAGCTCTTTTCCATGGAGGTTAAACAGTTCGATATAAGGCTGGCTTACATACATGTAATTCAGATTCTTATCATGAACTGCAACGGCATTGCGATTATGCTCGATAATATACCGCATCAGTTCTTGGTAATGAAACAGCTTTTTCTCCGAATTTCTCCTTTCGGTTATATCACGAAGAAAGAAGGCCCTGATAAATGGCGAGCGGCTTAATATAGATGCGGCAGCCTCTACATAAAGTGTGCTGCCATCCTTTCTCCTACTGGCCATTTCAGTAAAAACATGTCCGTCCTTCAGTGTATCAAGAATAATACTCTGATAATTATTATTCTCCAAATATGGTTTTAGAATATCCGTAATATCCGTATGGGAACCCGCTAAGCGGTAAGCCTTCCCATTTTGGTCACGCAGTGCCGCGCCCCTGGACAAAATCCATCTGAAGCTGCCGTCCTTGTGCTTCAAACGATACTGAATGCTGTATACTTCCGAAGATGAATTGAGATATCCAAAGAGCGTGGATTTATATCTATCTGTATCACCGGGATGCAGAAGCATTTCGATAGTGTCAGGTTTGTTTTCCAGCTCGCTATCAGCAAATCCAAGCTGCTCCTTCCACCTTGGGGAAAAATAGATTTCGTTTGTCTCGAGATTCCAATCCCAGATGCCCTCGTTATTGCCCCGAAACACAAGCTCTAGCAGCTCCGCCCTGTCTGTGTCAGGGTAATTCTTTTTCAACAAGTCTATACTTTTCTGTTCCATCTCAA
>JAAYOL010000104.1 GCA_012520395.1 Clostridiales bacterium
ATGAGTATGATATCGGACTTATGCTGACCGACGTCAAGATTCAGGACAGCGAGCCGCCCACGGAGGAGGTCACATACGCATTTAAGGCCGTTGAGACGGCAAAGCAGAACGCCGAGACAGTCATCAACACGGCCAAGGCCTATGAAAACGCAAAGATTCCCGCGGCGAAGGCCGAGGCGGACAGCCTTATTCAAAACGCCGAATACCTTAAGCAGAAAAGGATAAACGAAGCAATTGAGCAGGTGGCGATGTTTGAGGCTATGTACTCCGAATACGCGCTAAACCCGACGATTACCCGCTCACGAATGTACTTCGAGGCTATTTCGGAAATACTTCCGGGGGTAAAGCTCTACATAGACATGTCGGAGGGCGGCGTGCAAAAGCTCTTGCCCATCGAGAGCTTTGCAAGCTATAACACAGGCCCTTCGCCCTCGGCTGGCTATTGGGAAGGGGGCGGGAACTGATGAAAAAGAAGGTAGTTTCTGTGGTTTCGGCCATAGTCGGACTGATTATAGTTGCCTGCCTTGCCCTTTCGCTCTATACCGTGGCTGAAAACGAGTATGCCTGCACCATCCGTTTTTCCAAGATAATCAGGACTACGGACAGTGCCGGGCTCCATTTGAAGGTGCCCTTTCTGGACAGCGTAAAGGTCTTTCCCAAGGCGGTCATGCTGTATAATATCAAGCCCTCGGAGGTGCTGACCGCCGACAAGCAGAACATGACCGTTGACAGCTATGTGCTCTGGAAGGTGGAGGACCCGCTGCTGTTTTATCAGACTCTAGGGAGCCTTACCGTGGCTGAGCAGAGACTTGACGCGCTGACCTACAACGCCCTGAAGAACATTATGGGCACGGTGGCGCAAAGGGACATCATCAACGAGGAGGACATAGGGGGCCGCACCGCCATATATGAAAAAATCGCCACAAACGTCTCGAATCTCGCTCTCAACTACGGAATTAATGTTGTAGACATAAAGATTAAGCGATTCGACCTGCCAGAGGCCAACGAGCAGGCGGTCTATTCGCGAATGATTTCAGAGCGCAACCAGATGGCCGAGAAATACAGCGCAGACGGAGAGTATGAGGCCTCCATCATACGAAACAACGTTGACAAGCAGGTAAATATAATAGTTTCCAACGCAAGAGCTCAGGCCGCCGCCCTGGTGGCAGAGGGCGAGCAGGAATACATGAGGCGCCTTGCCGAGGCCTATAACAGCCCCGACAAACAGGCCTTTTACGAGTTTACACTTGCCCTTGACGCGCTGCGGGCCTCTCTGGACGGAACTGACAAGACCGTGATACTGGGGGCGGACTCCCCAATTGCACAGGCCCTGATGAACTGATACAGACACACAGAAGCCCGGGAGGCGAAGGCTCTCCCGGGCTTTTTGGCGCCCGAAAAGCGAGAGAATATAAGCACCGATATCGCCCGCGAGGGCAATATCGGTGCTGTATGTTAGAAAGTGTCCTTCCACCTTTAGCTTAGACTACCTTCTCGCCGGTGAGGTAGCGCCTTAGCATATCAAGGGCGTGATTTACGGCCATAGTGCGTATGCGGCTCCTATCCGCCCCGAGATGAAATTCCCTGCTGTAAGTACCGTCGAAGGCGGCCAGTGCAACAAACACCGTGCCCACCTCGTTGCCTCGCTCGTCCGTGTCCGGCCCTGCAACCCCTGTTATTCCAAGGCCGAAATCAGTGGACAGCTTAGTCTTGACGGCCTCGGCCATCGCCCTTGCCACAGCCTGACTGACGGCCCCCTCCTGCTCAAGCAGCTCCTCTGAGATGCCCAGTAGCTCTGTCTTTGTGTTGTCGGAATATGTTACAAGACCCCCCGTGAAGGCCTTAGACGCACCCGGTATGTCGGTTATGCGCTTTTGCAGCAGGCCGCCGGTGCAGGACTCGGCCGCCGAGACAGTGAGCTTCTTTTCCGACAGTATACGCAAAACGACAGTCTCAAGATTGTCCTCGTCAACGGCATAGATGACATCCCCGAGGGTTTCACGCACCATGTCCATGACAGGCTCCATCATCTCCTCCGCCGCCTCAAGCGAATCGGCCTTGGCTGTGACGCGCAGCATAACCTCCCCCTCCTTTGCATAGGGGGCGAGGGTGGGATTTTTCAGCTCGAGCATCTTGTCTCGCAGCCTGTCCTCAACGGCGCTCTCGCCCATGCCGAAAATACGTATGCTGTGTGAAACTATCTCGGAGTCTGACAGCTCCTTTAAGTAGGGAACGGCACAATTGTTGAACATGGACAGGCATTCCCTGGGCGGGCCGGGCAGCATTATGACATGCTTGCCATCGCCACGAAAGGCGCAGCCGGGCGCCGTGCCCCACTCGTTATGGAAAACTGTGCAACCCTCCGGCAGCATCGCCTGGCTCATGTTGTTGTCCGTTATGTCTGTGTTGTGCAGGCTGTTTTTGAAGTAGCTGCGGATTCTTTCCGCCTCAGTCTCGTGGAACACAAGCTTTTTCCCGAAGCATTCGGCAAGCACCTGCTTTGTCAGGTCGTCGCAGGTCGGACCTAAGCCCCCGGTCGTGATTATTATGTCCGCGCGCCTTTTTGCTATCTCCACGGCCAGCCTCAGGCGCGAGGGGTTGTCGCCCACTACCGTGTGGTAATAGACATTTATGCCGAGTGCGGAAAGGCCCTCGGAAATGTCCCTTGCATCCGTGTTCACCGTGCTTCCAAGCAGCAGCTCCGTGCCGACACCTATAATTTCAGCGGTAAGTTCCATATCGTTATACCCCTTTCGGTCAAATCTAAGCCTTTACTCTGGTTATGCCCGCAACCGCTTCCTTCGTCAGGGCCTCCACATCGAGGGCGCTCTCCACAGCCTCAACCTCGTCAAGGCGGGGCTTTGTCCTCGGGCGCCTTGGAGTAAATACTGTGCAGCAGTCCTCGTAAGGCAGGATGGACAGGTCATAGGTGACGATTTTTCGGGCAAGAGTGATGATTTCCTCCTTGTCCATGCCTATGAGCGGGCGCAGTACGGGCAGGGAGCAGCAGGCCTCTGTCGCGGCCATGGCCTCCATGGTCTGGCTGGCCACCTGTCCGAGATTTTCGCCGGTTATTATGGCCTTGCAGCCGTTCATATCCGCAATTATCTGTGAAATGCGCATCATAAAGCGGCGCATTATTATCGTAAAATACTGCTCGGGGCACTTTGCGCGTATTTCTTCCTGAATCCGGGTAAAGGGCACAATTTCAACGGTGAGCTTCCCACAGTAGTTCGTAAGCACCGAGGCAAGGTCTATTACCTTTTGCTTTGCAAGCTCCGAAGTGTAGGGGAAGGAGAAAAAGTGTATGGGGATGAGCCTGAGCCCGCGCTTAGCCATCATATAGCTCGCAACGGGACTGTCTATTCCACCGGAGAGCAGCGTAACCGCCCTGCCGCCGCTGCCGACGGGCAGGCCGCCCGCCCCGCGCACACCGCCCGCGTGCACATAGGCGGAAGAGTCCCGCACCTCGACCTGCACCGTAATTTCCGGCTCGTGCATGTCCGCCGCCAAATGGGGGAAGGCCTCGTGCAGAGCGCCTCCGATATATTGAGAGAGCTCGATTGAGGTCATCGGGAAGCTCTTGTCCGAGCGCTTTGTTTCGACCTTGAAGCTGTAAGCTGCATTAAGCTCGTCTGCCAGATAGGTTTTGGCGGTTTGCAGTATCGCCTCGGTCGACTTCTCGCAGACGGCCGCGCGCGAGAGCGAAATGATGCCAAAAACCTGCTTTAGAGCCTCAAAGGTTTCGTCCATATCGCAGGAGCTGTCCAGCGGCTCGACATAAATGATGGACTGTGCCGAGTAGATGCGGAACTTTCCGAGACCCTCTATGCGGCGGTTTATGTTGGCGATGAGCCGCTGTTCAAAGGAGCGCCTGTTCAGGCCCTTGAGTACCAGCTCGCCGAGTTTGAGCAGGATTATATCGTTCAATTGCTAAATCTCCTTAAATTGTAGTATAATTACCAAAAATTTACTGTTACATTTTGTCGAACGGAATTATTTTTTATCTTCCTCAAAATCCATGTTCCGGTACTGTATGGCTTCGGAAAGGTGTGGCGGGAGAATGTCTTCGCTTCCGGCAAGATCGGCTATGGTTCTGGCGACGCGCAGTATGCGGTCATAGGACCTTGCCGAGAGCCCCAGCCTGTCGTAAGCGCTATGCATAAGCTTTGTGCACTCGCTGTTTAGGGCGCAGAATTCGTTGAGGGCGCGAAGCGGCATGGAGGCATTGCTCTCGACGCCTCTTTCCCGCTGTCTATCCCTTGCGGCGTTGACTCTCTTGCGAATTTCCGAGGAGGGCTCGCCTTCGCCCTTGCGCGAGAGCTCCTCGTATTCCAGCGCCGGCACGTCAACAAAGATGTCGATGCGGTCGAGAAGCGGGCCGGAGATGCGCTCATGATAGCGTTTTACGGAGGCGTCCGAGCAATTGCAGCGGGGGTGGCCGTACCAGCCGCACTTGCAGGGATTCATGGCGCACACGAGCATAAAGCGGCTCGGGTATGTGGCCCCGCCCGAAGCCCGCGAGATTGTTATCTGCCCGTCCTCCATCGGCTGGCGCAGAACCTCAAGCGTATCGTTTTTGAACTCCGGCAGTTCATCGAGAAACAAAACGCCGTTGTGCGAAAGCGAAATTTCGCCCGGCTTGGGATTGGAGCCGCCGCCGGCCAGGGCGACCGCCGAAACGGTGTGGTGCGGGCTTCGGAAGGGCCTTGCAGTTATAAGGGGGTTTTGACGGCTTGTTAAACCCATGACCGAGTATATTTCAGTTGTTTCCAGCGCCTCCCTGCGGCTCATGTCGGGTAAAATCCCGGGCAGCCGCTTTGCCAGCATACTCTTACCGGCCCCCGGAGGGCCGCTCATCAGTACATTATGGCCGCCTGCCGCCGCAATTTCAAGGGCCCGTTTTGCGGCAAACTGACCCTTTACGTCGAAAAAGTCGGGCAGTTCCCGACAGTGGGAGAAGGGCTCCGGTGCCAAAGCGGGCTCTATGTCAAGCGAGCCGTCAAGATGTGACAGTAGCTTATGTACATGGGACACCGGATATACCGACACGCCCTCGGCGAAGCTCGCTTCGGCGGCGTTTTCCTCGGGCACAAACAGCCTCTTAATTCCAAGCTTTTTAGCGGCGAGCGCCATGGGCAGGGCGCCCGGCACCGGGCGCAGCTCACCGGCGAGCGAGAGCTCCCCGAAGAAGGCGGCGTCCTCGGGCAAATTCTTTATATCTCCAGAAGCTGCCAGTATCCCAATCAAAACCGGCAAGTCGTAGACTGTGCCGGCCTTTTTCGTATCGGCGGGGGCAAGGTTGACCGTTATACGGCTGACGGGGAACTTGAGTGAGCAGTTTTTGACAGCGGCGCGCACCCGCTCCCTGGCCTCACGCACAGCCGCGTCGGGCAGACCAACTATATCAAAGGCCGGAAGGCCGCCGGACAGGAAGCATTCAACGGAGACCTCATAGCCGAGGATGCCGCTTAAACCGAGTGAACGGACTTTCTGTACCATGGGCTCGCTCCTTTCATTCGTTTAACAATTTCGCAAATCAGGGCCCTAATTACCCGTAATATCAATCTCTTCTACCTTATATACCAACACGGAAGCGGCCATATCTTTATTTAATGCCAAATCTCGGCCCCTTGCTTCAGCAGGGTATCCGCCAATAATGTTCGTTACTGGGCCGTCGTTTCTTCTCGAAAACCGGCACAGACCGACCGGAATCTATCCGGGGACTGCCTGATTTTGGCTAATTAAATCCCATTTAATATAATAACACCACTTTTCGATATGTGCAATTTTTTTAGAACGCCTGATTGAAATTACACAAATATCTGCTTGTTTACGATTTACAACATCAAGATTAAATGTTAAAATATATCTTGGTTTAGTATAAAAATGGGCAATAATACATAAACATACGCTTTAAACACTAAAGGAGGATACTATGGCAAGAAAACTAAAAACTATGGACGGCAACACCGCCGCCGCCCATGTAGCCTATGCCTTTACGGAAGTTGCGGCTATTTTCCCCATTACGCCCTCGTCCGTCATGGCTGAGCTGGTCGACAAATGGTCGGCTGAGGGCCTCAAGAACGTCTTTGGACAGACGGTCAAGGTCGTTGAGATGCAGTCTGAGGGAGGCGCGGCGGGCGCAGTGCACGGCTCACTCGTAGCAGGTTCGCTGACCACCACCTTCACTGCCTCTCAGGGACTTCTGCTAATGATACCTAATATGTATAAGATAGCCGGAGAGCAGACGCCGAATGTTATACATGTATCTGCCCGCGCCCTTGCCACTCATGCGCTGTCGATTTTCGGTGATCACTCGGACGTAATGTCCTGCCGTTCGACGGGCTATGCTATGCTGGCAAGCTCCAGCCCACAGGAGGTCATGGACCTGAGCGCAGTGGCGCACCTTGCCTCGATAAAGGGCAGGCTGCCCGTCCTCAATTTCTTTGACGGCTTCCGCACCTCACACGAGCAGCAGAAGATAGAGGTTTGGGATTACGAGGATCTCGCAGAATTACTCGATAAGGACGCTGTCGCGGCTTTCCGCGCACGCGCCAACAATCCCAACAATCCCCGCCTTTTCGGCTCGGCCGAGAACCCCGACACCTTCTTCCAGCACAGGGAGGCCTGCAACCCGACATACGATGCATTCCCGGCCGTCGTCGAGGAGTATTTAGATAAGGTCAACGCCAAAATCGGCACTGACTACAAGCTGTTTAACTACTATGGCGCGCCCGATGCCGAGCGCGTTGTCGTCGCCATGGGATCTGTCTGCGACACGATTGAGGAGGTCGTCGATTTTCTCAACGCCAGAGGCGAGAAGGTCGGCCTTGTCAAGGTCCGCCTCTATCGCCCCTTCAGCGCAAAGCACATGGCCGCCGCCCTGCCCGAAACGGTCAAATCCATCGCCGTTCTCGACAGGACGAAGGAACCCGGCGCCGTGGGCGAGCCGCTCTATGTCGATGTTATCTCCGCCCTGCGCGGCACGAAGTATGAAGGTGCGACCATAGTCGGCGGTCGTTACGGCCTCGGCAGCAAGGACACCACCCCCGGTGCCATCATCTCCGTGTTTGACAACATTAAGAGCTCACAGCCGAAAAACGGCTTCACCATCAGCATAGTGGACGATGTGACGAACCTCTCCCTGCCCATCACAGAGGAGCCGGACACCACCCCCGCGGGCACAGTTTCCTGCAAGTTCTGGGGACTGGGCTCTGACGGTACAGTCGGCGCGAACAAAAACAGCGTCAAGATTATCGGCGACTACACCGACAAAAAGGTTCAGGCTTACTTCCAGTATGACTCCAAGAAGTCTGGCGGCGTAACCATATCGCACCTGCGCTTCGGTGATAAGCCCATCAAGTCCACCTACTATGTCTCCAAGGCGGACTTTGTCGCCTGCCATAACCCCTCCTATATTGAGAAGTTCGATATAGCGCAGGATATAAAGCCAGGCGGAACCTTCCTTATAAACTGTCCCTGGGATATTGAGGAGCTCGGCCAGCGCCTGCCAGCGTCTGCCAAGCGCCATATCGCCAACAACAACATAAAGGTCTACGCCTGCGATGCCATTAAAATCGCAAGGGAGCTTGGACTGGGCGGACGCACCAATATGATTTTACAGGCCGCCTTCTTCAAGCTTGCCAACATCATCCCGATTGACGAGGCCGTCAAATACATGAAGGAAGCCATCGTCAATTCCTACGGAAAAAAGGGCGAGGCCATAGTCAAGATGAATTATGCCGCGGTCGACGCGGGACTCACTGAACTCAGGGAGCTTATAGTTCCCGAGGACTGGAAGACGGCAGAGGGCGAAGCCGAAAAGGTCAAGGTCGAAAGCGACAGGCCGGAGCTTGCAAAGTTCGTCGAGGAAGTGCTCATCCCCGTGAACAATATGCGCGGCGACAGCCTGCCTGTCTCCACCTTTATGGATACCGCCACCGGAGTCCTGCCCCAGGGCACGGCCGCTTACGAAAAGCGCGGCATAGCGGTGGATATTCCCGAGTGGATACCCGAAAACTGCATCCAGTGCACACAGTGCTCCTATGTATGCCCGCACGCCGTTGTCCGGCCCTTTGCACTGAGCAAGCAGGAGCTTGAAGCGGCTCCCGAGGGCTTTAAGTCCGTCAAGATGATGGGTAAGGGCTGCGAGGATTACGCCTTTGCAATAGCCATTTCCGCCCTCGACTGCACAGGTTGCGGCGTCTGCGCCAATGTCTGTCCCGCCAAGAACAAGGCGCTTGCCATGAAGCCCGCCGAGGAGCAGGCATATGCGCAGAAGCACTTTGACTACGCGGAAAAAGAGGTCTCCGACAAGGAGCTGCCCTTCAAGGTGGATTCTGTCAAGGGCTCGCAGTTCAGAAAGCCGCTGCTTGAGTTCTCGGGCGCCTGCGCAGGCTGCGGAGAGACCCCCTATGCCAAGCTCATCACCCAGCTTTTCGGAGACAGAATGTATATCGCCAATGCCACCGGCTGCTCCTCCATCTGGGGCGGCAGTGCGCCGAGCACACCATATACAGTCAACAAAGAAGGCAGAGGCCCTGCCTGGGGCAACTCACTTTTCGAGGACACCGCGGAATTTGGCTACGGCATGGCCATTGCCAGCAAGCAGCGCCGCGAGAAGGCAAAAGAGATTGCTGAGGACATCGCCGAAAACTCCCAGAGCGAGGCTCTGAAGGCTGCGGCCGCCGAATGGCTTGCAGTCTTCGACGACGCTGAGGGCTCAAAGGTCGCGGGTGCAAAGCTTACAGCCGCACTTGAAAAAAGAATGAAGGAAAAGGATTGCCCGGTCAACAAGTCGCTCTATGAAATGCGCGATTTGTTTGTCAAGCCCTCCATATGGATTTTCGGCGGCGACGGTTGGGCCTACGACATCGGCTACGGCGGTCTGGACCATGTGCTGGCCAGCGGAGAAAATGTAAACGTCTTAGTGTTTGACACCGAGGTTTACTCCAATACCGGCGGTCAGGCCTCCAAGGCCTCTCAGATCGGTCAGGTAGCCCAGTTCGCAGCCGCCGGCAAGAGCACGAAGAAGAAGGATCTTGCGCAGATGGCCATTTCCTACGGCTATGTATATGTCGCCCAGGTATCCATGGGTGCAAACTACTTGCAGACCCTCAAGGCGATATCCGAGGCGGAGGCCTACAACGGTCCTTCGCTCATCATAGCCTACGCCCCCTGCATAAATCACGGCTCAAGAAACGGCATGGGTAAATCAATACTCACCGAGAAGCAGGCCGTCGAGGCGGGCTACTGGAACATCTTCCGCTTCGATCCCAGACTTGAGGCCGAGGGCAAGAATCCCCTGAGCATTGACAGCAAGGAGCCGACGGCTAGCTACAACGACTTTATAATGAACGAAGTCCGTTACAGCTCCCTTATGCGCACCTTCCCCGACAGAGCCAAGGCTTTGTTTGCACAGGCCGAGGAGAACGCAAAAACCAAGTATCGCAAGCTCGTTGCTCAGAAGGAAATGTACGACAGGAAGTAAATAATAAAGGGGGAGGGATTAAATCCCTCCCCCAGCCTATTTTAACGGCAGTGCAAAGGGGCGCCCTATCCGGGCGCCCCTCAATTTGTCAATCTAAATACTTTACGTCAAAGCAGTCAAGAGACAGTATGTCGGACAGCTCCGTGAGAACCGGCGCTATCCCGAGGTCTCCGTACTGAACCGCTGAATCGGCGAGCATGGCCTCTCGCCTTGTTTTTGGAAGGGTGAACCTCACGGTTGTGCCCTGCCCCTCCCGACTTTCCAGAACCATTGAGCCGCCATGCATTGAGATGATGTGCCTTGAGTATGCAAGGCCCATACCGAGGCCGGGTTCGGGATCGTTTAAGCTCTTTTTCCTTATGCGCGGCTCGAATACCGTCGGCATTATGGCCGCGGGAACGCCGGTGCCGGTGTCTGAAACAGTGACGATATAAAGATCGCCGGCGCGTGAGACCGAAACGGTTATGTCGTCGCCTATGCCGGTGTGGTTCAGGCTGTTTGACAGGAGGTTTAGCAGCACATACTCGAGCCTGTCAAAGTCAGCATTTAAGTCCGCGCGCTTCAGCGTGGTTTTGAACCATATGCGTACACCGCGCTCTCTGGTTAGCAGGGATACAGTGTTAACCAGATTGCGGCAGAGGGCGAGGAGATCCACGTTTTTAACATTCAGTCTTGTGCTGCGCACTTTTATTTCATTGAATCCGGCAATATTATTCGAAAGGCGAAGCAGCTTAAAATAGTTTTTGAATATCATGGCAAGGCTTTTCGACAGGGTCTCGTTTCCGGAGCTCTCGACTATCGGCAGCATAATGCTCGCCGCGGTATATAGCGTGGCGAGAGGAGTTTTTATCGACTCATTGACTGTTGAAATATAATCAAAGTCTTCGCTGTTGTCATACTTCTCCGTGATGAAGGTAAAAACCCGGCAATCGTCCATTCGATACATGGAAATATAAAAGGACTTGCCGCCTATTTCATTATACCCACTGCCGCGCATTGCCTCAGA
>JAAYOL010000013.1 GCA_012520395.1 Clostridiales bacterium
CCGATGATTTGGCCGCGCTTATCCGGACTGCCTACGGTGACGGTACTGACTGCAAACTCATCCACATATACTCCTACTGCGGTACGTGACTCCGAATCTACAATGGCGCTGCCCACCTGCACCGTATTGTCTGAATCAAACAGATAGACGGCATGGTTTTCTCCCTTTGACTTGACCGTGCCGTTTACTGTAATGCTGTTTTTATACCTTGCAGCAAGACCCCCTACGGCGCCGGTGATGTCTCCGTGCATATCTACTGTACTGAAGCTATCTGCAGCTAATCCCCAAGCGTCCGAAATAAAGCTCACGGTCACTGTTTCAGGCGCTATGAAACTGGACTGCTTTAGGTATAAACATTCAAACTTGGCATGGACATCAAGTCTGCCCGACCCTGTCAATGTAAGCTCAGTACCATCTTCTATCTCAATTCCGATGCCCACGCCATTGTTTACAGAGAGATTGTTTCCGTTTAGGTCAATCGTTACCTTCTTCCCGGAAAGAAAGATGCCGCTGCCATTGATGACATCTTTTAGCAGCACAATCGTAGTGGGTGTGTCGTCCGCTAATGTCGCTAGCGCCGCATTAAGCGTGGCATAACCTGTGTCTCCTATCCTGCACACACCACCGACAGGCTCATCCCCGCCATCAGTGGCCCCTGTCCCTGTAATGGTGCTTCCCTCAGCAAATACATAGGGGCACAGCGAAAACATCAATACTAAGCACAGCGCTATGGAAATTAATCGTTTCATAATTACCCTCCGATATTTTTATCCTTATGTCAATTCCGTAGGTTGCTCTTCTTTGTATTTTTGGACACAGACAGGCTCAATGCTGCTAGATTTTCAATTATTTTGTATCCTTCTTCCATATTTTAACAATTATTTGTTCGCAAAGATATATTTGATTTACTCATAATTAGTACAGAAAATGCTATTTCAAACAAAAGAGCCGGGCTGTTGTTAATAACAACGCCCGGCTGACTGTTAATTATTTAATTTACTCTTAGTCCGACTTTTTCCGATACACAGAGGGCGATACTCCAACTCTCTCTCGGAATAACCTTGCAGAATGGCCATTGTAGCCCATATTACAGGCGGCAAAGGCCTGAGCGATGGTAAGGTTTGTATCCAGTAGTTTTTCCTTTAGCTTGCCAATTTTTATGTTGATGTAATACTCGTGAGGGGTTACTCCGGTATTCTTCTTAAAGAGCCTTATAAAATGGGATTTACTGAGTGAAGCCGCCTTTGCAGCTTCTTCTATGTTAAATGGCTGTTGCCAGTGGGATTCTATGTATTCTCTTCCCAGCGCTATTTCTTCCCTGCCCCGGTATATCTTTTTAAGGATAAACACGGCGGCAAAATACCCTACCGAGCCATCGGCATTTACCAAGGGGAAGCAGGTAATGTCCGCGGTTATGGCCTGGATATCGTTGTCTGCCGCATGAAAATACCGGACTATCCCCTGGTAGGGCGCATTGAAATCGGTCAGAGATACGATTTCACCTGTCAACACCTGCCTCACATGGTCCATTACGCCAAGCTCGCGCAAGACGGGGTCCTCAAATACGTTGTACTTACCCACATGAGCCTCGATACTTTTAATGCCCATCATCTCCAGCGCAGCGCTGTTAATAAATCTTACAAACCCGTCAGCCGAAAAAACCTGAATAGGATAAGGTAAAAGCTCGACAACCTTCACAAGGAGCTCTTGCCCGTTAAATAAAGATGGGAACTCTAATTTCTGTTGACTTGCCTCCACTCGTTTGCTCATAAACTAACCTCCTACCATGATTTTTCCGATAGTCGGATAGCAAAAAACCAGTTATAACTCTAAAGCTTTCGGCGAAATGGCCCAGTTTCTTCAATTGCGGAACAATATCGCTTAGCGGCCCGCTCTGGAAATTAATAATGGTCTTTTTTTATTGGTGCTATCCCCTATTATAATAGGAAAATAGCTTCTTTTATGTCAAAAAAGGTCGCCTATTAGAGGGTTTTTTAAACTTCACAACGATGGCCACAGTTGTTTACGTCATCATACTATGGTCTGTTTGTGCGCCCTCAAGTCACTTATAGCTTGAGGTGCTGAGATGTTCCGGTAATGAGCCAACCACTATCAGCTCCTTTTCTTCGTCATATAGAAAATAGATTCTAAGGAGATTTTCACTATCGTTTCCGACCTTTAAATGATAATCAAGCAGGGTCTCGACAGGTTTGCCTTTGTATCCGATTCTGTACTTAATCTTGTACTCACCAGGGTACATATCCACAGCCGGGCCTTTGGTCAGCACTATTTCAAAATTTCTATTGTATTTTTGGGAGCATCTATGACGCCTTTCATTTTCATTAATCAGGCCAAGCAGTTCGTCCCTGAAATCAGTTGCCAGATGCTCCAGGGCATCGCAGACAAGCGGTAAGTTCACCTTCTCCGGTGTAATTTTTCTCATTTTATCCTTTGCCCTTTCATGAAAAATGAGCTTCCCGCATAAATACTTTTCGACCCATGCGTTAACCCCGTCAGGCCCTTTCGGTCTGTTCAGCAAGGCTTCATAACGGCTAATTACCCCATTTATAGCTTTTATCTTCTTCTGATACTCAGAGCTTACTTTTTCTATTTCCTCAGAAATTGCTTTCTTATCCTTTTCGAGCTCATCTATCTTTGAGTATAACCTGGCAATTTTATTATCCCTGTCGCAAATCTCTTTCCTGTAACTATCTAAATTCCGTCTATATTCCTCTTCTTTCTCTCTGATTTTATCTTCGTAATAATCGACCACCTCTTCTTTAGAATTCCTGGCCGTTATTATCTTGTTTCGCTCCAGTTCTTTAGCCTTTGGCACAAACACGCAGTTTCCATAGGCCATTTCCTTTCCTCTGGCATAGGTCTGAATATATAAATCCAGCTCTTCTTTCACCTTTTTCGGATTTTGGGTAATTTCATAATATGTAAAGCGCCCTATATATCCCCCAAACTTCTTCGGTTCTACTATATTGATTTCCCCGTCGCCTATCTCTTGACCAATGTTTTTGTTATACTCCGCTCTCAGAGATGCCGGCAAAATAAAAAACTGAGCATATCCCATCCTGTAACGAATCAAATCGGATAAGTCCATGGGTATGCTTTGAACAGGTTCTTCCTGCGGTAGTTCGAGTTCGAGCTTTCTTTGACTGAGCACGGGTGGGCCAAACTTGAAAACAGGTAGCTCTGGAATCTCAGGAATAGTCTTCTTGTCCGGGGTGTATTCCGCGATAATTACGGCGGGCATCATTCTCTCTTTATCAGCCAGCCATGCTCTCAGTTTTTTCAAATCGGAAATGCTTGTAATCTGATGTGCCTTGTCGATAAGCTGCCAAGTCTGGCTCAATCTAATTAACGGGTTTCTTGCAAGATGTTTGATAAAAGCATACCGAAACACCTCACATTGACCTTCCGTTCCCTCCGGTTCTGAAACGATAGTTTTGAACCCGCACTCCACGCCTCCGCTTTTAACAACATAAGATATGTTTGTTTCAATAAGTCTTCCCGGTACGGGCAGTCTCTCAGGGTTTAATTCACCCGGCTTTGTGCCCAAATCCGGCTCCGTTAACTGAAGCGTCCATATTTTATTCTCCGGGATCCAAATAATCTCCAGCCTATAACCCACATCAAGATGAAACGATTTAAGAGCGTTTAGCTCAAATTCAGAAAAGCATGACGCTTCGGACATATCCAACTCTTTTGGCAGTTCAAACGCCCGGAATCTTTGTCTCAGCCATTGCATTGTTTCTAAAATTACTATTTTTAGAACGGACTCCGTATCTATACCGCAGCCGCTTGCCACTGCATGAAGCTGGAATGTCGGATATTTTATGTTTCGCAGAAGCAATAAAGGCTGATAATTGGGTGCCGTATCGTTATGCAGTTGCACTCTCGCCCACCTCTTTCTCTAATCTGCTCCTTAGATAGGTCTATCTCGTGTTAGATATATGTGGCTTTTGCACGGCATTGTACTAGATCGTATCGCCGCCGAAACCGCTCAACCTTTAGTCCTTGACCAATATAATCCATAAGTAGCCCGGCACAGGCACGACTATCGCTACCTGCATTGTGATGAATAAGATCAAGCCCCAGATACTCGCAGAGTGTATTGAGTTTATGGTTTTTAAGATTGGGATAGCAGGCTCTCCCCATGGAACATGTGCAAGCATAATACGCATACGTGCGCCACTCAATACCATAGAAGTTCAAGCAGCGTGCCAAAACGGCCATATCAAACGGAGCATTATGTGCAACAAGCAACCCGCTACCCATTATCGGCTCGATTTCCGCCCAGAGCTGGGGAAATGTCGGTTTATCCGCCACCTGTTCGGGCGTAATTCCGGTGAGTCGAATATTAAAATTACCGAAGTGTGTCTCCGGATTAACGAGGGTGTAGATTTCATCAACTACCGCACCATTCTCTACGACTGTTATTCCAATCGCGCTGATTCGATTATTTGCGTAATTAGGAGTTTCCACATCAAAAGCTATGTAGCGATCGCTCATATTTTTCTCCCCTCTATGTATTTCGTTTATTATACTATAAATATACATAAAGTGGAATGCCATTTCCCCTTCCCATTTCTCATCCCAGTTTGAAAAATTATTACAGGAATTGTGAATTGGAACATGGAGTTATATAGCATAAATGAAAAGCGGAAACCTTTTAGCCCACGAAACATTTTTATTGTCCACTGAAGGCTGCTGTAATATAATAGTGGTTGGTAATGATAGTCACATTAAAATCAGGGGGATTAGCCATGGGAAGAAAGCGACTCTCTACATGTCTGCTTAACAGCTTTACAGTGCTTACTCTGCTCATATCCATGTTTCTCGGCAGGCTAACCTGCTTTGCTGCGGCAGATGCTCAGAACACCGACTTCACAGGAGCAACAAGGCTTACAATTGTGCACAGCAACGATACCCATGCAAGGGTCAAGGAGGGCGAGGGTCTTGGATTCGCCAAAATATCTACTATCATTCGGGAGACTAGAAAGGACAACGCGAACGTTCTGGTGCTGGATGCTGGAGATACCTTCCATGGGCAAGCAATAGCAACCCTGACCAAAGGCGAAAGCATCGCGCGAATTATGAACGAGATAGGCTATGACGCTATGGCTCCCGGAAACCATGATTTCAACTATGGCTATGAGCAGCTAGTCGAGCTGAGCAAATTAACTAATTTCCCCATATTGGCGGCAAACATAGGAAAAGGGGACGGTAGCACCCTGTTTAATGCATATATCATCAAAGAGATTGCCGGCCTGAAGGTGGGGGTTTTCGGTCTGGCGACACCCGAAACTACATACAAGACACATCCCGATAATGTAAAAGGCCTCACCTTCATTGAACCTGTAGAAGCCGCGAAGCAAACAGTGGCGGTTTTGAAGGACAAAACGGATCTAATTATAGCAATTAGCCATTTGGGGACTGATTTATCCTCCGCCGATACCAGCATTAAGGTGGCACAGGCAGTTGAGGGCATTGACCTCATCATAGACGGGCACAGTCATACTACACTGGAGCAGGGTCATAAGGTTGGCGGGACCCTGATTGTCAGCACTGGAGAATACGGCAATAATCTCGGCATTGTGGACGTTTATTTTACAGACGGTAAAATAGTCGGCATCGTGGCCGGTCTAATTACAAAGGATCTGGCGACGGATGTGCCCGAAGACGAGGCTGTAGTGAGTGTTATAAAAGCAATAGAGGACGAGCAGGCTGATGTGCTGAGCCAAGTGGTCGGTAAAACCGCAGTACCTATGGAGGGGGCAAGGGAAAAGGTTCGTACGAGCGAAACAAACCTCGGCAATCTTATAGCTGATGCAATGATATTTCTAACCGGAGCAGACTGCGCTCTCACCAATGGTGGCGGCATCCGCGCCTCCATTGGCGAGGGCGATATTACAAAGGGTGAAATAATCACAGTTCTGCCATTTGGAAACTATATTGTTACCAAAAAGGTAACTGGTGCTGACATTAAAGCGGCATTGGAGCATGGCACCAAGGCTTATCCGGAATCCTCAGGCGGTTTCCCCCATGTTTCCGGAATTAAGTACGTCGTAGACATCGGCAGGCATGTCGGAGACCGTGTTATTAGCATTACCGTAAATGGAGAGCAGCTCGATTTACGCAATGAATACACGCTGGCTACAAATGATTTCATGGCTGCCGGCGGTGACGAATATACGATGTTTGCCGATAAATCAATCCTCAATGAATACACCTGTCTGGACGAAGCGGTGATTACCTATTTAGAAGCGAATGGCTCTGTAAGTCCTGCTGTGGAAGGGCGCATTACCGTACAGGAAACAAAGTCGGAACCGGATTATTACATCGTACAGCCCGGCGATTGGCTGGAGAAGATTGCAAAGATGTTTAATACGACCTGGAGAAAGCTTCAGGAGCTTAATAAGCTTCCAAATCCGAACCTGATTTTCTCTGGCCAGAAGATTGTTTTGCCAAACTAATACCCCAATTGACCGGGGCGCCTGGAAACGGCTATGGGCGCCGTTTCTGCAGAGGACAAGCCAGACTCGGCTATATACACAGGAGAATATTATCAATTATTACATACAGGAGGAACTAATAAAAGCTCCCCGAACTACTCAGGCGGCAAGACCGGATTGTCCGCTCATATGTTCCCCCTGATACGAGGGCATTTTAACATTTGCTATAACAAGCAAAATGCGTTATTATTAAAATATACCACCTTTATCAAAAACTTATAAATTTGTAAAGGAGAGAGAAA
>JAAYOL010000014.1 GCA_012520395.1 Clostridiales bacterium
AGAAACAAAAGGATTATTACCGTGGCCACGACGGGGGCCTGGCCAACGAAGGATAACAACCCGAATGTGCCCATAGAGCCGGCCGAAATAGCAGAGGAAGTCTACAACTGCTGGAAGGAGGGCGCGGCAATTGCCCACATCCATTGCCGGAATAACGAGGGAAGGGCGGCAATGATATTTGAGAAGTTCGAGGAGACGGTGCGCCTCATCCGCGCGAAAAAGGACTGCGATATCATACTAAACCTCACTACCTCGGGCGGCGTAAACCTCCTTGAGGAGGACAGGATAAGACCCTTTTACGAGCTTGTGCCCGATATGGCCTCCTATGACTGCGGAACAATGAACTGGCAGCACACCACGGTTTTTGAGAACAACCCCAAGTTCCTTGAAAAGCTGGGAACTCTTATGCAGGAAAAGGGTGTCAAGCCGGAAATTGAAGTCTTTGACCCGGGCATGATTTATAACGCCGGTTATCTGCTGAAAAAAGGCTTTTTAAAAACTCCGCTTCACTTCCAGTTCTGCATGGGCGTGCCCGGAGGAATCGGGGCCTCTACAAAAAACCTTGTTTTCATGAAGGACATAATGGACGAAGTTGTTCCTAACTCCACATGGTCTGCCTTCGGCGTCGGGGCGAGTGCAATGGAGATTTTGTACGCGACCGTAGCCATGGGAGGGCATGTCCGCGTGGGAATGGAAGACAACATCTATTATAAAAAGGGCGTTCTGGCGGCTGATAACATGCAGTTTGTTGCAAGAGCAAAGCGGATTATAGAAGAATTCGGATGTAAAGCGGCCACTCCGGACGAAGCCAGGCAAATACTCGGCCTTAAGCCAAGAGGATAATTTAGAGCCGGAAGCGGCATTTGATGCCGCTCCCTCTGGGACGAATTCTCAAATAAGAGAGGTTGCTGACTTTCCGAACCACATTAAAATAAATGGAGGTTCTCTAGTGAAAGAAATATACATAGTAAACTGCTGCCGAACCCCGATAGGCAGTTTCGGCGGCAGCTTAAAGGATACCGCTGCGGCGAAGCTGGGCGCGCTTGTAATCAAGGAGACCCTGGAGCGCAGCGGCGTAAAACCTGAGCAGGTTGACGAGGTCATATTCGGCTGCGTTCTGACGGCGGGTCTTGGGCAGAACGTTGCCCGACAGGCGGCTGTCGGGGCGGGCATACCTGTAAACGTACCAGCCTTTACACTGGATATGGTCTGCGGATCAGGTATGAAGGCGGTAATCGAGGCTGCCCGGGCGATAATTTCCGGAGATGCCGAAATTGTTATTGCCGGAGGTACTGAAAATATGTCGGCCGCACCCTACGCCCTCCCCTCTGCCCGCTGGGGAGCCAGAATGGGCGAGAGCAAAATGGTCGATGTCATGGTAAACGATGCGCTGACTGACGCTTTCAACAACTACCATATGGGCATTACCGCTGAGAATGTATGCGAGCAGTGGGGACTCACACGCGAAGACCTCGACACATTCGCGCTCTCTTCTCAGATGAAAACGGCGGCTGCAAATAGTGCCGGAAAATTTGAAAGCGAAATTGTCCCGGTGCCGATCAGGGTCAAAAAGGACATAGTGGACTTCTCGGCGGATGAGTACCCGAGGAGTACCAGCTCCGAAGCACTGGCAAAGCTCAGACCCGCGTTCAAATCCGAAGGGGGCAAGGTCACGGCCGGCAATGCCTCCGGAATCAACGACGGGGCAGCGGCAATCCTGGTTGCATCGGGAGAAGCTGTTAAAAAATACGGGCTGAGACCCATGGCAAAGCTTATCGGCTGGGGACAGGGCGGAGTAGACCCGAAGATTATGGGCCTCGGGCCGGTACCCGCATCTCGAAGCGCCCTCGAAAAAGCCGGGCTGACCATTGACGACATTGACCTTGTCGAAGCAAACGAAGCCTTTGCCGCGCAGGCCCTGGCCGTGTCCCAAGAACTTGGCCTTGATATGAAAAAGGTCAACGTAAACGGCGGGGCGATTGCGATAGGGCATCCTGTCGGCGCCTCGGGTGCGCGCATTATTGTCACTCTTCTCCATGAAATGCACAGGCGGGCGGACGTAAAACGCGGTCTTGCAACGCTTTGTATTGGCGGAGGAATGGGCACCGCGACCATATTTGAAAAGTGCCCCCTATAAACTGGCAGGAGGAAGTTAATGACCAAATTTGTTTCGGTTAAAGAGGCTGTCGCCATGATTCCGGATGGTGCCACGATTATGGTAGGCGGTTTTATGGGCTGTGGAAATCCGCATAAAATTATTGATGAACTGGCAAAAAGCGGGAAGGGCAACTTCAAGATAATCTGTAACGACGGTGCCCAGCCCGGAGGACCAATGGGTGAAGAAAACTACGGTGTTGCCAAGCTGATACATAATCATCAGGTTAAGCATCTTGTGGCGACGCATGTCGGCTTAAACCCTGAAGTCGGCCGACAGATGAACGATGGCACTTTAAAGGTTGACCTCATCCCGCAGGGCTCGTTCGCGGAAATGATACGCGCGGGCGGGGCCGGTCTCGGCGGCGTACTCACGCCTACCGGCGTCGGTACGATTATTGAGGATTATGAGGACTACGTCCACTCCGTTCAGGAGATTGACGGTAAAAAGTACTTGCTTATGAAACCAATACGCGCCGATTTTGCATTAATCAGCGGCTATAAGGTTGATAAGCTCGGGAATGTCTGGTACAAGGGCTCAACCAGTAATTTCGGCCTTGTCATGGCTACGGCGGCCGATAAGGTAATCGTTGAAGCCGACAATGTCGTCGAAGTCGGTGAGATTGAACCGGAAAATGTAAGAACCCCCTGCATATTTGTCGATTACATTGTGAACGGGGGTGGATAAACGATGGACAGGGAGCAAATTAAAAGCTTTATCATTGCCCGCGCTGCGGGGGAGCTTAAAGACGGTGACATTGTGAACCTTGGTATAGGTATGCCAACTATGATACCGAACTTTCTTCCCGAGGATGTAAGGGTGACCATCCAGGCCGAAAACGGGCTTTTAGGTGTTATCCCATGCAACGACGAGACACGCGATGCTGTTTATAAGGTTGACGCAGGCGCTACACCCGTCACTGTATCGACAGGCGGCTGTTACTTCGATTCATGCACATCCTTTGGGATGATAAGGGGCGGGCACATAGACGTCACAATGCTCGGAGCGCTGGAGGTTGACGAGCAGGGCAATATTTCAAACTGGATTATACCCGGGAAAAGGCTGCCGGGTATGGGCGGGGCTATGGATTTGGTGATAGGGGCAAAGAGAGTCATCGTCACAATGGAGCATACACAAAAAGGAGCCCCAAAAATACTGAAAAAGTGCCGTTTGCCGCTGACAGCGCTTAAGTGCGTAGACTTGATTATAACGGAAATGGGAGTGATTGAGGTCACTGAGAACGGATTAATGCTGGTTGAAATTAATCCCGAGTTTACGGTAGAGCAGGTACAGGAAGCGACAGAGGCCGTACTCATTATCTCGCCTGATTTAAAGCCGATGGCCTGAAAAGCCATGCTGATATACTCTGCACATAGGCAAGGCTCAGGCCGCAGGGGCATGAGATGTAATGATTAAAAACATTTTTAGGAGACAGATTTTATGGCAAACAAGGTGTACATTGAAGCGCAAAACACGCTTCCGATATACGATGAGTGCGATATTCTCGTCGTTGGCGGCGGCAGCGCCGGCCATTCGGCGGCAATTGCAGCGGCGCGTGCGGGTGCTAAGAACATCATTCTCATGGAGCGCTACGGCTATATGGGCGGCGACGTAACGGGAGGCTACGTCATCATGGTGCCGAAGCTCTCATGGTACAACAAGTCTTTCGTGCGCGGTATTCAGGAGGAATGGTTTACAAGACTAAATCCGATTCCTAACGCCGTTCTGGGACCGGATCTGAGCAAAATCGGCAAGGACGATGATCAGGCTCTTCTGGGCATCTGGGCGAAAATCCACGGATGCGTGAGCGAAAGCGAGCCGAAAAGGCTTGTGCGCGCCGTGTATTACGAGCCGAACCAGCTGAAGATTGAGATGGACAAAATGCTCCTTGAGCATAAGGACTCTATCCGCGTCATGTGCCACAGCTGGGGCACCAAGCCCATAATGGAAGGCAATGAGGTGAGGGGCGTTATTTTCGAGAGCAAGGAAGGACGCAAGGCTATTCTGGCAAAGACCGTTATCGACGCAACCGGCGACGGCGACATTTTCCGCCAGACAGGCGCTCCGTACTCGACGCTTGCTGACGGGGAAACAAGGTCCAGAACCACGGCGCTGGTATGGCGCATCGGCGGAGTTAACTACGACCTTTATTATGAATGGCAAAAAGCAAATCCCAAGGAGTATGCAGGTCTTCGCATCAACCTCGCCAAGATTGCAGGCTTCCAAAGCGCACCGCTGCCGAGCGCGCAAAACGATATCTGCTGGGTCAACAACTGGCACCCGAACCGCGACTGCGCAACTATAAAGGATGCGACGGAAACGGAAATGAATACCCGAAACACAATGCGCGAGGTGGTGGCATATCTCAAAGAGGCCTGTCCGGTAGCCTTTAGAAATGCGTTTATATATGACATAGCCCCGCAGCTTGGAACTCGCGGGAGCTGCCGCTTGAAGGGCGAATATATAATGACGCCAAACGATTTTGCGCTCGCCGCGAGGCACGACGACGTTATCGCATGGCACTCGACAATATGCATGATAAACGACTGTGCACCTGTTGAGATTCC
>JAAYOL010000105.1 GCA_012520395.1 Clostridiales bacterium
ACCCTCTGCTTTGAACTCAGCCTCCAGCGCCCTTAGCTTCACTAAGTTCCGGGCAGTCATTACGACCTTTGCACCCTGATAGCCGAATGCCTTGGCTACCGCGCTACCCAACGCTCCCGTGGCGCCGGTTACAAGCGCCACCTTGCCGGAGATGCTGAACATTCCCTGGGCAAAACTTTTATCAACCCTTATCATATTCTCTCCCTCAATCCGGATAGTTTATGACCACAAGCATCACGGCGGGTTTGTTTGTGGCATTTATGAGATGCCGTCCCTCGTTTGGCGCAAATGAAATTGATTCCCCGGCATGGATTACGTATTCTTTACCGGCTTTATCCCGCACCGTCATCTCCCCCTCAAGAACGTAGTAGAACTTTTCAAGGGGATTGTCTTCGTATGCGTACTGCGCACCACCGCCCGGGAGGAAGGTTGAAAGACCCACCCAGAACTTCTCGGCGCCCGTTTCCTCTTTGCCGTGGATTCTCATTGCGGTCATGTCGAAATGGCCGGGTGCAGCATAGGGCTTTAGTTCTTCCAAAGTACGCTTTACCATAAATCAACCGCCTTTCTTATTGGATAGTTTAATCTGCGATGTATGGTTTTACCTTCCACTTTTCATAGGGCACATCTTCCGTGCTGAAATTCATCTCGCCATCCTTGCACTGCACGATGATCCATTTCAGCCAGTTCTTGTTGTCCATCTGCGTATAGTCCTCGCGCAGGAACCACCCTCTGGATTCCTTGCGCATATCAGCCGCCCTAAACTGCATTTCTGCGCAAAGCACCATCGCCTCAGCTTCGTGGCAGGCTAGAAGATCGTGGAAATCAACGGCCTTCATCGTCGCTGCAAGCTCCTTGGCCTTTTCAACATAGCGCAGGGCTATCGCAATGCGATGGGCGCTCATATATACAGACTGTTCCACGGGGCCGACCGCTCTTTGAATCAGACGGATAACGTCCTTGGCCTTGCATCCCGATTCGCGCTCGAGCGGTAAATAGACGCGTCGGATGCTGGCGTCTACCTGCTCTTCGTCGAGCGGTACAAGTGTGCCCGATTTGGCTGTGTCGCAGGTGCTGTCAGCAGAAACCATACCGGCAAATACAGCATTGAGTATGCCGGAGCCGCGGTTGCGTCCGGGAGGTGCGGGAACTGCGCCGGGCGCCGCCGAGCCGCAGTAGCTTACATCGCCGATGGCATAAAGCCCTTGTATCGTTGTCATCATATCGTGTCCAACCTTTACAGGAGACTGCTCACCTATGAAAAGCGGACAAACCTCGTTGTCGTCTTTTTCGATGCCCCGAGTGTGGTTTAATTTCCAGAACGCCATCCCATATGGGCGGTCCCAGAGTGTCATCATGGTGTTGTTGCTTCTGTCCTCATCTATTCGCAGAGTAATCGGCCCTCTTGCGGCAGACATCTGCATAAACCATTCCGCAACCGCGGTACTGCTTATATCAGCCTCCGGGAAGAAGCGGAATCTTTTGGTTATGTTCTCTCCGGCGCAGTTGTACATATAATTTTCGCCGAAAACGCACTCATGATGAGTGTGAACCTTAACAAGCTGTGCAAAGTTTCCGAATTCGGTGTTGCGCAGCTGTGCTCCCGCACGATAGGCCGCCGCAATTCCGTCGCCCCTGCCACTGCTCCACATTGAACCTATGCGATAGTTTTGGCTTCCGGTTGCAAGAACAACGGCTTTCGCGTTAAAGGTATAGAATGTGCCGTCAAGAATACTAAAGCCTGTCGCCCCTGTTATCCTTCCGTCCTGAGTAATTAGGTCCGAAACAGCCACCTTGTCTATGAACTTAACACCCTTTTTCTGAGCCGTCTGCCGCACCTTAAGCGTAATATCCAAATCAACGCCTATCATGGCGGTCATGGGACCGGTTGGGGTCACGCAGTAACTGCCGTCTAAATTCTTGGGAAGTCTCGCGCCCCATTCAACGAGCTTATCCAACATTATTTTGTTCATGGTGACATATTTGACCATAAGATCCTGGTCACCCAGGTAGCATCCAACAGAATGCGCGTGGTATTCGACAAAATCTTCCGGCTTAATCCGTGTCAAATCAAAATACTGCAGCACTCCGCCGCCCTTGTTGGCTTTTCCGGAATAGCCGGCGGTCTGCTTTTCAACAACTAAAACATCTAGCTCCGGCTCGCGCTCTTTTATAGAAACCGCGGCGGTGAGCCCGGCAATGCCGCCTCCTACAACCAAAACGTCGGCACTAAGGTCTTTGCGCCCGTAATTAATATCCAATACTATCCCCTCCTTAGCGGTAACAGTCGAAGCTCTGCAAAAGGCTTTCGCTTTCAAAGTCGGGAATGACTTCGATACAGCCCTTTTTGCAGACAGCCTCACACCAGAAGCAATGCTCACAGTCCTCAACGTATTTGAATATCGGCTTTTTGGTTTCACTATCCCAGCGGATAACATCTACGAAGCAGGCCTTGTAGCAAAGCTGGCAGCCGATGCATTTTTCGGGGTTGAAAAGAATTTTATGTTTTGTATCGATCATTTGCCATCACCTTCCTAAAAGTTATCCCGCTCTTCGGGGAA
>JAAYOL010000015.1 GCA_012520395.1 Clostridiales bacterium
AAGAAAGGGATATAGTACTATGCTATGGAAAGACAAATATGAACTTGGCGTTCCCCAGATAGATGCGCAGCATAAAGAGTTATTCAGGCGTGTCGAATCTTTCTTACAGGCATTGCGCTCAGGCGATAGCTGGGATGAGAAAATCCCGAAAATTAATGAAACGCTAGAGTTCATGAAAAAATATGTTGTTGAACATTTCCATGATGAAGAAGAATACCAGAAAAGTGTCAATTTCCCCGGATATGAAGCTCATAAACAGTTACATATCGGAATGGTCAATTATGTCCAAGAGGTTGCGAAGCAATATGAGCAATCCAATAATAACGAGGATTTGATGCAACAGTTTGGAGGTAGATTGCTTTCATGGTTAATCAACCATGTAGCCGCAGAAGATCAGCTTATAGCGGATTACGTCATAAAGAGAGGGGTGAGCGGAAATGGTGAATAAACTCTACAGAGAATTTGTCGATGCAACACAAAAAGTATTTAATTTGATGCTGAACATCTCAGACATTTCCGAACATCCATCAGAGGTATTTAAATGTGATGACGAGGTTGATATCTGCATCGGCATTGTCGGTGACTATCATGGTAAGGTTATCTACCGATTCCCGGTTTCTACATCCCTACATATGGTAAACATCATGAGCGGTATGGAGTTTGACTCGGTGGATGTTTTCGTGGCCTCCGCCATATCGGAGATTGCGAATATAATAAGTGGTAACGTTATGACGGAACTTTCAGCTAACGAAATCAATTGTGATATTTTGCCGCCGGAGCAATGCAAGCTAGACGATAGCATGGAATATGAAATCAAAACAAGTTGCTGTATTTGCACAACAATCGGCGAGATATGTCTTGAGATAAGATTGAATCGAGCTTCTTGATCTCCGGGCCTCGAAAACTCTTGCAAAAGGGCTTGACCTGTTGGTGCTCCAAAAGGTGTGAAAAAGGTCTCCTGTTGCCGCCTTCTCTACAACAAAAAACGGTGCTGAGGGTGCTCACATTTTCGAGGCCCTTTTGCTCACATTTTTACTTGACGAACACATCGTAAGACGACATAAAAAAGAGCGACCATATCAAAGCGGCATGGATATATAATACAAAATGCTACTCAAAACAACAAATATAGTGAAATAATCTCCCTCTGCTGATATAATAGATTTGTAGTAAAGTAGAGGCGAGGTGTCTTCCATTGGCAGATAAAGACAGATGGATTTCCCTGCAAGAAGTCTGTGACTACCTTGGCGTGAAGCGCCATCCCACTATGCGCTGGATTGATCAGCGCGGTCTGCCTGCCACCAAGGAGGGAAAACTCTGGCGTTTCAAAACCGCTGATATTGACGAATGGGTTGAAAAAGGCGGAGGCTGCGATAGGGTGGAGGACATAAAATGAGCGGACTTAAATCTTTCAATGCCCGCAGGCTTTCTGTTGCCGGATTTTCATTTCTCTTTGCCTATATTCTGTCGTTCCAGTTTGAGGGACAGGTGTTGTACAGCCTGCTGGATCTGCGTGGAATAGATGCCCACATTTACATACTGGCTGCTATTGTCGCACATTTTGCAGGACTTTTTACCTGCGGTCTGTTCGTCAGGTCTCAGGCGGCCGCCAAAACCATGATGCTAGGCGGCATGGGCGCATGTTTAGGCGCCGCTGTCCCTTTCTTTTTCACCCCTTCTGTTCTATGGATGGGCGGATTGATTGTCAGCGGATACTTTAGCGGCTGCGCGGTAGCAGCGTGGGGATTTTTTCTTAGGGCCTTTACGCCCAAGAACGAGCGCATTAAATCCTGCGCGGACGTTCTGATTTATTCAAACCTGTTGATGATCGCAGTCAACGTAGTTGCCATGAACCGGTCGCCGTTTATCGGGCTCGGCCTCTCTATGCTTTGCCTTGTTATAGGAATGGCCTTTATATGGATGCTACCGGTTGAGCCGGAGAAAGAACAAAACAAAACATTTCATAATAAGACGCATGGTGGCATTAAAAACCCGCTAATATTGCTGTGCCTTTTTGTCTTCATCATCACCATTAATTCCGGCCTGATGTATCAGGTCA
>JAAYOL010000106.1 GCA_012520395.1 Clostridiales bacterium
CCTCCGCTTACGGGAGCGGCCGGAGCGGGTGCAGGTGCCGGAGCGGGTGCAGGTGCCGGGGCGGGTGCCGGGGCGGGTGCCGGGGCAGGTGCAGGTGCGGGCACCGGGGCGGGAGCGGGTGCGGCCGGCGCGTCGTATTCGTTCTCAAGGATGGCCGTACCGCGCTCGACCTCGATTTCGTATATCTTGCCGTTAAGCGTTACCTTGTACTTCATATTTATTACCGTCCCCCTTACTTAGCGGGGCCTTTCTCCTTTATAGATATAAATCTAAGCTCATTGAGCGGCGCTTTCATTTCGTCCGCCACTATCGCCATAAGCATGGCCGCCGTTTTGGGCGGTACCGTGGTGATGTTTACCGCACCGGCGGAGCCCCTAGCATAGCCTATTTTACGTCTGCGGCCGACCTTGGCCTGCAGCACGCGGGTGCCGCCGGGGGCTGGGGTTGCAAAGCGGAGCACGCTTCTTTCCAATAACACAGGGCTACCTCCTTATTCCATGGCTTCTATGGTATATTTGACGATATTCTGCATCCTCTTCTCACGCTCTGCAAAGAACTTCTCTGCGACCTGCGGGAAGGCGATATAAGTGAGAACGTCCTCCTCCGAGGTGGCGCGATCGCCGAGCATCTCCTTTGTCTTTTCAAACTCGGGCTCAAGGAAGTCGGCCGGACGGCCCTCAATCGGCTTCTCTTTACCGAGAATTCTCTTCTTAATCTCGGGGTCAATTTCTCCCGGTGGTCTGCCGTACTCACCCTTGACATAGGCCTTTAGCTCCTTGCCTACGCTCTTGTAGCGCTCGCCGAGCAGGACGTTTGTGGCGGCCTGAACGCCGACCATCTGGCTGAGGGGAGTAACAAGCGGGGGATAACCCATGTCCTCTCTGACTCTCGGGGTCTCCGCAAGAACTTCCTCAAATCTGTCCATTGCATTTTGTGCCTTGAGCTGCGAAATGAGGTTGGAGAGCATTCCGCCGGGAATTTTGTAGTCGAGAGCTTCTGTTGCCGTTCCCATAACAGTGGGATTAAGCAGACCTGCTTCTATACTCTCGTTGAAGTAGGGCTTGAAATGGTCGTTAACCTGCTTGAGTATATCGTGGTCAAGGTCAATCTCATAGCCCATCTGGTCCAGGGCGTAGAAGAGGGTCTCTGTCGCGGGCTGAGATGTGCCGCCGGAGAATATCGAGGTGGCGGTGTCGATAACATCCGCGCCTGCCTCAATGCCCTTGAGATAGGTCATAAACGCAAGGCCCGTGGTGCAGTGGGTGTGCAGCACAACCGGCAGGTCCACCTTATCCTTGATGGCGCTGACAAGGTCGTAGGACTCCTTCGGGCTCATGACGCCCGCCATGTCCTTGATGCATATGGACTTGACGCCCATCTCCGCCATTTCCTTGGCGAGGGCGGCAAACTTTTCAAGTGTGTGTACTGGGCTGGTGGTATAGGAAATCGCGCCCGACGCGTGCGCACCGCACTTTATGGTCTCCTCAATGGCGACCTTGAGGTTTCTTGTATCGTTAAGGGCATCGAAAATACGGACTATGTCGATTCCGTTTGCCACGGAGCGCTGTACGAATCTGCGCACGACATCGTCCGGGTAGTGCTTATAGCCGAGCAGGTTCTGCCCACGAAGCAGCATCTGCAGCTTGGTATTCGGCATCTTCTCCTTAATCTTGCGCAGGCGCTCCCACGGGTCCTCGTTGAGGTAGCGCAGGCAGGAATCAAAGGTGGCTCCGCCCCAGCATTCTACCGAGTAATAGCCCGCCTTATCCATGGTCTCGAGGATAGGCTCAAAAACGCTCATCGGCATTCTGGTAGCGATGAGCGACTGGTTTGCGTCGCGCAAAACTGTCTCTGTGAAGTAAACTTTCATAGTTGGGCATCCCTCCGGTTAATTAATCGGTCACTTATGACCATTTTATAGTGGAAATAGTTTATATTATATACTGAATTAAGTCAACATTTTCGATTCGAGCTCATCTAAATTTTCAGCCCAATTTGCAGGCAGTCCTACCTCGCCTTGCATCTCCCGGACGGCAAAGCCTGTTTTCAAAATAAGCAAAGGGCTCCCGGGCACTAATTCAGCCGGTATGTTTGTCCGGAATACGCCGGAAATCACAATGCTTGCTCCGCATTTTCTGCTCTTAATGCGCTCTTTGTTTAGGCTTGACCGGGAAAATGCAGGATTTCCATCTCCATCCTTCATTTTAGTCTGTTTGCGCCGGAAGGAGGGGCCTCCCGGCAGGGCCGTGCTCCGCTTGCCGCGGTGCCTTTGGCTGTTCATGCGGTCGTCTCAGAGCGGCTGCTTCAGAATTTTTGCATATCGTCTGGGGTACTTCTCCGGTGTCGGTGCCACTTTATTAATGCGTACAATGCGGTGCCGGGCCCCCATTATCTCGTAGTCGTAGTGTTCGCCGAGCTCGCCGCCGAGCAGGGAAATTGCCCCTTGCGCCTCATCTGTCTCCTCGCCGCTCGCCGCGGTCTTCATCGCAAGGAAGCTGCCGCCCACCTTCACAAAGGGCAGACACAGCTCGGTTAAGACGTTCAGCCTCGCCACCGCCCGGGAGACAGCCAGATCGTACCTTTCCCGGTGCTCCGCCTCCCTTGACAGCTCTTCAGCGCGGGCAAATATCGCTAAAGCGCCGCTTATTTCCAGCGTATTAAAGATTTTCTGCAAAAATACGACCCTTTTTTCCGTACTGTCAAGGGCAGTAAGGCTGATGGAGGGCTCGGCCAGCTTCATCGGAACACCCGGAAAGCCTGGCCCGCTGCCGACATCGATTACCCGCGCGCCCCTGCCAGACTCTCCGGCGGCCGCGAGTACCGCTAGGCTGTCAAGAAAATGCCTTTCTGCTATTTCCCGCTCACCCGTAACAGCGGTGAGGTTCATCTTCTTGTTATCCTCCTCAAGACAGCGGGCGTAGGCTTCAAACTGCCGCACCGCCAGGTCCGTAAGCTCAATTCCGAGTCGCCTTGCCCCCGCAAAAAGTGTTTCACGCATAAATCAGATTTTCTTCTCCTTTAAAAGATCGCGGATCTCCGTGAGCAGCTTTTCCTCCGCACTCGGCTCGGGCGGCGCCGCGGGAGCGGCGGGTTCCTCCTCCTGCCTGCCTCTTTCCTTGAGCCTGTTTATCGTCCTTATCATCAGGAAAACGACAAAGGCAATTATCAGAAAGTCAATAATCGCACTGAGCAGCAGGCCGATATTCATAAGGTTTTCTTCACCGCTGCCGAAGAAGTCCGGCAGCCTTATCGCCAGCCGTGAAAAATCCACACCGCCCAGAAACATCCCGATAAAGGGCATCAGCACGTCGTTTACAAGCGATGAGGTAATTTTCCCGAAGGCCCCGCCGATTATCACACCGACGGCAAGGTCAATCACATTGCCACGCATCGCAAACTTTTTAAATTCCTGCAAAAAGCCTGAGCTCTTCCCTTTTTTACCCATATATTGACCCTCCTGTATCTTTATGGCACTTCACGCGCCTTAGATCTTTCAAATATTACGCCTAAATTTGATGCGTCTTTCTGCAATGAGGACGACTATTTCCCTATTATTTCAATTCCACCCATATATTTCCTCAAAACCTCCGGCACAACAATGCTACCGTCGGCCCTCTGGTTCTGTTCTACCACGGCGGGCAGTATGCGGCTTGTCGCGAGGCCTGAGCCGTTTAAGGTGTGCACAAACTCGTTTTTACCGCCCTCGGCGCGCTTAAAGCGGATATTTCCGCGCCGCGCCTGATAGTCGCGGGCATTGGATACGGAGGAGACCTCCTTATAGCCGTTCATGGAGGGAATATATATCTCAATGTCATAGGTCCTCGCCATCGAGGCCGAGCAGTCGCCTGCCGCAAGCCTCACGGTGCGGAAATGAAAGCCCAGACCCTTTACAAGTGCCTCGGCCTTGCCGACAAGCTCCTCGAAGGCGGCGTCGGAGTCCTCGGGCCTTGTGTACTGCACCATTTCGACCTTGTTAAACTGGTGTCCGCGCACCATCCCGCGCTCGTCGGCGCGGTAGCTGCCCGCCTCGCGGCGGTAGCAGGGCGTGTAGGAGATATACTTTTTCGGCAGCTCCGCCTCGGTGATAATCTCGTCACGGTGCAGGCTGACAAGAGCGGTCTCCGCCGTCGGCAGCATGAAGCGGCGCTGAGAGTCCTCGGAGGTATGCAACCAGAAAACATCATCCTCAAATTTTGGGAATTGCCCCGCCGTTAGCCCCGCCTCGTAGCCGAGCATGTGGGGGACGAACAGCAGCTCATAACCGTCGGCGAGGTGTGTGTCGATAAAGTAGTTTAGAAGCGCCCATTCAAGCCGCGCACCAAGGCCGCGGTAGACCCAGAAACCGCTGCCGGAGAGCTTCGCCCCGCGGACATAGTCTATTAGTCCGTTCTCGGTGCACAGGTCGACGTGGTTTTTCGGCTCGAAATCAAATTTATGCGGTTCGCCGAAGAAGCGTATCGGCTCGTTGTTCTCCTTGCCTCCGGGTTTCAAATCCTCGTCCGGCAGGTTCGGGAGCGAGAGCATCAGCGCCCTGTACTCCTCCTCTATTTCACGGAGTCTGGCTTCGTTTTCCTTTATTGACTCCTTGAGCTTATTCATCTCCGCGAAGACGGGGGCGGTGTCCGCGCCCTTCTTTTTAAGCTCGGGTATCTGCTTTGTGACCTTGTTCTGCTCCGCCTTGAGGTTCTCTGTGGCGAATATCGCGTCACGGCGCAGCGCGTCAAGCTCTAAGATGCGGTCAATTTCCTTTCCGCAGTCTGCCTCCTTGGCCAGAAGCCCTGCCTTTACCTTGTCGGGATTTTCCCTGATTAATCTGATGTCCAGCATTTCCATATCCTCCTATTTGCCGAGCGATGTGAGCGTCTCAATAAGCGCCTCTCTGTCGTCGTCGCCGTAGTATTCGATTTCAAGACGGCCCTTTTTTCGGCCGTCGACTATTTTCACGCGCCTTCCCAGGCGTTCGGTGAGCTGCTTTTCGACTTCTGCGATGTAGTCTACCTCAAATTTAGACGCTTTCTTCGTCTTTTCTTTGGATTTTTCCGCTTCCTTTGAAATTTTTGCGGCCATTGCCTCCGCTTTCCGGACGGACAGCCCCTCCCGAACTATGAGACTTGCAAACTCCTCCTGCGTGCTTTCTCCCTTCACCTGCAGTATCGCGCGCGCGTGACCGGGGGTCAGCTCGCCAATCTCCAGGAAGGCCTTGACTGACTCGGGCAGGCTAAGCAGCCTCAGGGCGTTTGCCACAGACGGACGTGATATGCCCACACGCTCAGAGACCTGCTCCTGCGTGAAGCCGTATTCATCCATCAGTGCGCGGTA
>JAAYOL010000107.1 GCA_012520395.1 Clostridiales bacterium
AACTTCATCGGCAACGTCCCCTCCGTTATTCTTGCTATCTTTGCCGTCAGGTTAATCGGCACCTGGGCCGTTAAGCTCGGGCCCTGGGAATATGCAGCCCTTTGCTTCTGTGCTATACTTATGGTTGTCGGCCTTTCCAAGGGCAACCTCGCTAAGGGCATGCTCGGCGTTGGACTTGCAATCTTTATGGCCTCGGTTGGTGAAGACCCAATCAGCGCCCACGGCCGATTCATCTTCTTCGGCCGTCTTGAGTTCCTCAAGGGCTTTAACCTTATCAGCGTCATGCTCGGTCTGTTTGCCGCCAAGATCATCCTACTTGAGTACGCAAGAGCAACCAAGACCGATGAGCAGGTTGACATCAAGGTCGGCGGCTACAAGTTTCCCGGGAAGGAAATTAAGGAGAACAAGTGGGTCATAATCCGCTCCTGGTTATTGGGTGTTATCGTCGGCTTTTTGCCCGGACTCGGCGGACCTGTCGCGGCAGGTCTGGCCTACTCTACTGAGAAGACACTCGCCAAGGACAAGTCCAAGTGGGGTAGAGGCGAGATCGCGGGCGTTTGGGCCACTGAGACCTCAAATAACGCCGCCATCGGCGGTGCGCTTATCCCTCTGCTCTCACTCGGTATTCCCGGCGACGCGGCCAATGTCCAGTTTATTGCGGCCCTTAACGTCAAGGGTATCAGCGTAGGACCCATGTTCATACGTGAGCAGCCCCTGATTGTCTACATTATATTTATTGCCGCAATCATCTCCGGTACCGTAGCCATGCTTTACCAGACCCTGGGTATGAAGACCTTCCCCGCCCTGCTGAAGATTCCCTATCACTACCTGTATTCAATGATTGCCATATTGACCTTAACCGGAGCATATATGTCCACCGGCAGTTTCTTCGGCATGCTTGTTATGCTCTTTAGCTGCATACTCGGTGTGCTCATGGATATCTTCGGTATACCCAGCCTACCCTTTCTTATGGCATTCATACTCTCTCCAATACTGGAGCTCAACATTCGCCGTGGCTTCAACTATTCGGCAAACGGACTTGCCGAGTTCTTCAGGAGACCTATTTCCGCAGCTTTCATAATACTCGGACTTGGTGTAATGCTCTACGGCATAGTGAGTCCCATTATTAAGAAGGCCCTGAAAAAAGACAAGGAAACGGTCGACTGCTAAATCATTGCAAATACTGGGCGAAAACCCATATTTGAATATTAATCAGGAGGAAAGAAAATGAAAAAAGTCGTAGCAATACTTCTGCTTCTTGTCATGGCGCTTACTCTGACTGCGTGCGGACCTAAAGCCCCCGCACCCACTGCTACCCCCGCACCCACTGCAGCACCTGCCCCTGATAACACTGAAAAGCCCGCGGCTCCAACCTGGCCCAATGGCGATGTCACCATCCTTGCCGGCTACGCTGTCGGTTCGCTGACAGACATCAACATTCGCACCATCGCTGACTGGATTACCAAGCAGACCGGCGCAAAAGTCATCGTTGAGAACAATGACGTCGGCGGCGGAGCAAACCTCGCTAACCAGCTGGTTAATGCAAAGCCTGACGGACAGACCCTCATGCTCATTGGTATGAACACTATTTCCAACTACCATTCCGGCCTTTGGTCTGTCAACCCCTGCGACACCAGCAAGTTTAAGCTTGTCTGCGGCGCCATCCAGCCCCTGCCCGACTCCGGCTGTATTATCGTCACTCAGGCTGACCAGCCCTACAGCACCTGGGATGAGCTTGCCGAGTACGCTAAAGCCAACCCCGGTACGGTCACTGTCGCATCCATACCCGGTAAGGTTATGGATACCAAGATGAAGGCATTGTTTAATGGCACCGGCCTTTCCGAGTACATCCGCTGGGCCTCCACTACTAACGCTGACGCTGCCGCAGGACTGCTGGGCGGCACTATCAACATAGTAATGTTCGACGAGCAAACCGCCACCGGCTACCTCAAGGACGGCACTGTGAAGGCTATCATCAACTCCCGTGACAACGATGACTTCTCGCCCTACCCAGAAAGTGAGGAGAAGGAAATCATGATGGCTGTTCCCAACCTCATCGATGTTTTCGGTGAAAAGGGCAAGGAGTACGCTGTTCCCAACCGCTCCATGTTCGTCGCTCCCGCCGGCACTCCCGATGAGATCTGCGAGCAGATTGCTGCTGTCATCGATGCCATCGACCTTGAGACCTCTGGCGAGTTTTACGACAGATGCCGCGTCAACGGCGGTACCTCCAAGTACTACACCTGGCCTGGCGACGAAGTCATGGCAGAGTGGAACAGGCTTGACGCAGTTCTCAAAGAAATTGTCGAAATGGGCTAATTGGCACAGAAAAGACATACTGATTAATACTTAACTTAATCCCAAATTGGGGGTTGCGTGATGTCCTCATGCAGCCCCCAAGCTTATATAGAGGAGTAATTATGAACCTTTCTCATTCTCTTGCACAATTTGTTGCAAACACAAGCTATGAAGACATTCCCTCGGATGTGATTGATATTCAGAAAAAATCCGTTATGGATGCCATTGCCATCACCCTCGGTGCTTCCACCCTTGGCGACGGCTGCAAGCAGATGATAAAAATTGCGCAGGAGCTTGCGGCAGAGGGCAGAGGCGAGGCCGCCGTAATCGGCTTTGATAAGCGTCTGCCCGCCGTCTGGGCCGCGTTTGCCAATGCCGCCATGGCGCATTCTCTGGATTTCGGTGACACCCATCAGAGGAGCACCATCCACTCCAATTCCTCAAGCTTTCCCGCGGCTCTCGCAATGGCCGAGAAGATGGGTACTGTCTCGGGAAAGAAGCTGCTGGAGGCACTTGTGCTCGGCAGTGAGGTCGCCATCCGCATAGCACTAGCCGCGGACGTGAACACCTTGGACCACGGTTTCTATATTCCGACCATCTATTCATCCTACGGAGCTACCGCAGCGGTTGCCAAGCTCATGGGCCTGAGTGCCGAGCAGATTGTCAGCGCATTTTCCTTCAACCTGTGTCAGACGACCTGCAGCAGTGAGCTTACAAACAGCCCAAAGACCGTTCTTCGCTCCGTCCGGGAAGCCTTTGCGGCCAGAAACGCCATCGTGGCCTGTTGCATGGCTAAGGAAAACCTCATCGGTTTTGAGGCTCCGCTCGAGGGTAAGCTCGGCTTTTACCACGCGTTTCTGCACGGCAACTACACCGCCGAAAGGGCACTTGATGGACTCGGCGTTCACTTCGAGGCGGGGGACCTCACCTTTAAGGCCTGGCCCTGCTGCTTCGGCACGCACTCCGCTATAACAGCGGCCTCCATTATAGCCAAGGAGGAGGGCATTACCGCCGACGATGTTCGTCATATTCAGGTCTATGTCGGCGCACAGAACAGGATGCTTTTTGAGCCTCTTGATGAGAGACGCAACCCCGAGACCTCTATTATCGGCAAATTCAGCATACCCTTCACCCTGGCTACGATGCTCATCAGGGGCAATGTAGACCTAACCAGCTTCAGCTATGAAAATCTTCGCGATGAGAAGATTCGCGCACTTGCGGCCAAAATTGACTACACCTATATGGATGAGTGGCAGCGCGGTAAGGAGACATACACAAGAGTCGTCATGGATACCACCAAGGGCACCTTTGACCGCCTTGTTAAGAGCCCCTTCGGTACTCCGGACAACCCCATGAACGAGGATACCTTCAATCTCAAGTTCGATGCCTGCGCAAGCAATGCAATCAACCCCAAGTCCCAGGAGGCACTCGAGGCACTGAAGGCCGCTATTAGGTCGCTTGATAGTTTGGAGAATATCTCCGAACTCACAGAGCTTCTGTAATTTAGCTGCAAAAGCCTTGAAAGAGGCAAGACGGGGTGCTGTTACTACTTAATGATTGCCAAGGCTGACATCAAAGATAAGAAGAGGGCGTGTTCTACATTCCCGTTTCACCCGGGCGACGCGCTAAAATTAAAAGCCATGGCGTCAGAGACGCCATATGGCAAATTATATCATAAACTTTGTTTATGATATAATAATTGCAAAGCAATTATTATATTGCGCATGTGCCCTCTCCGTGCGCGCCACATGGCCATAATGACGGGTGTAGAAACCAAATACACCACGAATGGAGAGAAGTTAGGCTGATTATATAAATTCAAAATGAAAATCCGGAGGTAGAAAAATGCTTACACCTAGAGAAAACTTCATCAGATTCTTAAAAGAAGAATCAACCGAATGGATGCCCGGTAGCCCTGACTTTCTACCGTTTAACCCCGAAGAGATTCCTGAGAACGTCTGCAGGGGCTTCGTTTCCCAGCAGAATCCGTTCCCAAAGGAGAAGTTCGGCGGACGCGGCTTCTTCGGTGTCGATTGGATTTTTAAAGCTGATGTGGGCGGCTCCATGGAAATCGCCCCCCTCTTTGAAGATATCGAGGACTGGGAGGAGAAGGTAGAGTGGCCCGACCTCGACAAGATTGACTGGGAGGGCATTAAGGAAAGGAACAAGGATTACTTAAAAACCGATAAGCTAATCAGGACCACCATTTTCACCGGTTTCTATGAGCGACTGATCTCCTTTGTCGGCTTTGAAAACGCGGCAGTGGCTCTCGTCGACGAGGATCAGGTTGAGTACGTCCACAAGCTCTTCGACCGTTTGGCCGATCTCTACATCGACTTCATCCAGCGCATGCACCGAAACTATAATGTTGAATACATAGAGTTGCACGACGACTGGGGAACCCAGAGATCTACAATGTTCTCCTTCGACACTCACAGGGAGGTAATTGTTCCCTATGTCCGCAAGGTTGTCGAGGGTGCACACAAGGAAGGCTGCTTCGTCGAGATGCACTCCTGCGGCATGATTGATCCTCTCTTCCCCAACTTTATTGAGGCCGGCTTTGATACCTGGCGCGGCCAGGCCACGGCAGTTGACAAGCGCGCTCTGGTTGAGAGGTATGGCGATCAGTTTAAGTTCGGTGTTGAGATTCGTCCCACTCCGACCGCTACTGCCGAGGAGGTCACCGAGATGTGCAGGAAATTCAAAGAGGATTACGCCGGCAAGAGGATTTGGCTCTCCTTCTCGGCCCTCATGCCTAAATATCAATATGACATTATCAATAAAGAGATATATGGCAGATAGGCCGGCTATGTGGCTCGGCTAACGCGTAATTTAAAGGCCCTGAATCTTACTGGGATGCGTAAATGGGGGTGGTCTGCGGCGATTTTCGCCGTAGACCACCCCATCGTTGTCTCAAATTTAACTATGTAGTGTTATGTAAGTTTGCCTGTCAGTTTTCCCCAAAGAATGCTCCTGAAGTACACTCCAACCTGCCTGCGTTAAGAATTAAAAGGAATTTCCGGAAGGGGAGTGGTAAGCCGCAGCTCACGGTTGCAAAAGCGCTTATAGTGCTCCACAATATAGGCAGATATGAGCAGTTTGGTTTGAAGGGCCCCGTCCTTAAGAACTTCTTCTCCCACAATTTCTGCAATCTTATTAATTTTACGCTGAACAGTGTTGCGGTGCATATACATTTCGGCCGCTGTACGTGAAATGCTACTCCCATTTAGAACGTACTGCTTTAGCACCTGGCATAAGTCGCTGTTGTATTCCTTATCATAACGCATCAGATAAGTAATGCCCGGATGAGCCAGATAGACTATTTCATCGTTGTTCATAAGCTTCTGGAAAAATGATGAGGCGAAGTTTACAAGATTATCAAGCAAATAGTCGTCAAAGAAGAATATGCGTTGCTTTGAATCATCAGAAAGACCTTGGGCCAGCCTGATTGTGTTATTGGCAAGCAGGTAAAGCGTCCGAATACTATAAATGTCGGTTGAGCCATAGCTGATACCAATATACCCGTCGTATTTTTCCAATATCGGAGTAAATTTATCAACAGGCACCTTCGGTGCGAATGTGCGCCTCTCATAAGGGAACAGGATTACAATAGAGTTTTGGTATTGGGCCATGTTCGCGTTAGGAATTATGGTGCGCAAATAATCGATTAACTCCTGGTAGGGTATATTTCTGTTTCTTGACAGGAAAAAATCAATGGTGATAACACAATAGAAATTTTGTATGGGATTGGGAAAGGTTTTGGTAAGCTGTATCAGCGCATTCTCCTCTATAGTTTTTGCATCCAGAATCTGAGTCAGAATGTGCTGAAAACGCTCATCCTTATCGCTTACCTTGTCAAAAGCCTGCTCTAACTGTATAAACGAATCGTTAACCATGTTATAGAGCTCCGGCAAAGCGACCTTATAACATATAATATTTATTTTTTTCGTGTCCCAAAAAGCTTCTTCGGGCTTTTCAGTTCCAGAACAAATTACAGTGGCAAAATTACTGACAGTGCAGCCGGCCAGAATATCAAAACCTTTATCGGAATCCATTATGTATAATACCTGACCGGACAAATGCTGTTGTTTGGTTAAAAAATATATCGACTTTGGGCGCTCAATTATGGGTGATACAATGTGGCTATACACTGGGCTACTGCTGATGTTATCAATCAAGGCATGTAGGTTCATAATGCACCTCTGTATAATTATTCGTATTCATTATATCACGCTGAATACTAGAAGCAAGTTCCTTTTAATAACATCAGCTGCTTTATGCCTCAACAGCCGTCGCAGCACTCATAGGGCGTCCTTTTAAGGTGTATCCCCGGGAGGCCAAACTTGGTTTTTCCCTCGCATCTGTGGCGGGAATTCTGCTAACGGAAAACAGGCTTTTGGGGCTGATGTCAGTGATTTGGCCTTAAGATTCTGACAAAAACACCTCTGCCCAAAGACGGAGGTAATTTGAAGACAAAAAGTGCCCTATGCAACGCACAGGGCACTTTTTTGTACGAAAGAAAGCAATGCGCGGACAGCCGGATCTGCATATTATCAAGAACAGCCTCATGGACTAACGGGAGAAATCGATTTGCTTCGTTTCTTCGGCCCCGGAAGCTGCCGCATCGCGCGTTATATTTGAGGTAACCACCGCTATACGTCTGCGAATGTCTGTTGCCTCACGCAGCTTTTCCTGATTTGTTGTAAACGCAATGAATATAAGTAAAAACAGCCCTATCCCAACATTTTGCAGGGCAGCGGGTATCCCCAGAGCAAGCATACCGGCTGTCAAAAGCTTCATAGAAAAGGCACCGACAAATACACCCACCGTGAGATTGGTGTACTTTGAAAGGTAGAATCCAATAAAAACAGGCGGGAACGCTTCAAACAGCAGGCTCATCGAGGCGTTAAACTTTGCATCTGCCAGCACAGACCCGGATAAGGACAGGTTAATTGTCCCGGCAACACCAATCATCAGGCCGCATATCAGATAACAACCCATTGCGTTGCGCTTTTCCTGAATACCCGTATTGTTCGCCAGAGCCTGGTTGCTGGCCAGAGAACGCGTGTTGTAGCCGAATATGGTGTGTGTATAGAGAATATAAAATACAATCCCCGCCGCAATGCCCAGTATGAATACATATGGCGAGCGTCCGAACAGCAGCATGTTAAAATCGGCAATGCGGGCACCGCCGCCCCTATTAAAGACCAGATTTATGCTCTCATATATAAGCATTACCCCAATGCTTATAACCAAAGCGGGTATTTTCATTAGAATATACAGCAGTCCGTTAATCACAGATGCGACCACGGCTACCAGGATACAGCCGATTAAGAGTCCGAAGGGGCCTATATTCAAAGCACTGCCTATCGAGCCGCCAATAATTGATGACATCACCGTCATCATCCCGAGCGAGAAGTCCCAACGTCCGTTTTTCATATTGCAGGTCATGGCCAAGGAAATTGCTGCCCCCATCATTGTCTGCTGGGCAACAATCCTCAAGCTTGCAAGAGAGCCAAACTCTCCGACCCCAAAAGCTGCTGAAAGGATAAAGAGCGCAATAAACATGCAAACGGGAAGGGCGAGAGTTCTCACGGTATTTCCTGCGATATGCTTTATCCTCTTCATATTAATCTCCTTTCGGCCGCTCGCCTCAGACTCATAGAGATAAACATCTCATATTAGCTACAAAAGAAGTTGAAATGTGCTGCGCTTGCCGCTCTTCCGGCGGGCGGCCCTTGGGCAAGCCCCCGGGCCGCCTATATGCCAAAAAATGTACGCCTTATTTTCCCAGCGACTTTGCAAGTGTTATCAGTTTATCGAGGTCGGCATCCGGGTTTTTAAGGACAACATACTCCTCAAGTTCGTCCAACGAATATAATCCGCCCTTTGAAAGCTCCACATAGTCTTTGAATTCATCCGTTGAGTGCAGAAGGACATAGGGCATCAAAATGTCAGGCGCGGAACCGTCGCCCATCACCATCTTGTTCTCTGTCAGTGCATTATAGAGAAGTATGTAGGCGATTTGCGCCTGCGCGTTCACACCCTCAACAGCGTGCGATACAATACCATTGTCAAAGCCTATGGACACATCGCTTCCATCGTCAAAGGAGTTAATTTGAATTTTCCCTCCATATCCGCCTGATATCAGTGGCTGATACAGATAGTTCGAGGAGTCTACCGCACTAAATATCGCGTCAACATCGGGGAACTGTGTCAGGAGATTTTGAACCGCCTCCGGCATAACAAATGAGCGGGCCTCTGTCAGAACGGTCATTCCGGCCTCGTCAAGCGCTTCATATGCACCTGCAAAACGGTTATCGAACGCGGCCGATATTCCGGGTGGCAGTCCAAATACGGCCAGCTTTTTCGCGCCGTTGTCAATCATGTCCTTCACGATATCATAGCTTACTTGCTTGTCATCGGCATAAACGCTGCCGACGTAATAATCGTTCTTTCTGAAGGTTTCGTAGCCTTCCTCCAGAAGGAGGTTGTTATTTGCGGCGACGAAATAGACCCCGTAATCTTGGCAAATCTGCAGAAGCCGGTGGCTCACTCCGCCGGTGGCAAGGTCAATAATACCGTCCACACCTGAAGCGCAGAGGTTTTCCACCGCGGCAACCGCCTCGTCGGGCGTTGCGCCCGAGGCCAGGGAAATTGTGCTCCCCGTCGCATCCGCCAGCGTTTTGATGCCGTCGTAGATTCGGTCAAACCATCCTCCCGTGTTTGTGTAGACAACCAGACCAAGCTTGAAGCCGGGTAAATTCACAGCTTCATCTGTCGGCTCGGGCGAATTAATTGTGCCTGTCGGCTCGGGAGACTTCGTTTGGGGAGCCGCTTCATTTCCGCACGCGCTGAGTATCATTGACAGGAGCAGGATCAGACTTAGTATAGCGAGCACACTTTTCCTTTTCATTTTTGTCCTCCTTTAGTTTTGATTATTACCGCCACGTTCAGCGTGGTAGCAGACCAAGTTTGTCCCGCTTATAGGTAACCAGGATTACAAGCAGGAAAATGACCCCCTGAATGATGCCTATGTATGTTGTTGGTACGCCAACAATCATTAGCCCGTTTGTCATGATTGTGATGAGCAGACTTCCCACAACCGCGCTCTTCATTGTTGCGGTATATCCGCCGGATAACGATAATCCGCCCAGAACCACAGCAATGATGACTCTCATTTCCAGGCCGTATCCGACATTCGTGCTCATAACGCCGTTGCGCAAAAGGTCGAAATACGCCGCAATTCCGATTGTGGCGCCGCTGATTAGGTAAGCGATTATCCTAAAAAAATCGACATTGACACCGGAGCTTCGTGCTGCCTTAATGTTTTCTCCTATGGCCTTGTTGTATTTTCCGACCTTTGTGTATTCCAGGATGAAGAAGATGACAATCGCAACGCCAATTAGCAGGGGCAGCTTTACTCCCCAACCCGGATCCGTAATTTCGGTAACGCCAATGGACTTAGCCTGAAGGATGGAGTTGACTATACCCCGGCAGGTAAACTGCATGCACAGCGATGCAATAAAGGCCGGGATCCTCAGCTTTACGGTAATTAAGCCCGTAATTAACCCGCAGACCACTGCCACGAGCACTGTCATAATAATAAGAAGGATGGGCGCGCCCGTTTTCTTATAGACCATTGCGGCAATCAGTTCAGACAGTGCTAAAACAGCGCCTACAGAGAAGTCTATTCCGCCGTGTGCGTGAATCATTGTGGCGCCGATGGCCACAACCATAACTGTAAAAGACTGATTAACAATCAGTGTCAAATTTCTGGCGCCAAAAAACCGCGATCCTCCGGCGA
>JAAYOL010000016.1 GCA_012520395.1 Clostridiales bacterium
ATATAGCAGCCTTGATCTGGTGAAAAAGACCCTAGGGGGAGCAGAATTCAGCGCGGGGCTCAGAATATTTGAGCGTGTCGGGACTAGCGGGCTGGTATCAATTAGCCTTGATAAGCTCACGCAAAAAAGCATCAGCAGCTCAAAAATACTCTACGCGGCCAGAGACTATTCCGGCAAAATCGGCACGCTTATACTCAATGACGTCACAGGCGACAGGTATACCTATGGAATTCTTATCGGAGACGAGGTTACTGTTAACTTCCCCGGAGGAACTGAGTCAAAAAATCGGACAGTAAAAGTGGAAAACCACAATGGATTCAGTGATGAGCTCATCACTGGTATGTCATTTGCCGACGGTGCGATGGGGGGCGTAGTAGCCGATGCTGCCAGGGAGAAGACGGCCGGAATAGTGCAGCTCATTGAGGTGAAAAATATTAGCCGCAACGCCTTCCGTAATGAGGGCGACAAGGTTATCGCCAGCCTGCCTGACATGGAGATACCGGTGTCATCAGATGTCGTTTGCTATAACAAGACAACCGACACATGGTTTAATTCTCCGGGGGTTGATCCTCTGGACGCTGCCCGGGCGTATTCAGACTCACTCACTCTCTACTACGACAGGTCACCCGATGAGGGCGGCAAAGTGCGCGTCGTTGTTGTAAGTTAATATCACAGCTTGCTGCGCTTATACAAAGTGCAAGGTCCGCTATTTCTCCCCGAAATAGCGGACCTTAGGTGTTCCGCTTATTTAATCCTCAGCTTTGTAAAACGACTGCCTTTTCTTGTTGAATGTTCGTCGCCTCTTTTGAGTGGTGTTTTTGGACATGTGTTGACGTATTAGACGCTGGTAATCGTTGAAGGCGGCGGCGACAGCGTCGTCCCAGGCTTTGTAGAGGTCGCGGAACGCGCCCTCGGATACCTTTTTGCAAAGCTCCTCGTCGGAGATTATTTTGATAATTTTCTGCGCGTATGCCACAACTGAATTGTCGGCAAGAAAACCGTTTACCTTGTCTACAACGCTTGAACCTGTGACAGCGCCCCCTATAAAGAGCGTGGGGGTGCGCTGAGAGGCCGCCTCAATTTGAACAAGCGAATTTGCGTCGTAGAGAGAGGGAAAGAGGAAGAGGTCCGCTCTCGAGTATATCGATGCCAGCTCACTCCTGTCGTCTATTCTGCCGCAAAGAATTATCCTGTCTTCCATCTCCGTTTCGGCAATCCTCTCCCTAAGCTTTTCCTCATCCTGGCCCGAGCCAACAAAGAGCATTTTGAAAGGGATTGTGCAGTTTTCCCTGACGATTTTAAGAGCGTCAACTATATAGAGAATATTCTTCAGGATATTGAGGCGGCCGACGAAGAGAAACACCTTCTCCGTATCGAGCAGACCATACCTTGCATTTACCCGCTCCCGGCATTGGGAGGGGTTTGTGCATGGACGCATGTCCGTTGCGTTGCCGTGTATTCTGGGAGCATTTCTTCCGCCGTACTCCTGTTGATATATCCTGCACATATCCGCATTTACCGTCCAACACTCATCGGCATTGTTATAGAGCTTTATTACGTTTTGCATTGCGGGCTTTGTAAGAAAATCATGCTTAAGCGCCCTGCGAAAATCGGATTTATATTGGCTGTGCATTGTAGCTATAACCGGGACATTGTGTTTCTTGGCGTATCTTAAGCCTGTTTGTCCCACAAAAAAGGGTGAGTGTATGTGTACGATATCGAGATTTGCCTTTTCAAGCTCATTTTTAAAGCCTGAATCGAAATCGGGCAAGGGGAGAACATAGTCAAGCGCGGGCAGTCTTGCGGATTTGCACCTGACGACAGGATAGGGGAGGCTGTCTGCAAATGATTTGTCGATGGTTGTGGTAAATACCGTTACGTCGGCTACCTGCGACATGTGCTTGGCGTAGTTGTCAACTACCATCACCACACCGTCAAGCATCGGAAGGTAGGTATCCACAAAAAAACCGATTTTAAGCCTTCTCTCACCGGTGGATTTTGTATTTTCTGAATGGCAGAGCTCTTTCGTTGTCATATTACCACCTTTCCAAAATCAACTTAGTATAGTATAATTGTTACAGGTCAATGAGGTGTGGTATATACTTCCGCCTTCGGCAGAGACTGACTGCCATAAATGCCGCACCCTGCCCCTTTGCGCCAACCGGAAAGGTGAAAACTATTAGGTCGGCCCCTTAGTCCGGATTAAATTACAAATATTGTTGGGAGACAGAAATATGAAAACTTTGATATTCAACGGTTCACCCAGAAAAAACGGAAACACCATGGCGCTGATAAACATGCTTGTAGACCATCTTGAAGGTGAGCACAAGCGGGTAGATGCCTTTTTTTGCGGAATAAAACCCTGTATCGATTGCAGATATTGCTGGAAGAACACAGGTTGCGCAATTAAGGACGGCATGACAGAAATCTACGATTACATACAGGAGTGCGACAACATAGTGGTGGCCTCCTCGCTGAACTTCGCTGAAGTCACAGGGCCGCTATTGTCGGTTTTAAGCCGCTTGCAGACCTATTACTGCGCGGAAAGATTCAGGGGTGAAACGCCAATCCCGAAGCAGAAGCGGGGCGGAATAATTTTGGTCGGCGGCGGCGACGGCACCGTTACCTGCGCGCAAAAAACCGCCCGGCTCATATTGCGGCACATGAACATGAAGGAAATTGCACCCGACGTTGTTTCTCACAACACCGACAATGTCAACGCAATAGACGACCCCGAGGCCATGTCCGGCATTATGCAGCTCGCCTCGTTTTTTAATCACAAGTAGTTTTTATTATTGTAACAACAAGCGGGCATTATATGCGCATGTGTACTCTCCGGGGGCGCACTAAACCAAAAGCCATATATTAGACAACTGAATTTGTGCTAAAATAACGGCAAAAGGGTTATTTTAGGCATATACACCTTTCCCGGCAGGTTATTAATAAGGCAATGGCTTCACGGCGCGATATGGGCAATTAAATTATTAAACGGCCCCGCGAATTTCAGGGCGTTCTAAATGTATTTTATTATAAAACTTAAGGGATTTATGATAAGATTATACAAAAAAGCAGCAAAATATTTTATTGACATTTATAGGTTGATTGTATACGATAAAGTAGACGGCTATATACACATAAATATAAAAAATACTTCAGGAGGTGTCACATGGCATTTTGCGATAAGAGCTGCAGGGAATTTATAACAGAGCTTGGGAGCAAGGCTCCCGTGCCCGGCGGCGGGGGAGCGTCTGCTTTAGTAGGCGCTGTGGGAACCGCTCTTGGAAACATGGTAGGTTCTCTAACGGTAGGAAAAAAGAAATATGCTGATGTAGAGGGCGAAATAATTTCGCTGATGGGAAAAGCTGAAAAGCTGATGGACGAGCTGATGGTGCTTGTTGATCGTGACGCAGAGGTTTTCGAGCCCCTTTCAAAGGCCTATGGTCTGCCCAGGGAAACGGAAGAGCAGAGGGCCGAGAAGGACCGCATAATGGAGTCCTGCCTCAGGGATGCCTGCTCCGTTCCCCTTGAAATTATGGAGAAATGCTGCGAGGCCATAGAGCTTCAGGTCGATTTCGCTGCCAAGGGCAGCACGCTTGCCATAAGCGATGCCGGCGTAGGCGTTGCATTCTGCAAAGCTGCGCTGCAGGGAGCTAGTCTGAACGTATTTATTAACACTAACTCCATGAAGGACAGAGACTACGCAGAAAAGCTCAATGCAAGAGCTATTGAGATGCTGGAAAAATACACGGCTATGGCCGACGACGTATTCAACGGCGTTTACAACAGGTTAAAGAAATAAGGAGGAACAATCATGGCAATGCTTCTTGAGGGAAAAAAGGTCACAGCCGATCTTAAAGAGCGCTTAACCGCCGATGTAACGGCGCTGGGCGAGAGGGGAATAGTCCCCACCCTGGCCATTGTCCGCGTCGGTGAGAAAGAGGACGCGATAGCATACGAGCGTGGAGCCACCAAAAGGTGCCAGAGCGTTGGAGTGGAGGTTCGCTCAGTTCTGCTTGCGGAAGATGCTACACACGATGAGATGATGTCCACCATTGATTCGCTCAATAAGGACAGGAGCGTACACGGCGTTTTAATTCTCCGTCCGTTGCCTAAGCATATGGATGAGGCCGCGATAGTTGCCGCACTCGCACCCGAAAAGGACATAGACGGCATCACAGATATCTCCATGGTCGGCACCTATGCCGGCAAGGTAACCGGATTTGACCCCTGCACACCCGAAGCCTGCATGGAGATAATAGAGCATTTCGGCATCGAGACAACGGGCAAGAACGCCGTTGTAGTCGGCAGAAGCCTCGTAGTCGGCAAGCCCGCCGCCATGATGCTCCTCAAGCGCAACGCGACTGTTACCGTCTGCCATACAAAGACACAGAATCTGCCCGAAATCTGCAAGAGGGCTGATATACTTGTTGTCTGCGCCGGCAAGGCGGGTGCCGTCGGAGCTGACTGTGTCAGCCCTGGACAGACCGTTATAGATGTCGGCATCAATGTCGACGACGAGGGTAAGCTCTGCGGCGACGTTGACTTTGCTGCGGTTGAGCCCATCGTCGGCGCCATCACCCCCGTTCCCGGCGGAGTTGGCACAGTTACCACGAGTGTGCTTGTAAAGCATGTAGTAGAGGCCGCGAAGCGCCAGAATCCGTAATTAAAGCAAATAGTAAAGGGTCTGAGCTTATAAGCTCAGACCCTTTTTTATCTTGTAAATCCGCTAAGGCGCGGGTTTTGCCTTTGCCCAGGCAGCAAACGACGACTGCCTCAGCTCTTCTCGGCTGTGAAAACAAGATCAATAAGCAGCACAAACAGTACGAATAGCAGGGCGGCCGCTCCGTAAGACATGGGCAGCAGATAGCGCATCTTCAGATAGGCGTGGTAGCCGAGCAGGGAGCCGAAGGATACGAGAAAGGGCAGGAAGGAGCGCTTGGGGTGTATCACAGCAAAGCAAACCGACAGCACATCAGCCATAAAAAAGTAGCGGTCGTGCATATGCGGCAGGAAAAAGGGAATGCCTACACAAAAGATGAGTGCCGTTGTTAGGTAGGTATCATTCGTCAGCTGTTTTCGTTTTATAAAGGTGAGTGCAAATATAGCAAGAACAAAAATAAACGCGGCTATGATGCCGTATTTCGCGGCTGAGGCCTTATCGGCAAAATTATATAAGAAGGCAAAGACCGAGGGGGAATTGTAGTTTAGGGCGCTGCCCACGGTACCCATCTGGTCGAAATACAAGGTAATGGTTTCCAGAAACGGCCGCCCTGCAATTACAGCCGGCAAGACCAGCACAACATAGGTAAGGGGGAAGACAAAGAGGTGCCGGATCCTCAGCTTTTTCCTGTAAAGGAAGACAAAAAACACCGGCATTATGAACACTGCCTGCATTTTAAAGCCAAAGGATAGCGCTATCATAACCATCGACAATATGGGGCGGTCTTTCATAATAAAATACAGGCTCCACAGCGCGAGGGCCGCGTAAATGGAATCGCACTGCCCCCATAGGGAACCGTTGAGTATGACAGTGGGTAAGAGGAGAATCAGAAAAAAGCAGAGGAGCTTTTTTATCCGGCTTTTAGTGAAAAGTGACACGAGCTTAAGGCCTGCAAAGGCCAGTATCATATCGAAGACAATGGATACAAGCTTTATCAGATAGAGATCAGGCGCCGGGATATAGGATATCAGCGCGAGAAAGTAGAGATATGGCACATTGTAATTTCCAATCGAGTACTTAAGCGCGGAAAAACCGCCTCTTGTGCGGAAAAATTCGACCCATTTTGCAAGGAAATCGGTGTAGTCTAATGTTATGTGCGCCATGCACAGCCACCTTAGGGCAAGAAGTAGGGCGAGTATTCCCAGGCAGGCTGAAAATTCTTTTTTGTTTGTAAACAGCTTTTGCCGATAAAGAAAAAACATGGCGACAGCCATTATGACAAGCAGGCAGAACAAAACCAAAAGATACACCTCCGCGCAGCGCGAATCCAAAAATTTGCGTAAAAAACGATAAAAAACGGCGAAACATAAAGCTTCACCGCAAAAATACAATTAATCTAGGTAAAAAATGCTTGACATATACAGCCAAGCCTGATATAATAACTTGCTATATGCCTTAAATAGGCATATCTTTACATTTACCAGTTACGCCTATATTTTATCACCAATTTGATAAAATGCAACACCAATCTTTAAAAATATGACAACTTATCCGGGTGTGCAGTTTCTAATCTGCCCCAATTAACTATATACAAGGAGTGATAGCCAGATGGTCAAGGATGTCAGATATGGCAAAGTCGTGCGTAAGAGCTACTCCAAAATCAGCGAGATTCAGGATATGCCGGATCTGCTTGAGGTCCAGAAAAGCTCTTATAAATGGTTCCTTGAGACAGGACTCAGAGAGGTTTTTAAGGATGTTGCCTCCATTTCGGACTATTCCGGAAATCTTGAACTGTCCTTCATTGACTACTCAATGGATGAGAATCCCAAGTACACCGAGGAGGAGTGTAAGGCGAGGGATGCCACTTATGCCGCTCCGCTCAAGGTCAGCGTCCGTCTGAGAAACAAGGAGACCGAGGAGATAAAGGAACAGGAAATTTTCATGGGCGACCTGCCGCTTATGACGGCGGGGGCCACATTTATCATAAATGGCGCCGAGCGCGTTATAGTATCTCAGATTATTAGGAGCCCTGGCGTTTACTTCGAAAAGCGCAAGGATAAGACAGCTGCAACCGTGTTCAGCGCAACCGTTATACCCTATCGCGGAGCATGGCTTGAATATGAGACCGACCTGTCCGACGTTTTTTATGTCAGGATAGACAAAAACCGCAAATTGCCGGTGACCTGGCTGCTCAAGGCTATGGGTGCTCCTAAGGAAGACCAGCCCTATTCTTGGCTTTCCATGCCCTCAGCCGCCGGCGGGGCCGTTACCAACGAGCAGATACGCGCAATCTTTGGGGATGACGAGAGGATGCTCGCCACCTTTGAAAAAGACACCTGCCGGAACCGTGAGGAGGCTCTCATAGAGGTTTACAGGCGTCTGCGCCCGGGCGACCCCCCCACGGTGGACAGTGCCGAGACACTTCTTGAAAACCTCTTTTTCACGCCCCGCAGATACGACATATCAGCCGTCGGCCGGTACAAATTCAATAAAAAGCTTGCTCTGGCCCCCCGCATTGCGGGACATAGGCTGGCCTATCCGGTCGCCGACCCCCTGACAGGTGAAATCGTTGCCGAGGGCGACGAGGTGCTGACTAGGGAAAAGGCTCAGCTCATTGAGGACAAGGGCATAGTGGAGCTTACCCTTAACTCTGACGGCAAGCTTGTCAATGTCTTTTCCAATGGCATGGTAAATCTCTCCGCCTTTGTAGATTTTGACCCCGAGGAGCTGGGCATCAAGGAAAAGGTCCGCTTTATTATACTGCGTGAGCTACTTGAAAAATACCAGGGAGACGCGCTCAAGGCGGCTATAATTGAGAAGATAGATGACCTTATTCCCAAGCACATTATACCTGACGACGTGTTCGCTTCGGTAAACTACCTGAATGGACTTGCGCACAATGTCGGAGAGGACGACGATATAGACCACCTCGGCAACAGGCGCGTGAGAAGCGTTGGAGAGCTTCTTCAAAACCAGTTCCGGGTTGGCTTTTCCCGTATGGAGCGCGTCATCCGTGAGCGCATGACGCTCCAGGATCTTGATATCGTCACACCGCAGTCGCTAATCAACATAAGGCCCGTAACCGCTGCGATGAAGGAGTTTTTCGGCTCCTCGCCGCTTAGCCAGTTCATGGATCAGACAAATCCGCTGGCTGAGCTTACGCACAAGCGCAGGATGTCGGCCCTCGGCCCCGGTGGGCTTTCAAGAGAGCGCGCGAACTTCGATGTCCGTGACGTTCATTACAGCCACTATGGCAGAATGTGCCCCATAGAGACTCCGGAAGGACCCAACATCGGCCTTATTTCCTATCTTGCGAGCTATGCGAGAGTTAACGAATACGGTTTTCTTGTCACCCCCTTCCGCAAGGTGGAAAAGCCGTCCTGCCGCCTGACTGACGAAGTGTATTACCTCACAGCCGATCAGGAGGATCAGTATATAGTTGCGCAGGCCACCGAGCCTACGGATGAAAACGGCATACTTTTAAACAAGCGTATTACCTGCCGGCACCGCGACGAAATCATAGAGGTCGACAGAGAGCTCGTTGATTTTGTTGACATCTCGCCGAAGATGATGGTTTCCATAGCAACCGCCATGATTCCATTCCTCGAAAATGACGATGCAAACCGAGCGCTGATGGGCGCGAACATGCAGCGTCAGGCGGTGCCCCTGCTCGTTACCGAAGCGCCGATAGTGGCCACCGGTATAGAGCACAAATGCGCTGTGGACTCCGGTGTCGTTATAATGGCTGAGGGCGACGGCATTGTTACAAAGATTGACGCAACCAGCATCGGCGTCAAATACGATTCGGGCGAGAACAAGACCTACAGGCTTACAAAGTTTGCAAGGAGCAACCAGGGCACCTGCATTAATCAGCGCCCGGTTGTTGAGGTCGGCGAGAGGGTTACTGCTGACACCGTGCTTGCGGACGGCACTTCTACCTGTCAGGGCGAGCTTTCGCTCGGCAAAAACGTGCTTGTAGGCTTCATGACCTGGGAGGGCTACAACTATGAGGACGCCATCCTGATAAACGAGCGCCTTGTGCTGGATGACGTGTTTACGTCCATCCACATAGAGGAGCATGAAATTGACGCACGCGACACAAAGCTCGGGCCCGAGGAAATAACAAGGGATATTCCCGGCGTGGGCGAGGACGCGCTGCGCTACCTTGATGAGCGTGGAATTATAACGGTGGGCGCCGAGGTGCACGCCGGAGACATTCTTGTCGGCAAGGTTACGCCTAAGGGCGAAACCGACCTCACCGCCGAGGAGAGGCTGCTGCGCGCTATCTTCGGTGAAAAAGCCAGGGAGGTCAGAGACACCTCTCTCAAGGTACCGCATGGTGAGAGCGGAATCGTTGTTGATGTCAAGGTGTTCACCCGCAAAAACGGGGACGAGATGAACCCCGGTGTCAACATGGTCGTGCGCTGCTATATAGCGCAGAAGCGAAAGATTTCAGTTGGTGACAAGATGGCCGGCCGCCACGGAAACAAGGGCGTTGTTTCAAGGATACTTCCTAGGGAGGATATGCCCTATCTGCCTGATGGCACGCCGCTTGACATCGTGTTAAATCCGCTTGGCGTACCCTCTCGTATGAATATCGGTCAGGTTCTTGAGGTGCACCTCGGATACGCTGCCCATGCACTTGGCTGGAAGGTCGCCACTCCCATATTCAGCGGTGCAAACGAGATTGAAATAATGGATACACTGGAGCTTGCAGGTCTTAGGCGCGATGGAAAGAGTATTCTTTACGACGGACGTACCGGTTACCCCTTCGACAATCCCGTTACGGTCGGATATGTCTACTTCCTTAAGCTCCACCATCTGGTCGACGACAAGATTCACGCGAGGAGTACGGGACCGTACTCGCTGGTTACGCAGCAGCCGCTGGGCGGCAAGGCGCAGTTCGGCGGACAGCGCTTTGGAGAAATGGAAGTCTGGGCGCTCGAGGCCTACGGGGCCGCTTATACCCTGCAGGAAATCCTCACCGTCAAGTCGGACGACGTAACGGGCCGTGTGCGCACCTATGAATCGATAGTCAAGGGCAAAAATGTGCCCCAGCCCGGAGTTCCCGAGTCCTTCAAGGTACTGGTTAAGGAGCTTCAGTCTCTGTGTCTCGACGTACACGTACTCGACTCCGACGGAAACGAAATAGAGCTCAGATCCGATGACGAGGACGATTACCCGGGCTTCAGAGAGGAATCGATATATAAGTCCGATGACAGCGAGATAGAGCTTGGCGGGTATACTATCGAGGACGCCGATATTGAAGAGAACCTTGAAGAGGGGTCTGAAGATGACTTGGACGATTCAGACGAGGTTCTAGACGATGAATTAGATGTTTTGGATGAGGAGGACGAGTGATTATGAGTTATACACCTTTTGAAGCTATACAGATTGGAATAGCCTCCCCCGAAATAATAAGAAGCTGGTCTTGCGGCGAGGTCAAGAAGCCTGAGACCATAAACTACAGAACACTCAAGCCCGAACGCGACGGACTTTTCTGCGAGAGGATTTTCGGACCGACAAAGGACTGGGAGTGCCATTGCGGAAAGTATAAGAAGATACGCTATAAGGGCAAGGTCTGCGATCGCTGCGGCGTCGAGGTGACAAAGTCGAAGGTTCGCCGCGAGCGCATGGGTCACATAGAACTGGCTGCCCCCGTTTCACACATCTGGTATTTTAAGGGAATCCCCTCCAGAATGGGGCTTATCCTTGATATATCACCGAGGGTACTGGAAAAGGTGCTGTACTTTGCCGCCTATATTGTCATCGATCCCGGAGAAACGCCGCTTATCCGCAACCAGATACTGACCGAAAAAGAGTACCGGGACATGCGCGAAAAGTATGAGGACGACTTTAAGGCAGGCATGGGCGCAGAAGCCGTAAAGGAGCTTTTGCACCGTATCGACTGTGATAAGCTCTCCGAGGAGCTCCGTGCTGAGCTCAAGGACGCCTCCGGTCAGAAGAAGGCGAAGCTTGTGAAGCGCTTGGAGGTCGTCGAGGCCTTCCGTCAATCCGGAAACAAACCAACCTGGATGATAATCGACGTCCTGCCCGTAATACCGCCTGAGATACGCCCGATGGTTCAGCTCGACGGCGGCCGCTTTGCGACCAGTGACTTAAACGATCTTTACCGCCGGGTCATAAACAGAAATAACCGCCTGAAGAGGCTTATCGCCCTCAACGCTCCGGACATCATAGTCAGGAACGAGAAAAGAATGCTTCAGGAGGCGGTGGATACGCTTATTGACAACGGGCGCCGCGGTAGAGCGGTGACCGGTGTGAACAGCCGTGCTCTCAAATCGCTGTCCGATATGCTAAAGGGCAAGCAGGGGCGCTTCCGCCAGAACCTCCTTGGAAAGCGAGTTGACTACTCAGGACGAAGCGTTATCGTTGTCGGACCGACTTTGAAGCTCTATCAGTGCGGTCTGCCTAAGGAAATGGCCATAGAGCTTTTTAGGCCCTTTGTTATGAAGAAGCTCGTACAGGACGGCATAGCGAACAATATCAAGAGCGCAAAGAAGATGGTGGACAAGGGGCGCACAGAGGTCTGGGACGCTCTTGACGTTATAATTAAAGAGCATCCGGTGCTATTAAACCGCGCACCGACACTGCACAGACTCGGCATACAGGCCTTCGAGCCGGTTCTGGTTGAGGGAAGAGCCCTTAAGCTCCACCCGCTGGTCTGCACCGCGTATAACGCAGACTTTGACGGAGACCAGATGGCAGTGCACGTCCCCCTCTCCGCCGAGGCACAGGCGGAGGCCAGAGTACTCATGCTCTCTTCAAACAACCTCCTGCGTCCGCAGGACGGACGCCCGGTAACCGTGCCGACTCAGGACATGATACTCGGCGCTTATTACCTCACCTATGAGAGGGAGGAGCATGGCACCGGAAAGGCATTCGCCTCACCCGAGGAGGCAATAATGGCACACACGGCGGGCGCGGTCGGAATTCATGCCCCCATTAAGGTCAGGGTCAAAAAAGAAATTGACGGCGAGGTTCGCGCCAAAATTATAGAAACAACCGTAGGTCGTATTATCTTTAACGAGCCGATACCTCAGGATCTCGGCTTCGTGGACAGAACCGATCCGGAGCATATGTTCGACTATGAAATAAACTTCAAGATCGGCAAAAAGCAGCTCGGAGAAATTGTCGACCGCTGCATTGCGAAGCACGGCTTTACGCGTAGCACCGAGGTGCTCGACAACATCAAGGCCCTTGGCTTTAAGTACTCGACGCTCGGCGCCATTACTATCTCCATTTCGGACATGACTGTTCCGGAGGCCAAGAGGACTCTCATCAATGAAACTGAGCAGAAGGTCATCAACATTGAAAAGCAGTATAAGCGCGGCTTTATAACCAATGAGGAGCGCTATAGACTGGTCGTTGAGGAGTGGGAGCGCACTACAAAGGCCGTGACCGATGCCCTTCAGGACTCCCTGGATGAGTTCAACCCCATCTATATGATGGCAAACTCTGGTGCCAGGGGCAGCATGAACCAGATTCGTCAGCTTGCCGGTATGCGCGGACTTATGGCAAACACAGCCGGCAAGACCATCGAAATACCCATTAAGGCGAACTTCCGCGAGGGCCTCACTGTTCTGGAATACTTCATCTCATCGAGAGGTGCCCGAAAGGGACTCGCCGACACCGCCCTGCGTACCGCAGACTCCGGATATCTGACGCGTCGCCTGGTCGATGTCTCGCAGGATGTTATTATTAAGGAGCTTGACTGCGGAACACGCGAGGGTATCGAGGTTTCTGAGATTCAGGAAAAGGGCCAGATAATAGTTACCTTCGGGGAGGCCATACATGGCAGATTCCCCGCTGAGGATATAGTCGACCCCAACACGGGCGAGATAATATTCGAAAAAAACCGCATGCTCATTTCAGCGGATGCAAAAAAGCTCGAAGCTGCGGGTATCAACAAGCTGAAAATCCGCACGGTATTGTCCTGTGATGCAAGGCGCGGTGTGTGCGCCAGATGCTACGGCATGAACCTCGCCACGGGCGAGCCCGTCAGCGCGGGAGAGGCGGTAGGAGTAATAGCCGCACAGTCTATCGGCGAGCCCGGTACACAGCTTACGATGCGTACCTTCCACTCGGGCGGTGTAGCGGGAGACGACATCACACAGGGTCTTCCCAGGGTCGAGGAGCTCTTTGAGGCAAGAAAGCCGAAGAAAATGGCGCTTCTCTCTGAAATCACCGGACGCGTCAGTATAGAAGAGAGCAAAAAGAACAATATGTGCACAATTAATGTTGTCAGTGAGGAAGAGGGCGACGCGAGGTCTTATCTCGTACCGATAAACTCAGGTATAAGGGTAGCCGACGGTGAGCTTATAGAGAAGGGTGACCTTATTACCAGTGGTGCTCTCAACCCGCATGACGTGCTGCGCATACTTGGGGTGGAGGCTGTTCAGAGCTACCTCATACAGGAAGTTCAGAAGGTATACCGTCAGCAGGGCGTTGACATCAATGATAAGCATATTGAGGTCATAGTGCGTCAGATGATGAGAAAGGTCAAGGTTGAGGATCCGGGTGATACCGAGCTTCTCTCCGGCGCCACCGTTGATGTGTTCGAGTTTAAGGACGCAAACGAGCAGGTGCTCGCCAGGATAGAGGCGGGCGAAACCGAGCTCAGGACCGCTACCTGCTCTCAGCTTTTGATGGGCATCACCAAGGCCTCGCTGGCCACGGAATCCTTCCTCTCCGCCGCCTCCTTCCAGGAAACAACAAAGGTTCTGACCGAAGCGGCCATAAAGGGCAAGATCGATCACCTGATCGGACTGAAGGAAAATGTAATAATAGGAAAGCTTATACCCGCAGGCTCCGGACTCAGCATATACAGAGAATTTACGGAGGAGCATAAATCCGATCACGCGTACTCTGCCGTCCACCAGCAGGCGGAGGGCGCGGAGGCCGCAGGTCTCTGAGGCAACAATCCGGGGGCGAAAGCCCCCGGCACAAAACGCCGGACAACTTGAAATGCTTATAAATATTTGTTGACTGTGCCTAGAATGTATGTTAAAATACTGTGCAGTTTGCGGAAGGAAGGTTTTATGCTTTCAAGACTTGAAAACGGGAGAAAACTTGCCGGTATCAATCAGAGCCGCAAAGCCGTGACAAAGGGGGAAGCGGCGGTGATGTTTATTGCCGAAGATGCAGAAAACCGTGTGAGGCTTTCGCTTATGGAATTATGCGCCGGGTACGGCGTGGAAACAGTCCCGGTTCCGACTATGAAAGAGCTGGGTAGGGCATGCGGTATAGAAGTAGGGACCGCTGCCGCAGTTGTTTTAAAGTAATTTGATTTTATCGGAATACAAAAGTGCTTTCCGTATAAAATAACCACTATTTAAAGAAAGGAGGAGAATAATGCCCACATTTAATCAGCTTGTGAGAAAGGGCAGGGAAAAGGTGACCTATAAGTCAGCATCGCCCGCAATGCAGAAGAACCTCAACACCATCAGGAACTGGGAGACCGATTTGCCGTCCCCGCAGAAGAGAGGCGTATGCACAGCGGTCAGAACCTCCACCCCTAAGAAGCCCAACTCCGCGCTCCGTAAAATTGCCCGTGTGCGTCTGACCAACGGTTATGAGGTAACTGCCTATATACCCGGTATCGGACACAACCTGCAGGAGCACTCCGTGGTCATGATCCGCGGCGGCCGTGTTAAGGACCTGCCCGGCGTAAGATACCACATCATCCGTGGCGCCCTTGACACTCAGGGTGTTGCCAAGCGTATGCAGGCACGAAGCAAGTACGGCGCGAAGAAACCCAAGCCAGGTCAGAAATAAGCTGTAGCGCTTTGGCGCAAGGCTTCGCCTTGCCGAAAAGATTGACATATATATAAATGTATGTTATCTCCGAGGCAGGCATTCACGGAGGCCAAAGGGTCCTTCGAGTACCTATGAAATCATTTTATTTATGAAGGAGGGAAGCAATAGTGCCCAGGAGAGGTAACGTACCCAAAAGAGAAATATTACCCGATCCCGTATATAAATCAGTTTTAGTTACAAAACTGGTAAACAGCATAATGCTGGACGGAAAAAAGGGTGTTGCTCAAAAGGTTGTTTACAGCGCTTTTGAGAAAATAGAGGAAAAAACCGGCAAACCCGCTCTTGATGTTTTTATCCAGGCAATGGAGAACGTCATGCCTTCGCTTGAGGTTAAAGCACGCCGCGTCGGCGGCGCCACTTATCAGGTCCCTATTGAAGTAAGACCTGAGAGGCGTCAGACACTCGCGCTGCGCTGGATTACAAACTATTCCAGAAGCCGTGGCGAAAAGACGATGAAAGATCGTCTTGCCGGAGAAATAATGGATGCGAGTAATGGCATAGGTAACTCAGTCAAGAAGAAAGAAGATATGCACAAGATGGCTGAGTCTAACAGAGCCTTCGCCCATTACCGCTGGTAATCCCAAAGGTTGAATTAAGTAGGAGAGAAAATATGCCGAGGCAATATACCCTCAACAATACAAGAAATATTGGTATAATGGCGCACATCGATGCGGGAAAGACCACAACGACGGAGCGTATACTGTTCTATACAGGCCGAACCTATAAACTCGGCGAGACTCATGAGGGCTCAGCCACCATGGACTGGATGGAGCAGGAGCAGGAGCGCGGAATTACCATAACTTCCGCCGCGACCACCTGTTTTTGGAAGGACTGCCGCATCAATATAATAGACACTCCCGGTCACGTCGACTTCACCGTCGAGGTTGAGCGCTCACTCAGAGTGCTCGATGGTAGTGTCACTGTAATGTGCGCAAAGGGCGGTGTTGAGCCCCAGTCCGAGACTGTATGGCGTCAGGCCGACCACTACCATGTTCCACGCATGATTTACGTCAATAAAATGGACATCGTGGGCGCGGACTTTTTCAACGTGGTTGAAATGGTTCGTGACAGACTCAAATGCAATGCAGTGCCGATTCAGCTGCCGATAGGAAGCGAATCGGACTTCAGGGGAATAGTCGATCTTGTAGAAATGAATGCCGACGTATACTACGATGATCTTGGCCAGGATATGAGAGTCGAGGAAATCCCCGAGGATATGCGCGAGCTTGCTGAAGAACACAGAATAATGCTTTTAGAGGCAGTTTCCGATTTTGACGATGAGATCATGATGCTGTATCTGGAGGGTGAGGAAGTTCCCACCGAAATGCTCAAGAGCGCGATAAGAAAGGCAACTGTTGCCGTCGATATGATTCCGGTCGTATGCGGCACGTCTTACCGAAACAAGGGCGTACAGAAGCTCCTCGATGCAATTGTGGACTATATGCCTTCGCCGCTGGATGTCCCGCCGATAGAGGGCATCAATCCCAGCACAGGAGAAGCTGAAACCCGTCCCTCTGACGATGCGGCTCCTTTTTCGGCTCTCGCGTTCAAGATCATGACCGACCCTTATGTTGGCCGCCTCTCGTTCTTCCGTGTCTATTCAGGCAAGGTTGACGCGGGAACAACGGTTATAAACTCTACCAAAGGTCAAAGGGAACGTCTCGGACGCATACTGCAAATGCACGCAAACCACAGAGAGGATACCGCCACAGTTTATTCGGGCGACATAGCAGCCGTTGTAGGTCTAAAAAACACCACAACCGGTGACACACTCTGTGATGAGAAAAATCCGATTATTCTTGAATCAATGGAATTCCCCGAGCCTGTTATCCGGGTTGCCATAGAGCCGAAGACAAAGGCCGGCCAGGAGAAGATGGGCATAGCGCTCGCTAAGCTCGCCGAGGAGGACCCGACCTTCAAGACCTATACGGACAACGAGACGGGCCAGACCATCATCGCAGGCATGGGTGAGCTCCACCTTGAAGTTATAGTGGACAGGCTACTGCGCGAGTTTAAGGTCGAGGCAAACATCGGAAAACCCCAGGTTTCATACAAGGAGACCATCAAGAAGTCCGCCAATGCCGACACCAGGTATGTCCGCCAGTCCGGCGGTAAGGGGCAGTACGGCCACGTCAAGATCACAGTCGAGCCGAATGAATCAGGAAAGGGCTATGAATTCATTGACAAGATTGTCGGCGGCGCAATCCCGAAGGAGTATATACCGGCAATTGATCAGGGAATACGGGGCGCAATGCAGTCCGGTATACTTGCCGGATACAATGTCGTGGACGTGAAGGTTACACTTTACGACGGTTCCTTTCACGAGGTAGACTCTTCGGAAATGGCCTTTAAGATCGCCGGCAGCATGGCTTTCAAGGAGGCCTGCCAAAAGGCAAGCCCGACCCTTCTTGAACCGATCATGAAGGTTGTCGTCACTGTTCCTGAGGACTACATGGGCGATGTAATGGGCGACATAAGCGCGCGCCGCGGCCAGATATCCGGAATGGAGACAAGGAGCGGAGCGACACAGATCAATTCCTTTGTCCCGCTTTCCGAGATGTTCGGCTACGCTACCGACCTGCGCAGCAAAACGCAGGGCAGAGGTAATTACAGCATGGAGCCAAGTCACTATGTTGAGATTCCGAAGAGTATTCAGGACGAGATAATCAAGGCAAGCGGCAGAATCCAGGAAGTTTAAAATATAGTTGCAAAAACAGCGAACGTGCTGTAAAATAACGTTATCGTAAAATGCTTATTTTTTATTAATAAGGAGGACAACTCAAAATGGCTAAGCAAAAGTTTGAGAGAACAAAGCCCCACGTAAATATCGGAACCATTGGTCACGTTGACCACGGCAAAACCACACTTACTGCTGCTATAACAAAGTATCTTAGCTTAACCGGCAAGGCCGAATTTGAAGCCTATGATGCAATTGATAAGGCCCCGGAAGAGAAGGAGAGAGGTATTACAATCAATACCTCCCACGTTGAGTACGAAACAGAGAATCGTCACTACGCCCATGTCGACTGCCCGGGCCATGCTGACTATATCAAGAACATGATCACCGGAGCCGCTCAGATGGACGGTGCGATCCTTGTTATCGCCGCTTCCGATGGCCCCATGGCTCAGACCCGCGAACACATAATCCTCGCTCGTCAGGTTGGCGTGCCTGCTATCGTTGTGTTCCTCAATAAGATTGACCAGGTCGATGATCCTGAGCTCATCGAGCTTGTCGAGATGGAAGTCCGTGAGCTTCTCTCCAAGGAGAAGTTCCCCGGCGATGATATTCCCATCATTAAGGGCTCGGGTCTGGTTGCTCTTTCCAGCAGCTCCACCGATCCTGATGCTCCCGAGTATGCCTGCATTAAGGAACTCATGGAAGCAGTTGACAGCTATATTCCGACCCCCGACCGTAAGGCTGACCTGCCCTTCCTCATGCCTGTTGAGGACGTCTTCACAATCACCGGACGCGGCACTGTTACCACCGGCCGTGTTGAGCGTGGCAGAGTCAAGGTTGGCGACGAAGTTGAGATCGTCGGCATAAAGGCAACTAAGAAGTCCGTCGTTACCGGAACTGAAATGTTCCATAAGGTGCTTGAGTATGCAGAGGCCGGCGACAACGTTGGTACTCTCCTGCGCGGTATCGCCAAGAACGAGGTTGAAAGAGGCCAGGTTCTCGCTAAGCCCGGCAGCATCAAGCCCCTCACAAAGTTTAAGGGCCAGGTTTACGTACTGACCAAGGAAGAGGGAGGACGCCACACCCCCTTCTTTAACAACTATCGTCCGCAGTTCTACTTCCGTACAACAGACGTTACCGGTGTTATTTCTTTGCCCGAGGGCGTCGAAATGTGTATGCCCGGTGACAACGTTGACATGAATGTTGAGCTCATCACCCCGATAGCCATCGAGAAGGGCCTGCGTTTTGCTATCCGCGAGGGTGGCAGAACCGTCGGTTCCGGCGTTGTTATCGAGACTTACTAAGAACCCGTAGAAATTTGATATTTCTTAAGCGCAGGAAAGATTTCATGTCTTTCCTGCGTTTTGCTTCTCAATTGCACAAAAAATGGTGTAAGAATAATATATAATCAAAAGTTTTTGGTGCTTTGCTTGCGAAAAATTGAAAAAGTGTGTATAATTAACTTATATATAAATTAAATTTTCTGGGGAAAGGAGGATTCCCGTGTTTCAAATTGGTGATATGATTGCTCATCCTATGCACGGCGCCGGGGTTATTGAGAGCATAGAAAAAAAGAAGATTAATGGCGTAACGAGGGAATACTATGTCCTCAGAATGCCTGTCGGCGGCATGCTTGTGATGATTCCGGTATCTAACACTGAGGAGATTGGAGTGCGTCCGATAATAAGTGAAGAGCAGGCGGACGAAATAATTGACTCTATCAACGATATTGAGGTCGATATGTCTCAAAACTGGAACAGGCGTTACCGGGAGAACATGCTGCGCATAAAAAGCGGAGACCTTACCGAGGTCGCGAGAGTCGTCAAGGGCCTTATGGCCAGGGACGAGGAGCGCGGCTTATCCACGGGTGAGAGAAAGATGCTGAGAAACGCAAAGCAGATACTCATCTCGGAGATTGTCCTTTCGAAGCACTCTACCTACGACGAGATAGAGGAAAAAATAAACGCGGCAATGTCCTGTTAGCTGTCCTGAAAGCTGCATTAATTGTACCTGCGGTAAATAAGTTATAGAGAGTTATATAATAGGGGCTGTAGATAACAGCTCCTTTTATGTAAAAGCATAATCGAAACGGGGTCATATTATGTCAGGCTTGCTGTCAAAGCTCTTTAAATCTTCAAAATGGAAAAAGAACGAACGCCTTTTCTGCAGCGCCATAATTCTTGCCGCAGGAAGCGGCGTAAGAATGAACGGACTGAACAAGCTGTTTGCGGAAATTGATGGTGAGCCGGTCCTTGTTCACACGCTCAGAGCATTTGAATTAAGTCCCGAGGTGGACGAGATAATAATAGTGGCAAGGCCCGAGGAAGTCGGAGATATAAGCGTACTTGTTAAAGACTACGATATTTCAAAGGTTACAAAAATAATCCGCGGCGGCGAAAAGAGGCAGGATTCCGCTTATATCGGGCTTATGGAGGTATCCTCAAATTCGCTTCTTGCGGCGATACACGACGCAGCGCGCCCTCTTGTGACACAAGAGGTTATTTCTGATGCAATCAGAACAGCTGCTCAGTTTAACGCGGCGGTACCCGGGGTGCCGGTTAAGGACACGGTCAAGGTTGTAAAATCCGGGGAGATTCTGAGCACGCCGGACAGGGACACACTGTATGCGATACAGACTCCGCAGGTGTTCAAGACCGATATTATTAAGGCGGCGCTGACGGATGCAATACGCTCTAAGGCGATACTTACCGACGACTGTATGGCCGTCGAAAAGCTGGGCCTTACAGTTAAAGTCACACAAGGTGATTATGAGAATATAAAAATTACAACTCCCTCCGATATTTTCGCCGCTGAGGCTATACTCAGAGAGAGGAGTGTTTGTGAAGTATGAGAATCGGACACGGTTATGATGTGCACCGCTTCAAGATAGGCAGAAGGCTGGTTCTCGGCGGTGTTGAGATACCTTACACCGAAGGACTTGACGGGCACTCCGACGCGGATGTGGTAATTCACGCCCTCATGGACGCTCTTTTGGGCGCGGCGGCCCTCGGAGATATTGGAATGTACTTTCCGCCCGGGGATCCCCAGTTTAAGGGCGCTGACAGTATGGACCTGCTTGATAGAGTTTTGGAGCTTATAACGGCCGCCAATTATAAGATTGGAAACGTGGATATAACAATAATAGCCCAGCAGCCTAAGCTCTATAATTTTATACCTGATATGCAGGAAAATATCGCCAGGGCGCTGAAAGTGGACATTCGTAATGTAAATCTGAAGGCGACGACCGAGGAGGGGCTGGGCTTTACGGGCGCCTGTCTCGGCATAGCTGCACATGCCGTGGCGCTACTAAAGGAAAAGGGCGGTTTTCGCTTTCTGTAAGGAGATCAGATGAACTTTTTCAATTCAGAATTTATTAAATCCGCAGCTTCTGAGCGGGATTTTATAGCTGATGGCTTGCCCCAGATAGTTTTCTCGGGCAGGTCAAACGTCGGCAAATCCTCCGTAATAAACAGACTGTTGGGAAGAAAGAATTTTGCGAGAGTGGCAAGCAGGCCCGGAAAGACCGCGCACGTCAACTATTTCCTCATTGATAAAACCGCCTATTTTACCGACCTTCCCGGCTACGGCTATGCAAAGGTGTCCGAATCAGAAAAAAAGCGCTGGGCAAGGCTAATGGAGAGCTACTTTGGCACGGAGGGGCTCATCACACTTGGTGTAATGATAGTTGACAGCCGCCATAAGCCCACTGCCGATGATATTCTTATGTCAAATTGGTTTAAATCCACAGGCTGTCCGCTTATCGTAGTTGCAAATAAGGCCGACAAGCTCAAAAAGAGCGAGATTGCGCCCAACCTTGAAAGGATAAGGCTCACTCTGGGACTTGAGCAAGGGATACCAGTAATCCTGTTTTCTGCTGAAAAGGGGACCGGGCGTGAGGAACTGATTGCAGAAATAGAAAGGCACCTTGGACAGTGACAGGCAATTTGCTATGAGATTTAAAGATGTAATTTTAAACATGGACTGGTCGTACATTACAAACCTCTTGTATACGATTTTGCCGGCTCTGGTGTGCATTGTCATACACGAGATGAGCCACAGCTTCGCGGCCTATAAGCTCGGCGACAGAACCTCAGAGCAGCAGGGGCGGATGAGCTTAAACCCGCTTCGGCATATTGACCCGATAGGTCTTCTAATGCTTATTGTGTTTCGCTTCGGATGGGCTAAGCCGGTATCGGTCAATATGTATAATTTTAAAAATCCAAAGCGTGATATGGCGCTGACCGCCCTGGCGGGGCCAGCTTCCAATATTGTGCTCGCCGCATTCTGCCTTCTGCTATATGGACTTTTATGGCGGACCCTTTATTTTAGCTCCTTCGGCGGAACTGTACTTGAGTTTTTGCGCACAACGGCCTATCTCAGCGTTTCACTGGGCGTTTTTAACCTGATACCGATTCCGCCGCTGGACGGCTCTAAGGTTTTGTTCTCTCTGCTCCCGAACAGGCTATATATTAAGCTGATGATGTATGAGCGCTATGGAGTACTGCTGCTTATGCTCATCGTGTTTACGGGCGCGCTCAGCGAACCCATTTACAGGACGTCCGCGGCTGTGTTTAACAGCCTGTTCGAAGTTGCGGAATTTGCGCACAAGCTTGTATCATAGGAGGCCGGGATATGGAGACTCCCACCTTTAAACTGGAGGGCATAGTCAAGTCCAAGGACGAAATGGAGGATTTTGAGGGCCCTTTGGCGCTCATACTGTTGCTTTTAAGTAAAAACAAGATAGAGATACGCGATGTTCAGATATCGGTCATACTCGAACAATACCTTGAGTATCTGGACGAGATGAAGCGGATGGACCTTGAAATTGCCAGTGAGTTTATCGCAATGGCCTCGCATCTGACCTATATCAAGGCAAAAATGCTGCTATCCTCAGACGAGGAGCCGCCTTCAGAGCTTGAGACGCTTATGTCGTCGCTTGAGGAGCTAAGGCGCCGCGACTTATATGCGGGCATAAAATTTGCGGCGGAGTATCTGAGGGCCTGTCGCGAGCGTGGCATAGGCTACTTTACCAAGCCGCCGGAACCCCTTGACACAGACAGGTGCTACTCGTATATCCACCCCAAGGAGGATCTCGAAAAAGCCATTCTGGCAGTTTTGAGCAGGGGCGAGCTGGAAGCCGAAATTAGTCCGGAAATACTGACAATGCCACAGAAGATACCCTATTCCGTCTCGCAGAAGACCGAGGAAATACTCTCGGCGCTCAGAAGTCGCGGAACCGTCAGCATCCGCAGGCTGCTGACGGAAAGCCAAAGCCGTACGGAGATTATAGCAACCTTTGTAGCGGTACTTGAACTGTGCAAAATGGGCAGTATAATTTTAGTCGGAAGCGACGAAAATCCAGTCGTAAGCGCAACCGGAATCTGAGGAACGTACGGAGGTTTAAATGCAAATAAAGGAACTAGAAGCGGCTCTTGAGGGCATTTTGTTCGCCGCAGGGGAGCCGGTGCAGATAAACAGAATAGCGGATGTGCTGGGACAGGACAGGCAGTTGATTTCCGATGCCGCCGACCGTCTTGCCGATACATATGCCTTTGAGCGCAGAGGAATCCGCCTTATTAAGCTTGAAAATTCGCTTCAGCTCTGCTCATCCCCCGAGTTTGCGGACCTCATTCGCAGGGTGCTGGAGGCCAGAAAGCCGCCCCAGCTATCTCAGACAGCGCTGGAGGTACTAGCCATAATAGCCTATTTTCAGCCTGTAACAAGGGCGCATGTTGAGAAAATAAGGGGCGTAGACAGCTCCTATACTGTCGGCAGCCTAGAGGATAAGGGCCTTATTGAGCCCTGCGGCAGACTCAAGGTGCCGGGCAGGCCCACAGTTTACCGCACGACCCCGGCTTTTCTCAGAAGCTTTGGACTTAAATCAATCGACGAGCTTCCCATGCTGCCGGAGACAGAGAAAAGCGAGGGACAGCTTGAGCTGCAAGATGCAATTTCTGCTCTTATTGAGCAGGAGGAAACGCAGTGCGGCGACCTGCTGTCTTAGACCTGGGAGGTGAGGGGCCGTGACGGCTCTGTATATTATACTGGCCCTTCTCGCGCTTATAGCCATACTGATGGTTTTGCGCGTAGGAATCGTTTTGCAGTACAGTGAGGAGGGCTTTCTGCTTGAGCTTATAGCCGGGCCTCGCTCTATACGCCTATATCCCCGTTCTGACAAGGCCAAGAGGCCTAAGAAAGAGAAAAAGCCGGACAGAGCACCTGAGAAAACCGAGCCCGAAAAAAAGGGCGGTGCAATGGAGGATTTCAAGGGAATCTGGGCATTTATAAAGAAAATAATAATCAGACTCAGGCACAAGTTCCGCATGGATGAGTTAATAATCCATACAATGGCTGCCGGGGAGGATCCGGCAACCGTAGCCCTTTGTTATGGTGGAGTATCGGCGGCAATGGGTATGATTGTACCGGTTTTGGAGCACAATTTTAATATTAAAAAGCGAGATATTAAGTCGACATTCAGCTTTGAACTCAAGGAACCTTGCATATTTTTCCGGGCAAAGCTTACCATGGCGGTGTGGCAGGTATTATATGTAGGCCTGCCGGCAGTTCTTGATTACATTAAATTGAAAAGAATCAAAGACGGAAAGGAAGAAAAATAGTATGGACAAGCATCCTATCGGAGACCTGATGGAAGTAACAATGGGCAAAATCCGTGATATGATCGATGTCAACACCGTTGTAGGCCAGCCGATAACCACCCCTGACGGAATTACGCTCATTCCTGTCTCAAAGCTCAGCTTCGGCTTCGGCAGCGGCGGCGGCGATTTCGTTTCGAAAAATCAAACTCCGGGTACCTCCAATCCCTTTGCCGGCGGAAGCGGGGCGGGCGTCAATATAGTCCCGGTCGCTTTTCTGGTAATAAAGGACACGAATGTCAGACTGGTGAGCATAGCGCCCCCTGCCAATACAACTATCGACAGGGTCATAGAGCTTGTGCCGGAGGTTCTGGACAAGGTGCAGGAAATGATTGGCAAGGAAAAGGAAAAATAATTCCTGCCCAAGCAAGCGGAAATTATTTTGCCGGGGCTTTTCCACCACATTTTAAATAAAATTCAGCTGCCCGAGAGATAATAAGCACCTCCCACTACTATTTAGGGCGGTGCTTATTTTTGAGAAAAATTACATTGATTACGATTCTTATATCCTTGCTCCTGTGCGGAAGGGCCGCAGCAACTCCGGATACCTCGGCAAGAGCGGCCATATTGCAGCTGAGCGACGGAAAAGTGCTCTACCAGCGCAATTCAGAGGCAAGGATGCTCATAGCAAGTACAACTAAAATAATGACGGCGCTCGTGGTGCTGGATAACTGCGACCCCGACGAAGTGGTAAAGGTCACCGCAGCATCCACGGCTATTGAGGGCTCCTCAATGTACCTTAAGGCGGGCGAGGAACTTACGGTAGAGGAGCTGCTGTATGGAATGCTCATTTCCTCCGGCAATGACGCGGCCCATGCCCTTGCACTGCACGTTGCCGGCAGTATTGAAGCCTTCGCGGAGCTGATGAATAAAAAGGTGGCAGAGCTCGGACTTGAGAATTCAAGCTTTAGGAACCCGCACGGTCTTGACCAGGATGGCCACTATTCCACAGCCTCTGACCTCGCTGCAATTGCCGCTAAGGCGCTGGAAAACGAGCTTTTTCGCGAGATTGTTTCAACAAAAAGTAAGGTGGTGGCGGGCCGCAGCCTTACAAATCACAACAGACTGCTCTGGAGCTATAAGGGCGCGCAGGGCGTCAAGACCGGCTACACAATGGCGGCGGGGAGAACGCTTGTATCCTGTGCTGAGCGGGACGGCCTAAGGCTCATATGCGTTACGCTCTGCGCTCCGGATGACTGGGACGACCATATGAAGCTCTACGATTGGGCCTTTTCTCAGTATAAGATGAACACAGTTGCAGAAAAGAATCAGGAATACTGCAGGGTTCCGGTGATTTCGGGGGTCTCCGATTCGGTGGCGGTCGGCTTTTCCGAGGATTGCCGCCTGCTACTTGCTGCCGATGACGTACTTGAAACAAAGATTCGGCTCCCGAAATTCGTTTACGCGCCGGTCTCGGAAGACGACATTGCGGGTGGATTGGAGATAATTGTAAATGGCGAGCTTATTAAAACCCTGCCCTTGACCTATATGGAGACCGTTGAGCAGGACGAGGAGGTCAAGCTTAGCCTGTGGGGCAGAATAAAACACTGGTGGTATCTTGGAAATTCACAGGGCATTCAGTACAGGATGCTGCCATACTAAGCCCCGGGAGATTGAAATTATGATAAGGAGGCGCTGATTAAATCTAATGCGTCCACATAGACGCGATTTATCAGCGCCTCAACAAGACGGAAGCATGATATGTATATATTCCGGAATAGGGTGAAAGAATGCAAGAAAGACTTCAAAAAATTATATCTGCACACGGACTGGCCTCGAGGCGTGAGGCAGAAAAGCTGATTGCCGACGGACAGGTTAAGGTCAATGGAAGGGTTGCCACGCTCGGCGACAAGGCAGATCCTGATAAGGACAGGATAGAGGTGCAGGGCGTTATGCTCGGTTCCCGCGGGAAAAGAGTATACATAATGCTTCATAAGCCGCGGGGCTATGTGACCACAATGAGCGACGAGCTCGGCAGGAAAACTGTCGCCGACCTTGTGAGCGATTGTCCGGAACGGGTCTATCCGGTGGGCAGACTCGACTATAACTCCGAGGGGCTTCTCATAATGACCAATGACGGGGATGTTGCCAACGCCCTTATGCACCCGTCCTTTGGAATAACCAAGACCTATCTTACAAAGGTCAGCGGCAAGGATATCGATGCCTCCGTCGCGGCTATGGGCGAGGAAATGACAATCGATGGCCGCAGGGTAAAAGCCGCCTCAATCAAGTTCATAGAAAAAAACGGTGATGAGGCCAGCCTGTATATTACCATAAATGAGGGGCGAAACAGGCAAGTACGAAAAATGTGCGAAATGTCGGGACTAACCGTCAAACGCTTAAAGCGCGTTTCAGAGGGGAAGCTTATGCTCGGAGACCTCAAATACGGAAAATGGCGCTACCTCACTGATGCGGAAGTAAGATACCTGCGTTCCATATAGCTTATAATTATGAATGCTTCTGAAGAAAAAACTGCAAAAAGCAGTTGATTTTATGCACTCTTCTCTGTATCATAATGGTATTAGTTAGGGGTTTTAGGTTTAAAGGCTTGATACTTTTTTGGGCAATGGCGCGCTGCCCATCCTAGCAGCAGTCTTTCACAAGCGGTTTGCCTCTGTGTGTGAGCAGAATTTACGGGGGGTTTATATGGATAAGGATGTAATATCAGCAATTGAAAAGAATTACTCGGGCTTTTCAAAAAGTCAGAGACGCATTGCCGAGTACCTCAGCAACAACTTCGATAAGGCCGCATTTATGACTGCGGCGAGGCTCGGCAAGACCGTCGGCGTCAGCGAATCCACGGTGGTTCGTTTCGCTTCGGAGCTGGGGTTTGACGGTTATCCGGGAATGCGCAAGGCTTTGCAGGAAATGATAAGGACGCACTCGACCTCCATTCAGCGGATAAAGGTAACAAGAGATGTGATGGGGACGAAGGATGTGCTCGACACAGTCCTGCACTGGGATATGGAAAAGCTGCGGACCACCGCTGAGGAAACAAGCAGGGAAGCCTTTAACGCTGCGGTCAAGGCAATAGCGGGCGCGCGTAGGATTTACATACTCGGAACGCGCTCTTCCAAGGCGCTTTCCGTCTTCATGGGCTTTTATTTAAAACTGCTTTTTGACGATGTCAGGGTTGTCGACGACACCTCGATAACCGAGATATTTGAGCAGATGATGCGCCTTTCCGATGAGGACGTGGTAATTGGGATAAGCTTTCCGAGGTATTCAAGCCGAACCGTAAGAACGCTTGAATTTGCAAGAGACCGCTCGGCGACCGTCATAGGTATCACCGACAATATAGATTCACCGATAGCCAAGGTTTCAGAGCTTAAGCTTCTAGCCAAGAGCGACATGGTGTCCTTTGTTGACTCCCTTGTTGCGCCCCTTTCGTTAATCAATGCCTTAATTGTTGCCCTCGGCTCTGAAACGGGTGACAAGCTTTCCAGAACCTTTAGCGAGCTTGAGAACTTATGGTCAGAATACGGGGTATACGAGAAAAGTGACAAATAATATCGTTATTGTAGGGGGCGGCGCCTCAGGCATGATGGCGGCAATCACCGCGGCGGAGAGCGGGGCCAGCGTCACGCTCCTTGAGAAAAATGAACGCTTGGGCGTTAAGCTCAGGATAACGGGTAAGGGGCGCTGCAATGTGACCAACAACTGTACGCCCGAAAAGCTTATGGAGAACGTACCCCGAAACGGAAAATTCCTGTTTGGGGCATTTCGCGGCTTTACTCCCTCGGACACCATACTTTTTTTCGAGAAAATCGGAGTTCAGCTCAAAACCGAGCGTGGCGGCAGAGTTTTTCCGGTGTCCAATCGTGCCTCGGATATTGCTGACGCGCTAGGCCGCCGCATGCAGCAGCTGGGGGTGGCTGTGAAAAAGGCCCGTGTCCTTTCCGTCAGTGCTGAGAACGGACGTGTAAGAGGCGTTAAAACCGAGGCCGGGGAGCTTCCTTGCGATGCAGCGATTATTTGCACCGGGGGAATGAGCTATCCAAGGACAGGCTCAAATGGCGAGGGATACCGCATCGCAGCCGGGCTTGGACATACGATAATCGGCGCAAAGCCCTCACTCATCGCTCTTGAAACAGACGATGAATACTGTCCGAGGATGCAGGGGCTGTCCCTCAAGAACGTGACGCTCAGAGCGTATAATAGGGATGGAAGGCGCATTTATGAGGAGCTTGGTGAAATGCAGTTTACGCACTTCGGAATATCGGGCCCCCTGGTTCTTTCCGCCAGCGCTCACATGCGCGACTTTGAAGCCGGAGGTTATACGGTCAAGATAGACTTAAAGCCCGGTCTTGACGAAAAAAAGCTGGATGCGCGCATCCTGCGGGACTTTGAGAAGTATTCAAACCGCGACTATAAAAACGCACTCGACGACCTTTTGAGTCGTCTTATGATACCTGTAATTGTAGAGCGCTCGGGGATAGCCGAGGATACGAAGGTGCACTCCATAACCAGGCAGCAGCGGCAGGGCCTTGTTAGCCTACTCAAGGGCTTTCCCCTGAATATAACGGGCCCGCGTCCGATAGAGGAGGCAATAATAACCTCCGGTGGCGTTAACACACGGGAGATTAATCCCTCTACAATGGAGTCAAAGCTTGTTAAAGGCTTGTACTTTGCCGGTGAGGTAATAGACGTCGACGCCTATACGGGTGGGTTTAACCTGCAAATAGCCTGGTCTACTGCTGTATCTGCCGGCAGAAGCGCGGCGAAGATAAAGGAGAACAGTTTATGAAGCGAAGCGTAGCCATTGACGGCCCGTCGGGAGCGGGCAAGAGTACATTAGCCAGGAGTGTATCAAAAAAATTTGGCTTTATTTATGTGGACACCGGCGCTATTTACCGCGCAGTGGGGCTGTATGTACGTCAGAAGGGGGTTGCCCCCAAGGATGCTCCAGCAGTAGAGAGGCTTCTTCCGGACATTAGGATTGACATAGAGTATGACGATGACGGCGTGCAGCATATAATACTCAACGGCGGCGACGTTTCAGACAAAATACGGGAGCCCGAAATCTCTATATATGCCTCGGACGTATCTGCAATGCCCGCAGTGAGGGCTTTTCTTCTTGATATGCAAAGGAACCTCGCCGGGCGCTACGACGTTGTTATGGACGGGCGCGACATAGGCACCGTGGTGCTTCCGAACGCAACTGTAAAGATTTTTCTGACCGCCTCCGCCGAGGCCAGGGCCGAGCGTAGGCACAAGGAGCTTAAGGAAAAGGGCATAGAATGCTCATATGATGAGGTCCTACGGGATATGGAATACCGGGACAAAAACGACAGCAGCAGGGCAATAGCACCCCTTAGGCCCGCGGAGGATTCCGTCCTTGTGGACACAACCGAGCTCACTCTTGAGGAGAGCGCGGAGAAAATAGCTGAAATTATATCGGAGAGAATAGGACTATGAGGGGCTTTTACAAGCTGTGGTGCATATTGGTATATCCATTTTTCCGCATCGTATATAAAATTAACACCACGGGTCGTGAGAATATTCCCAAAGGGCCGGCGCTTGTATGCGCAAACCATTCGGCCTACAGCGACCCTGTGATACTCGCTTACGCGTTTGGGATGAACAACTTCATGCGTTTCATGGCCAAGATTGAGCTGATGCGCATCCCTGTTCTGGGCTATCTTCTGAAGATAGCGGGAATATTTGGCGTTGATAGAGGGAACTCTGATGTTAATGCTGTCAAGACTGCGATGAAAACGCTCAAGAGCGGAGACAAGGTCGCAATGTTTCCGGAAGGTACGCGGGTGGGGGATAGCGAGGACACCTCTGCAAAGACCGGCGCCATTATGATTGCAGCCAGAACGGGAGTGCCTATCGTCCCGGTGTATATTCCTCGCAGAAAGAAGCCCTTCAGTAGCGTCCATGTGGTAATAGGTGAGCCATACATGATTGAAAAGGTCAGAGGTAAATCGGAAGTCTATTCCGCTTATGCCGATGAACTTATGAGAAAGATTGAGGCGCTGAAGCCATGAAGCTAATTTACGCGAAAACGGCCGGTTTCTGTTACGGCGTAGAAAGGGCAGTTGAGCTTGCTGAAAAGGCTGCCGAGGGGGGAGCGTGTTATACTCTCGGCCCCCTTATTCACAATGAGCAGGCAGTTTCCAAGCTGAGAGAAGAGGGCGTGCGGGAGGCTGCCAGTACGGACGACATACCTGACGGTGCTATAGTAATTATCCGCTCCCACGGGGCGACAGAGAAGGACATCGTTGCCCTTCGGGAAAAGGGCTGTGAAATAATAGATGCAACTTGTCCCAACGTATCGAGGATACACAAGATTGTGAAGGATGCCTGCCAGAAAGGCAGAACGCCTATTGTCATCGGGAGTGACAGCCATCCGGAGGTCGTCGCAATCTGCGGCTGGTGCGAGGGCGCGCTAGTCTTTAAAAATTCATCTGAGCTTGAAAACTGGCTCAACTCTGCGCCGGAAAACAGAGATATTGCGCTGTCGGTTGTATATCAGACCACCGAGACCCAGGCGAACGTGGACAATTGCAACAATTTAATAAAAAAAGAGTGTACAAACTACGAATTATTTGATACAATATGCGGAGCAACGTCTATGCGGCAGGGCGAAGCGGCCAAGCTTTCCGAGATTTGTGATGCAATTGTTGTAATTGGTGGCAAATCGAGCGCCAACAGTCTGCGACTTTCTGAGATATGTGCGGAGAAATGCCCGCAGGTTTTATTTATTGAAACTGCTTCTCAGTTGGATGTGGACAAGCTCAGGAATGCCAAGACTGTCGGGGTTACGGCGGGGGCTTCAACGCCCGCATGGATAATTAAGGAGGTTTACAACAAGATGGCGGAAGAAATCAAGGGCTTGGATGTCATCTCCGAGGCGGCGGAGGGCAAGACTGAGGATATGGAGACCAGTTTTGCGGAGCTTTTGGAACAGAATCTAAAAACTTTAAGTACAGGAGATAAGGTAACCGGTGTTGTTGTTGGCATTTCCCCAACTGAGATATCGGTCGATCTGGGTACGAAGCATTCGGCATACATACCCCTTTCAGAGTTCTCCGACGATCCCGATGTTAAACTTGAAGATGTTGTAACGGCCGGAATGGAAATTGAGGCCTTTGTAATACGCGTCAATGATGTTGAGGGCACGATAATGCTCTCTAAAAAACGTCTTGACGCAGCTAAAGGTTGGGAAGTGGTTGAAGAGGCCAGAGAGAACAGAACAACCATGGAAGGCATAGTTACGGAAGAGAACAAGGGCGGAGTAGTCGTTTCTATAAAGGGCGTGCGGGTATTCGTGCCCGCCTCACAGTCCGGACTTCCGAAGGATGCTCCCATGTCAGAGCTTCTGAAGAAGAATGTCAAGCTCCGTATTACGGAGGTCAATCGTTCACGTCGCAGAGTCGTTGGTTCCATAAGAGCCGTTCAATTTGAAGAGCGCAAGGCGGCCGCGGAGAAGATTTGGCAGGAGATTGAAGTAGGGGACAAGTTTAGCGGCGTTGTCAAGTCCCTAACCTCCTACGGTGCCTTTGTAGATATCGGTGGCATCGACGGTATGGTCCATGTCTCCGAACTTGGATGGAGACGTGTCAGGAACCCAGCCGAAGCTGTTAGCGTCGGTGATAAGCTGGACGTCACCGTACTTTCCTTTGACAAGGAAAAGAAAAGAATTTCGCTCACATGCAAGGATCCCAGTGAAAATCCCTGGGAGAAGTTTATTAATACCTATGAGGTAGGAAGCGTCGCCAAGGTAAGAATTGTAAAGCTGATGGATTTCGGCGCCTTTGCCGAAATCATACCCGGTGTTGACGGGCTTATCCACATATCTCAGATAGCTGATCGCAGAATAGGCAAGACTTCTGAGGTTCTGCAGGAAGGCCAGGAGGTCGACGCTAAAATTACCCAGATAGACACTGAGAACAAGAAGGTTTCTCTCAGCATCCGTGCACTGCTGGAGCCTGATGCCGTTCCCGAACCACAAGTGGCGGATGATTCTGCCGACACCATTGTCTACGATACGGACAATCCCATCACTGAAGAAGAATAAGTAAATCTTATTTCTTTATAACAGAAACAAAGCCTGACACCTTTATTGGTGTCAGGCTAGTTAATTTCAATTATCTGGCCATACGTAAATAGTAAAACCTCTGCGTTTCAGCTCAGTATAAAACTGCCATACTATCATAGAATATTCCGGACTGAGCGTAGAGCCGGCATCAATTTCGGTACACTTTGCAAAAATCTGTGTGCGAAAAGGAGGTCGGAGACGCCGGATTAATCAGGAAGTGGGCTGGGTATTGTTCTCATTAAGACCGTGCATAAACCCATCAAGCGCAGTTGACTGGACATTGCCGGCGATGACAGTATTCCGATAAACTATGATGTCTGCTACTATCCCTTTTTCCCCCGTAGGATAGTTTAATATTTCATATGTATAGCGCTTTGCCTCCATTCCGCCGTAGTTTTTCAGTTCAAACCCCTGTGTCTCCTGTAACTCTATATAGTTGGCGTATACACCGGTAAACTCGCGAGGGATGACAATTTCCTGCTCATCAACCGGATTTTCACTGACCTCCCAGCCAAAGGACCTCAGATATTTTACCCTGTCATCGTTAGTTTTTATGCCCGTAGCTTGAACGGCTCTGGCCGCCGGCTCGGCTTTATCTCTGTCAAGATATCCTGCGACCAGAATTATGGCGCACAGAATGACCGCCAGTGCGATTACTATCGCAACGGCTCTTTTGCGGTTAAATTTGGCGGTAAAAATAAACATGATATCCCTCCCGACGATGATGGTACAGCCTATTCAGTTTCGGACAATTTTATGTTAAAATATGGCCGAGCGTCCACATAAATAATTAGGCAGGCGGCATGGCTATATGGCCTGCCCCCGGCCTGATATGCTTGGAGATGCCCTAGTCGCACATAGCTATGTCCATAACTATATTTAGCCAAAAGGGGGGTCTTATCTTGTCACTTTTGCGCCTTGATAAAATCATATCAGATATGGGTTTTGCCTCACGCCGTGATGTAAAAACGCTGATAAAAAACGGCCGAGTGCTTCTAAACGGCAGCCCGGCACCTTCCGGTGATATTAAATGCGACCCCTATAAATCGATTATTGAGGTTAAGGGTGAGAGACTGATTTACAGGCAGTACCGCTATATAATGATGAACAAGCCCGCGGGCTACATCTGCGCGGCGCGGGACAGCAGGGAAAGGACCGTTATGGAGCTGCTTGACGAGCGCTCAAAACGTCAGAAGCTCTTTACCGTCGGCCGGCTTGATAAGGACACGGAGGGACTTCTTATAATAACTAATGACGGCGACTACGCCCACAAAATCATATCCCCGAAAAGCAATATAATTAAGAGATATTACGCAAAGGTAGCAGGCGAGCTGGGGCCGGAAGACATTCTGAAGGTCAGGTCCGGCCTTGTGTTGGGCGATGGAACCAGGTGCCTGCCTGCCGAGCTTGTTATTCTTTCTTCCGCTGTGGAAAGCGAATGTGAAATAGCAATATCCGAGGGCAAATATCACCAGGTAAAGCGTATGCTGGCAAGCCTAGGCAAGCCCGTGACATACTTAAAGCGCCTATCAATTGGAGGCCTGATGCTCGATGATTCGTTGGATTTGGGCGCTTCAAGGGAGCTTACGGAAGAGGAGAGAGCGCTTACGCTCCTGTCTGCATTAAACGGGCAAATTAACTAAATGGCACTGCTTAGCTTTGGTCAATACTGAGAATATACTTATGACAGACAATGTGGTATTATTTAATTAAACAAATAGAGTGGAGGTGCAAAATGTCGAGCGTTATTATTAAAGGTCTCTACAAAAAGTATGAGAACGGTACTGTGGCTGTATCAAACTTTAACGCGGATATTTCGGAAAAAGAATTCTTTGTGATTCTGGGACCCTCCGGATGCGGGAAATCCACCCTTATAAGAATGATAGCCGGTCTTGAGGATATCACTGAGGGTGATATCCTTATCAACGATATCTCAGTTCATTCTGTACCTCCGAAAAGCAGGGGTGTTGCGCTTGTGCTTAAAAACCAAACGCTGTATCCCAATATGAGCGTATATGAAAACCTGGAATTTGGCCTCAGGCTGCGCAAAATCCCCAAGGAAGAAATTGAGCGGCGCATAGAGCAGGTTGTCGGGATTTTGGATATAGGTGCGATACTCGACCGAAAGACGGCCGCGCTTTCGGGCGGTCAGCGGCTTCGTATCGCCATGGGCAGGGCGATAGTCCAGGACCCAAAGGTTTTCCTGCTGGACGAGCCTCTTTTGAATCTTGATGCAAAGCTCAGAGCTTTAATGAGATCGGAGCTAAAGACGCTTCACCGTACGCTCGGGAAGACTGTCATATATGTAACGCATGATCAGGCCGAGGCAATGGAGCTCGGCTCGCGCATCCTTGTTATGCGAAACGGGTCAGTACAACAGACGGGTACTTACCAGGAGCTTTATGACAGCCCGGTCAACCTCTTTGTAGCAAAATTTATAGGCAGCCCCCAGATGAACACATGCGAGGCGGAGCTTTTTTCTAATGAGGGCAGGCTGTGGCTTCGCTTCGGGAAAGGTTACGAAATTGCCCTTCCGGACACCCCGGACACCGCTGGATTGATTAAGTATTCGGGGAAAAAGCTTCTTATGGGCATACGTCCGACGGACATCTTGCTCGTCAGCGGGAACGAAGAAAAAGACCATTCGGCCATCTCAATGACCGTTGAGAGCGTAGAGCTTTTGGGTACGCATGTGAACCTTCGTCTCAGCGGTGAAGGGGTGGGCTTTATGGTAAGCTCCCCGATTACAACCAGGGCAAAGGCCGGAGATGACCTTAAGGTTTACCTGAACAGCGAAAAAATACACATCTTTGACAGCGATTCCGAGCGGAGAATAAACTAATAAATGTACTCGTCATTTCGACAACGGCCGGCCTCTTACCGGCCGTTGAGCTTTTTAGAAAGCTGCTTCAGTCAAATAGCTTTGCTTGATTTCCTGCTATGCGTGACGGGAAAAACTAAAACTGTCCGGGTAAATGCGCCTCGGAAACGATACCTTTTATGGCGCTTACCATGCTGCAGCAGTCATGAGAACCCTTGTCAAAAAAGCCAAAAGGACTTTTCAACGGTCTGAGCGGCAGGCACCATACCGACTGTTTACATTAAAAAAATCCGAATTCCACGCAAAATATCAAAGAATTTACAAATTAAATTACAATTTTATATTGAAAAATACCAAGAAACAGGTTATTATGTAATGTGTGCAACTTGACCAAATAAGTTATGTGCGATTCGTGTCAGTCAGAGGGAGGACATTGTTATGTCGGGAAGGATATTCCAAAGCGTTATAGTTCAGATGAAGGAAGCGACCAACAGGGTCATCGGGGTTATAGATTTCGATGGCGGAGTAGTTGCCTGTAGTGAGCTTTCGCTGGTAGGGACTAAGCTTGGCCAACTGTCGGCTATGCTTGGTGAGAATAAGGATCAAATTATTGTTGCAGCGGGCAAGACAATTAAGCTGCTAAGCGGCTGGAACAACATCTATGATTATGCCGTTTTCGTTGACGGGGAGGACAGTGAGGCGAAATGCATCTGCATCATGGCCTCTATCGCCTTTAATGAGGCCAAGATCTGCAATGAAGTAAAATACGACAAGAGCACTTTTGTGAAAAATATACTTTTCGACAATATACTTCCGGGCGATATATTTGTCCGCGCTAAGGAACTAAAATTTGATATGGACGTCTCAAGAGCGGTGTTCCTTATTCGCCAGATTGAAAAATCCGATATTTCAGCCCTTGAGGTGATACAGAATCTTTTCCCCGACAGGCAGAGGGACTTTATTGTGAGCACGAGTGAGACGGATATCGTACTTGTAAAAGAGGTCCCGGTGGATGTTGAGTCCGAAGATTTGCAAAAGATTGCCATGCACATAGAAAACACCATAAGCACTGAGCTGTTTATCAGGACGGTTATAGGAATAGGCTCCGTATCCAAGCATCTGAGGTCTCTGGCCGAGAGATACAAGGAGGCCCAGGTTGCAATAGAGGTTGGTAAGGTATTTGACACCGAAAAAACTATAATTAGCTATGAAAATCTAGGAATCGGCCGTATCATATATCAGCTGCCAACTACGCTCTGCGAAATGTTCCTGGCCGAAGTATTTAAAAAGAACCCGATTGACGCGCTCGACCACGAGACACTATACACAATCAGGAAGTTCTTCGAAAACAACCTAAACGTTTCAGAGACCTCCAGGAAACTGTTCGTACACAGGAATACTCTGGTATACAGGCTTGAGAAGATAAAGAAGCTCACCGGCCTGGACCTTCGTGAATTTGACCATGCCATAGTATTCAAGGTGGCCCTGATGGTTAACAAGTATCTCAATTCTCAGGGCGGTAAGTAGATTATCCCATTGGAGGTTTTTATCCATGGTTCGCATGACAAATGTTTGCAAAGCATACGAAAACGGCACTAAAGCACTTAAAGGTATAACAGCCACTATTGATGACGGCGAGTTCGTTTTTCTGGTAGGCCCCTCCGGTTCGGGGAAGTCGACTATAATTAAGCTCATCACAGGTGAGATAGCTCCTACTGTCGGTAGCGTCATTGTCAACGGATACGATATGGAGACCATCAAGCCCTCTCAAATGCCCATGCTCAGACGTACACTAGGTGTCGTTTTTCAGGACTTCAGGCTTATCGAAAACAAAAACGTCTATGACAATGTAGCCTTCGCTATGCGCGTTATAGGCGCGTCGAGCAAGGAAATCAAACGCCGCGTCCCCTATGTATTGGAGCTTGTCGGCCTTGATACGAGAACGAGGAGAAAACCGGAAGAGCTCTCCGGAGGCGAACAGCAGCGGGTCGCCATCGCAAGGGCGCTGGTCAATAATCCCAGACTAATAATATCGGACGAGCCCACCGGAAACCTTGACCCCGCGCGTAGCCTAGAAATCATGATGCTTCTTGATAGAATAAACAAGCTTGGGACAACAGTGCTCGTCGTTACGCACGAAAAGGAGCTTGTAAACCGTTTTTCAAAACGGGTCATAGCCATAGACGGCGGAAAAGTTATCAGCGACGGAATGGACGGGTACTACAATTATGAATCGTAACAGGATAGGATACTTTTTTCGGGAAGGATTGGGCAGTATTTTTTCCCATGGCTTTATGTCGTTTGCCTCTGTATGCGTCATCGTAGCCTGCCTCATAATAATGGGCAGCTTTACGCTGTTGGTGCTAAATGTAAACAACATGATAAAGCAATGGGAGTCGGAAAATCAGGTAATCGCCTTCGTAGACGAGGCACTCACGGACGAGCAGGCCAAAGCGCTCGAGACCCAACTGGAGTCCCTGGAAAACGTAACTGAGGCGATATTCGTCTCAAGGGACGACGCGCTCGCCAAATATCTCTCCAGCTTTGATCCGGATGAAAACGACCTGTTTTCCGATTTGGAGCCAACGGTGCTCCGCCATAGATATATGGTCTATCTGGAAGATATAGAGCATATGGCCGACACACAAATCAGGCTAAACGAAATCAACGGCATTGCAAAGGTCAACGCCCATCTTGAGATTTCTGAGGGATTTGTGACAGTCAGTCGCATAGTGGGGCTGGTTTCGCTGTCAATCATCTTAATTCTACTTATAGTCTCCATGTTTATAATGGCAAACACAATTAAGCTTACCACCTTCGACAGGAAGGAAGAAATTGCAATAATGAAAATGGTCGGCGCGACCAACGGCTTTATCAGGTGGCCGTTTGTGTTTGAGGGCCTTCTGCTAGGGCTCTTCGGTTCGCTGATTGCATTTTTAGTCCAGTGGGGTATATATGAAGTCGTAGTTACTCAAATCGGCAAGTCGTCTGCCATGCAGCTTATTCAGGCGCTTTCCTTCGGGAAAATAGCGCTTCCACTGCTTGGAATTTTCGTGGCAACCGGCTTTATAGTGGGCATTGGTGGCAGCCTAACTGTTATTCGCAAATATCTTAAGGTCTGACGGAGGTTATAATGAAGAAACGCAGAATGTTTGTAACCGTTATTGCCCTAGTACTGGCGCTGATAATTTTAGTGCCGATACTCGCGGTAATACTAACGCCCTTAGACGCAAAAGCGGTGTCGGAAAGTGAACTCTATCAGCTCCAGCAGCAGCAGGCGCTTTTAGAGCAGCAGCAGAAGGACATACAAGCAAAGCTGGACTCCAACGAATATGAGAGGGCAGCGATACTTGAGCAGAAGGTGATGTTGGACAGGCAGGTAGAGTTGACCCGGCAGGAGATAGAGAACTTAAACGACCAGATAGCTACATACGAAGACCTCATAGATATAAAAGAGCAGGAATATCAGGCGGCGCGCGAGGATGAGGAAAGCCAGCGCGAGCTCTTTAAAAAGCGCGTAAGGGCCATGGAGGAAAACGGAGATATTTCGTATCTTGCGGTTTTGTTCAGCGCAAAGGACTTCGGCGACCTGCTCAGCCGGCTGGATTTTATATCCGAGATTATGGAGAGCGATGAGAAGGTTATAAAATCCTATAAGGATGCACAGGCTACTGCCGAAAGAAAAAAGAATGAGCTGGAGGGAGTTAAAAATGAGCTGGTAGAAGCTCGCTCATTGCAGGAGACCAAGGCCATTAGCCTTGACGGCCAGGTAAGCAAGGCCATTTCTCTCATAGCTGATTTGGAAAAAAATATTGATTCCTATACCAGGGCGATGGATGAATATGAGGCTGCCGAGCAAGAGCTTGCCCAAAAGATTCTTGAGATGACCAGAGAACTTGAGAGACAGCGCCAGCAGGGGAACGATCAGGTTGGCGCAACCGGACGCTACATATGGCCTTCAAGAAGCAGCAAATACGTCACCTCCCCATATGGCATGAGAGAGGATCCGATTGTATATACTTGGCGTATGCATAATGGAATCGATATAGGAGCAAGCTACGGTACAGATATTTTGGCAGCCGACGGCGGCGAGGTAGTTACCGCGACCTACAGCTCGTCCTACGGCTACTATGTAATGCTCTACCACGGTGATGACAGATATACCCTGTACGCCCATATGAGCGAGATTTGGGTTGATGTCGGGCAAAGCGTGTATCAGGGAGAAGTAATCGGGCTTGTCGGCTCCACGGGCTATTCCACAGGACCCCATATTCATTATGAAATTATGGAAAACGGCTCCCGAATAGATCCGCTTCAGTTCTATGACGATTACATCCCTTGGTGGTGATACAGCTTGTTAAAATATTATACTAACTCTCTGCCGCCTTTGCGGCAGAGAGTTTTGTGAAATATATTTCAGCCTATCGACGCTGTCGCACTTGACAGACTATTCCAAAGTCATTATAATACCGAAATACGAAGTACAATATTGCTTCTTATACAATATACGCAAAAAGGAAATTGTATCGCGACGCCGCCCGTCCCGGGCGGCGCGCTCAAATTATTTAGGCCGCGGCTTCAAAGACGCCTAATGGCTGTATTTGTAAACAAGGAAGGATTTTATTATATAATCCTATTTGAAAGGGTGAGAAGTGTGGCAAGAGAGGCCAAGTTTAAAATGAGCGCTGAGCGCTATGAACAAATCAAGCAGGAGCTTGAGTACCTCCAGACGGTCAGAGAAAAGGAAGTGGCGGAGCAGATTCGCGAGGCACGCAGCTTTGGAGACCTGTCTGAGAACAGCGAGTATGACGAAGCCAAAATTGAACAGGGAAAGCTGTATTCCAAGATTGCCGAGCTAAATAATCTTATTGAAAATGCAGAGATTATAGAAGATATAACGGATACTGGCAAAATCGTAATGGGAAGTGCCATTACTGTGCTGGATCTCGATTTAAACGAGGAGCAGGTCTACAGGATTGTAGGTTCCCAGGAAGCAAACCCGATGGAAGGTAAAATTTCCGATGAGTCCCCCTTCGGAGCAGCACTATTAGGCTGTAAAAAAGGCGATAGAGTGAGGGTGGATGCGCCTTCCGGGACGCTTAATTTTGAGATTTTAGAAATAAATAAGTAAAAATTTTACGGTTAGGAGGGCTCCTGATGGCAGAGGAAAATATCATGGATGCTCAGCAAGCAGAAGAGAATCTGTCCGAGATATTGCAGATAAGAAGAGACAAGCTGAAGAAGCTGCAGGATGAGGGCAGCGACCCTTTCTCAATAACAAAATACGAACGTACCGCCTATTCCGCCGATATTAAGGACAATTTCGACTCCATGGAAAATCAGACGGTATCGCTGGCCGGGCGCATTATGTCAAAGCGAGATATGGGCAGGGCCTTTTTCTGCGACCTGCAGGATCCAAAGGGACGCATACAGCTCTATGTAACGGTCGGTGACCTTGGTGAAGCCAGATACGCGGAATTTAAAAAGTGGGACATAGGCGATATTGTAGGTACGCAGGGCGTGGTTTTCCGTACTCGCAGAGGCGAGATTTCAGTTCATACGAAGTCCATTACTCTCCTTGCCAAGTCCCTTCAGCCCTTGCCGGAAAAATTCCACGGCCTCACAAATCAGGAGCTTAGATACCGCCAGAGATATGTCGACCTGATAATGAACCCGGATGTCAAGCGCAACTTTGTGATACGCAGTAAGTTTATAAAATATGTCAGAGACTTCCTCGATAACCTAGGATATATCGAGGTTGAGACACCTGTGCTCAATACAATAAGCGGCGGCGCTACCGCGAGACCCTTTATCACCCACCACAACACACTCAATCTTGATATGTATATGCGCATAGCTACCGAGCTTCATCTCAAGCGCCTTATAGTCGGGGGAATGGAGCGCGTCTACGAGATCGGGCGCATTTTCAGAAATGAGGGCATGAGTACAAAGCACAACCCTGAGTTTACCACCGTAGAGCTTTATCAGGCCTATGCCGATTATAACGACATGATGGATTTGTTTGAAAATCTTCTGTCCTCGGCTGCTAAGGACATACTTGGAACATACGAGCTTGAGTGGTTGGGGAATAAAATAGACCTGACTCCCGGCTGGCCGCGCATTACGATGGCGGAGGCTGTCAGGGAGCACACGGGCGTTGACTTCATGTCCCTTACCACAGATGAACAGGCGCTGGAGGCCGCCAAGACCCTTAATATTGAGCTGCCCAAGGAAAAGACCTGGGGCAATCTCCTTTACGAGTGCTTTGATCAGCTTGTTGAGTCCAAGCTCATACAGCCGACATTTATCATAGATCACCCCGTAGAGGTATCGCCGCTCGCCAAAAAAAGCCCCAAGGATCCGAGAGTTACGGAGCGCTTTGAGCTGTTTATCTGCAAGAGTGAGATGGGCAATGCTTTTTCCGAGCTTAACGACCCCATTGACCAGAGGCAGCGTTTCCGCCGTCAGGCTGAACTCAGGGCGGCAGGAGACGAGGAGGCGGGCATGATGGACGAGGATTATATTAACGCTCTTGAATACGGCATGCCCCCCACGGGCGGTCTTGGAATAGGAATCGACCGTGTGGTGATGTTGCTTACCAACAGTGACTCAATAAGGGATGTAATTCTGTTCCCGACGATGAAGCCTTTGGAGGATTAGTTGTTGCGGGTCGCGGGGTATTCGGGTGCGGCAGACATCAGAACCATGCGCTGCAACTGAATATTTACAGAAGTGAGCCGCAGACGAAACATCAGTGTTTTTCCGTGCTGCGGCTCTTCGGGTTTAGCCTAGGGGGTTAGATTTGATGTGGAAACTCTGACAAGCAGGAGGAACGCCCTGCTGGTGCATATGAAAAAGCTGGGAGCAGACAGAGCGTACCGATACGAGCACGGTGAATACCTCTGTCAGGGATTAAAGCTGTATCACGAGGCGATTAAATGGTCTGCCCCGATTAGGGCTGTGCTGTTTTCAGGCGAAGAGCCGGAGGTGCCGTCAGGCATCCGCTGTGCCAGGGTGCCGAAGGATATACTTGAGAGCGTAGCCCCCATGAAGAGCGCCCCGGAAATTGTCTTTTCCTGCAGTATGCCGAAACAGGATGACATAATATCACATGGGCGCCATATCATACTGGAAAACCTTCAGGACCCCGGAAACGTCGGCACAATAATCAGGACAGCAAACGCCTTTATGTTTGACAGCGTTATCCTGACAGGCCTTGCTGCGGACCCATATAATCCCAAGGCGGTGCGCGCCTCAATGGGTGCCATATTCAGGCAGAAGGTTGTCCAATTGGCGACAGATGAGCTACTCCTCGCGCTCAGGCAGGCCGACATACCGCTTTACTCAACGGCCCTTGATGGATACTGTCTTAACCTGACGGAGCTGTCCAAGGAAGGCTCTATCGCCATAGCGATAGGAAACGAGGGGCAGGGCCTGAGCACCGCGCTTTTAGGCGCGTCAGATAAAAGGCTGAAGATACCGATGAACCCTGCCTGTGAATCCTTGAACGCAGCCGCGGCTGCCACGGTTATAATGTGGGAGCTATACAGATAGATAGGAGGGATGCGTCATGTCCGTGCTCAAATACTGGCTATGGCTTTCGACTCTGCATGGGATTGGCCCGAGAACCGCAAAGAAGCTAATTGATTATTTCGGGAGTCCCAAAGACATATATTTTGCGAGAGAAAAGCACTATGCTGCGGCGGGCATTTCTGAAAAGGCCGAACTCAAAGCGCTCGAAGACAAAAATCTTGATAGGGCATCAAGAATCTGGCGCGATTGCGACGAGCTGGATATCAGGCTACTCACCATACAGGACGCAGAATATCCACAGCGCCTACTTAATATTTATGACCCTCCGACTGTGCTGTATATAAAGGGACGACTGCCAGTCATAGACGAGGAGGTGGTAGTCGCCATGGTTGGCACAAGAGGTGCCACCCCCTATGGACTACGGGTAACTGAGCGCCTTGCCTACGAGGTTACGAAAGGCGGGGGACTGATAGTGTCGGGACTGGCAGAGGGTATTGACACAGTAGCGATTTTGGGCGCTCTGCGCGCCGGCGGAAAGCCCCTGGCCGTTCTCGGCACCGGGATTGATGTTTATTATCCGCCTAAAAACAAACTCCTGCAGGATGATGTCGCTCAGACGGGCGCGCTTATCAGCGAGTATCCACCGGGAACTCTTCCCGCTAGAAGCAATTTTCCGGCCAGAAACCGTATTATTAGCGGCGTATCGGTGGGTGTGACAATAATTGAGGCCCCGGCAAAGAGCGGGGCACTGATTACAGCGTCTAGGGCGATGGAGCAGGGCCGGGATGTGTTTGTGGTTCCGGGAAACATAGATTCACCCGCCTGTCAAGGTTCAAACGCCCTTCTAAAGGAAAATTGCGCTTTGGCGGTGACCTCCGGGCGTGATATACTCCGCGAATACGATGCCGCATATCCGCAGAAATTAATAGCCAACACCGAAGATTTAATGACTGTTTCCGCCGCGGGGCAGTTAAAAAATCCTGAAAATACCGCCACAGCCGTTCCTCTTTCGCAGGAATCGACAGAAAAAGTGGTTGACAAGACCGATGAGCTGGAATATATTGACTTAAAAGAACAGCTTGAGAACTTAAGCGAGGACGAGCTGTCCGTGGTTTCCGTTATGAGCTCGCGGGAAATGCATATAGACGACATAATAGACTTGAGCCAGTGTGAGCCGAGCCGGGTTCTTTCGGCCTTGACGGCGCTGGAGCTCAAGGGCTATGCAGTTTCGGGAAAGGGAAGGCGCTATTCTCTTATCATCTCGAAAGATAAAAAGTGATTGTAAGAAATGAGGACATCCATCTATGCCAAAAACCAACCTGGTAATAGTTGAATCGCCTGCAAAGGCAAGGACAATAGAAAAGTATCTGGGCAGCGATTTTAAGGTGACCGCTTCGGTAGGACACCTGCGCGATTTGCCGAAGAGCAAGCTCGGCGTTGATATAGAAAATGGATTTATTCCCGATTACAGGCCGATAAAAGGCCGTGAGGATACGATAGAACAGCTCTTGAAGGAGGCCAAAAAAAGCGAAAGGGTCTATCTCGCAACCGACCCCGATAGGGAGGGCGAGGCTATTTCGTGGCATCTCAAGGAGCTTTTGAATTTAAGCGACGAAAAGGCTCTGCGTGTGACCTTCAATGAGATAACCAAAAAGGTTGTGAATGAGAGCATAAAAAATCCCCGTCCGATTGATACAGACCTTGTGGACGCACAGCAGGCACGACGCATATTGGACCGAATCGTGGGCTATAAGATAAGTCCCCTTTTATGGCGCAAGATAAAGCGCGGCCTGTCCGCGGGAAGGGTGCAGTCCGTCGCTACGCGCATGGTCGTTGATCGTGAGGAGGAGATAAGGGCCTTTGTACCCGAGGAATACTGGACGCTCTCAGCCGAGCTAATGACCAAGGCTGGCGAATTTACCGCCCGTTTTCACGGAAAAGGAGAGAAAAAGCAAGAGCTTCGCAGTGAAGACGAGGTAAATGAGGTCATAAACGCTGTTAAAAGCGAGAACTTTGTAATAAAAAACGTAAAGCGCGTGGATAGACCGAAATCCCCCGCGCCCCCCTTTATCACATCAACGCTCCAGCAGGAGGCTTCGCGCAGGCTTGGCATGACACCGAGACGTACCATGTCGATTGCCCAGCAGCTGTACGAGGGAGTGGATATCGCGGGAGAGGGTACCGTGGGTCTTATAACCTATATGAGAACCGACTCACTACGTATCTCTGACGAGGCTATGAACGCAGCCCGTGAGTTTATTACATCTCGCTACGGAAAAGACTACTATCCTCCGCAGCCGCGCAGGTTTAAAACCAAGGGTTCGGCCCAGGATGCCCATGAGGCGATACGCCCGAGCAACGTCGGCATGACCCCCGACAGCATAAAAAAAGATTTAACAAGCGATCAGTATAAGCTATATCGCCTTATCTGGAGTAGGTTTGTCGCCTCGCAGATGGCAAACGCCGTCTATGACAGCATTTCAATAGATGCAGTGTCAGCTGGATATACGTTTAAGGCCACCCATTCCAAGATAAAATTTGAGGGATATACGGCGGTTTATGAGGAAGGCCGCGACGATGAAAAGGAAGAAAAAGAATCGCCTCTGCCCGAGCTTACTGAGGGACAGACGGCAGAGCTCAAGGATATGCTCAAGGAACAGAAGTTCACCCAGCCGCCCTCAAGGTACACCGAGGCCACTCTGATACGGGCAATGGAGGAAAAGGGCATAGGCCGTCCCTCAACCTATGCGCCGATACTCTCAACCATTACGAGCAGGGAGTACGTCCTGCGGGAGGGGAAGTATATACGCCCCACCCCGCTGGGAGAGGTTGTCACCGGCCTTATGAAGGATAAGTTCTCAGACATAGTGGATCTAAAGTTCACAGCCCGCATGGAGGACAGCCTCGACCTGATTGAGGAGGGCAAAATCGGCTGGCAATCGGTCCTTTCCGAGTTCTACGAGGGCTTCAAAGATACGATAGATGAGGCCGAAAAGTCGCTTGAGGGCGAGAGAATTAAAATACCTGACGAGGTTTCTGACGAAATCTGTGATAAATGCGGAAAGAATATGGTCGTAAAATCGGGCCGCTTTGGGCGTTTTCTCGCCTGTCCGGGCTATCCCGAATGTAATAACACCAAGCCGATAGTTATTGAGATGCCCGGTCGCTGCCCGAAGTGCGGCTCCAGAATACTCAAGCGTAGCTCTAAACGCGGCTTTGCCTATTACGCCTGCGAAAAGGGTCAGGAATGTGGCTTTATGACCTGGGATGTGCCCGTCAAGGACGACTGCCCTGAATGTGGCCAGACTATGTTCAAAAAGTCCGGCAGGGGCTTTAAAAAGCCCTTCTGCATCAATGAATCCTGCTCGAAATTCGTACCCGAGGATAAGCGGGGCGGATACAGGAAGGCTGCGGCAAAGGCTGAACAGTCGCCGGAGTCGAAAACGGAAGAAAAGCCGGCTAAAACCCGGAAAGCTACATCAAAAACCGCGACAAAAAAGGATAAGAAATGATTCAAGTTACAGTTGTGGGAGCGGGACTAGCCGGCTGTGAGGCCGCCTGGCAGCTTGCCAACAAAGGAATAAAGGTCAGGCTCATAGAGATGAAGCCTCACAAGATGACACCCGCGCATGTCAGCGCGGACTTTTCCGAACTCGTCTGCTCAAACTCTTTGAGAAGCAACGATCTGACCAATGCCGTGGGGCTTCTGAAGGAGGAGATGCGTAGGCTTAGTTCCGTCATAATGGAGTGTGCCGATGCAACGCGTGTAGAGGCGGGCGGCGCGCTGGCTGTTGACAGGACAGGCTTTGCTGCCATGGTTACGGACAAGATAAGGAAGCATCCCAACATAGAAATAGATCAGCGCGAGGCGAGGGAAATCCCAGAGGGCATAGTGATAATAGCCAGCGGCCCTCTGACCTCCGACGCTCTTTCGAAAAGCATAAACGAGCTTTTTCCCTCCGAGGAATACCTCAATTTCTTTGACGCTGCGGCACCCATAGTCACGATGGAGAGCATAGACATGGACAGCGCTTTCTTTGCCTCCAGATACGACAAGGGCACGCCGGACTATATAAACTGCCCTATGACAAGGGAGGAGTATCAAAGCTTCTGGAAGGAGCTTATAAGCGCCAGACAAGCGCAGTTGCACGGCTTCGACGACGCCGGCGTTTTTGAGGGCTGTATGCCCGTGGAGGTCATGGCGCGAAGGGGAGAGGACACGCTGCGCTACGGCCCCTTAAAGCCTGTCGGTTTGAGAAACCCGAAGACCGGTAAGGAGTCCTATGCTATTGTGCAGCTCCGGCGCGACAACGCCGAAGGGAGCCTGTATAATTTAGTCGGATTTCAGACGAATCTGGCCTTTCCCGAGCAAAGGCGGGTCTTTTCGATGATACCGGCGCTAAAAAACGCGGAATTTGTCCGCTACGGAGTTATGCATCGCAATACCTATATCAACTCTCCGAAGCTATTGGATAGGTATTACAGGCTGCGGCAAGACAGCCGCATACGCTTTGCAGGACAGATAACGGGTGTCGAAGGATATGTTGAATCCTCGGCCTCAGGCCTCCTGTGCGGGCTTGAAACAGCTCTGGAGCTCCTCGGCCTTCCGCCGGCAGACTTCCCCGGGGAAACGGCGATTGGGGCGCTGGCGCAGTATATAAGCAACGAGACTGTTGTGGAGTTCCAGCCAATGAATGTGAATTTCGGAATCATCGCTCCCCTTGGTTACAAGGTGAAGGGCAAGAGAAACAAAAACTTGGAAATATCCAGGCGCTCGCTGAAAATTATTGACGGCCTGGCCTCAGAATTTGGCATCGTCAAGGAGGGAGATCAAGTTGAAGGTAATAGTTGACGCGATGGGCGGGGACTTTGCCCCGCGGGAAGCAGTCCTGGGCGCAATTTGGGCGGCCCGTGAGCACAAAATTGAAATCACACTCGTCGGGCGCGGTGAAGAAATTCTGGCCTGTCTCGAGGAATGGGGCATAAAGTCACTGCCCAAGGGCATAGAAATTGCATATGCCTCTGAGGTTGTAGACATGGAGGATGACCCTTCTACGGTCATCAGGACAAAAAAGGACTCGTCCATGTCAGTTGCCCTCAATCTCCTTAAGGAAGGAAAGGGCGACGCGCTTGTGTCCGCCGGCAGCACTGGCGCACTTCTATCGGGGGCAACTCTGATTGTAAAACGCATAAGGGGCGTACGCCGAGCCGCCCTTGCGCCGCTTCTGCCTACCAATAATGGCGGCTGTCTGCTTATCGACTGCGGAGCCAACGTGGAGTGCACCCCGGAATATCTCCTTCAGTTTGCCTATATGGGCTCCTGCTATGTGGCCAATGTGCTCAAAAAGCCGGGACCGAGGGTAGGGCTTCTGAACATAGGCTCTGAGCCCGGAAAGGGCGGGGAACTGCAACGGGAGGCCTATCGCCTGCTCTCCGAGCAAAAGGAAAAGGACCGCCTGAATTTTATCGGGAACATTGAGGCGCGCGACGTGCTCGAAGGAGTTGCCGACGTAGTTGTCTGCGATGGCTTTACGGGTAATATTCTGCTCAAATCCATTGAGGGCACCGCCAAATTTATAGTAGATGGCTTTAAGGATATTTTCCTACAAAGTGTACTTACAAAGCTCGCAGCCGCGATTATAAAAAATCCCGTTAGGGAATTTAAGAAGAGACTGGATTACACGGAGGTCGGGGGCACATTGTTTTTGGGCGTGTCCAAGCCTGTAATTAAGGCGCACGGCTCGTCTAACGCCAATGCCTTTGCAAACGCGATAAGGCAGGCGGCGCAAATCGCGTCCGCCGGCATAATAGAGGATATTCAGGATAAAATGTGGGATATAAAAACCGGGGAGGAATAAAAATAATTCATAAGAATTGGGAAGAAATCAGTTGACAAAAACATAAGACGTGAATATCATTTCCTGTAGAGGTGATTTAGATGGTTTTTACCAAGTTAAAGGAATTATTAGCAGAACAATTTATGGTAAACGAGGATGAGATAACGCTTGATACCTCATTCGCAGACGATCTCGGTGCTGATTCTCTCGATATCGTAGAGCTTACGATGGCTCTTGAGGAGGAATTTGACATAACCGAGATAAGCGACGAGGATATCCCGCGGCTTGTCACGGTCGGCGATGTCGCGCGTTATATCTCAGAGAGGATAGATTGACACTACTTGGGCGGGCATATGCCCGCCCAAAAATATACGATAGGGTGATAGGGTATTACTAGTCTTGAAAAAAGCATCGGATACTGCTTTAAGAATAAAGAGCTGCTTCAGACGGCGCTTACGCACAGCTCATACGCAAACGAAAACCGAATTTCCGGCTCCCGGCACAACGAGCGCCTGGAGTTTCTTGGCGATTCGGTTCTGGGAATGGCCGTTGCATTTTACCTCTACTCTGAAAACCCCGAGCTACCTGAGGGGGAGATGACCAGGCTTCGCGCGGAGCTTGTCTGCGAGCAGAGCCTTTTTCAGGCGGCCAAAAGCCTGGGTCTTGGCGAATATCTGCGTCTGGGCAAGGGTGAGGAAAGCGGAGGGGGCAGAGAAAGACCCTCCATTTTAGCCGACGCGGTCGAGGCTCTTCTGGCTGCCATATTCCTTGACGGCGGGAAAGTTGAGGCCGATAATTTTGTTCGGAGATTTCTTGTTTCACCCATACTAGTCAAGGGGAAGAAGACAAGCAGCGATTACAAGACCACGCTTCAGGAGATAATTCAGCGTAAAAGCGGCAATCAGCTTTCCTATGGGATTATCAGCGAAAGCGGACCGGATCACTCCAAGTCTTTTGTCGCGGAGGTCCTCCTGAACGGAAAGCGCATTGGCACCGGCAGCGGAAAGAGCAAGAAGGAGGCGGAGCAGGCGGCTGCGAAAAACGCATTGGAGAACAACAGACTATGAGCCCGAAAAGGTACATCATACCCGTTTTCATACCGCATCTCGGCTGTCCGAACGACTGTGTGTTCTGCAACCAGCGTAAAATCTCAGGTGAAATTTTGCCGGCAACCCCGGCTACGGTCAGGGGTGCCGTTGAGGAGGCTCTGGAGAAAATCCCCGCCGAGCGTTCGGCAGAACTCGCCTTTTACGGCGGCAGCTTTACAGCAATCCCCGAAAGCGAGCAGACAGAGCTGCTTGAAGCGGTCCAGCCGTTCATGCGCTCAGGCCGCATAGGGGAAATCAGGCTCTCCACACGTCCCGACGCACTGGACGAGCCCTGCCTTGAACGGCTCAAAAAATTTGGGGTGAGGACAATAGAGCTTGGAGCGCAGTCGATGGACGACGGCGTTCTTGAGGCCGCGGGCAGAGGCCATACAGCCGCCGACACCGAATACGCATCGAAGCTGATAAAAAAGCAGGGCTTCAATCTCGTATTGCAGATGATGACGGGACTACCCGGAGACAGTGAGGAAAAGGCGCTGGAGACAGCCAAAAAGCTAATCACACTTAAGCCCGACGCGGTACGCGTGTATCCGACGGTTATCCTTCGGGACACTCCGCTGTTCTCTCTCTGGAAAGCCGGAAAATACAGGGAGCATACCGTCAGCGAAGCCGTAAACCTCGGAGCAAAGCTCTTCAGGCTCTTTACCGAAGCGGGGATATCCATAATCCGTTTTGGACTCAACCCCTCCGATGAGCTGTCGGGAGGCGAGGCTGTTGGAGGCGCCTACCATCCCGCCTTAGGCGAGCTGGTGCGCTCCGAGTATTACCTAAATCTCGCGCGGGAGCTGATTTCGAAATCTGAGCACGGCTCACAGCTTGTTTTGGGGGTAAACAGGGGCTGTGTTTCCCTAATGACGGGTCAAAAACGTAAGAATATCCAGGCTTTGATGAGTGAGTTTAAGCTGAAATCGTTAAAGGTGCGTGAAACAAAGCTGCCGGCTGGTAAATTCGTCATAATTCTGCAATAATTTCTTGAAAGGCGGTATAAAAGAAGATATACTATTTACTATATAGTGTATAGTATTTAACCGCGGGGAGTGTATATTGTGTATCTTAAGGCGCTAGAAATACAGGGGTTTAAATCATTCCCCGAAAAAACAAGGCTGACCTTCGACAAGAGCATTACTGTAATAGTGGGGCCCAACGGAAGCGGAAAATCGAATATCTCAGACGCCGTCACCTGGGTCTTGGGCGAACAGAGCACAAAGACATTGCGCGGTGGAAAAATGGAGGACGTCATCTTCGGCGGAACGGAGCGGCGCAGCCAGCTTGGCTTTGCCCAGGTTTCCCTTATCCTCGATAACAGCGACGGACTTTTTGAGGTAGAGGGCTCCGAGGTTATGGTAACCAGGCGCTATTACAGAAGCGGCGAGAGCGAATTTTACATAAACAAGCAGTCTGTAAGGCTCAGAGATATCCATGAGCTATTTATGGATACCGGCCTGGGCAAAGAGGGCTATTCCATCATAGGGCAGGGCAAGATTGACAATATCCTGTCTGAAAAGAGCACCGACAGGCGCGAAATATTTGAGGAGGCCGCGGGCATATCGAAGTTCCGCCACCGAAAGGATGAGGCTGAGCGAAAGCTTCAGCGCACCGATGAAAACCTGCTGCGCGTCAATGACAAGATAGCCGAGCTTGAACTGCAGGTTGGCCCCCTGCGTGAACAGGCCGAGGTTGCAAAGAGGTATCTGCTTTTAAGGGACGAGCTGAGGACGCTGGAGGTTTCCGTATGGCTCGACACTCTGGAAAAGCTGAAGCTGTCGACATTGAAGCTGGAGCAGGACTTCGCGGCGGCGAGGCGGCAGCTCGACTCCGAGCATACGCAGATGCAGGAGCTTTACAAGAGGGCTGAGAGCATTACCGAGCGTATGAGGTCTAAGGATATTGAGGCCGAGACCCTGCGCGGAGAGATTTCAGAGCTGGAAGCTAAAGCTGCGGAGCTTGACAGCGCCATTGCAGTTCTAAGCACAAATCTTAAAAACAACTTTGAAAGCATAGAGCACCTCACCTCCGAGCTTGCAGAGCAGGAGGGCAGGGCGGGGACGCTGTCGGAGCAGATAGCCCAGCGCAGAGGCCGCATTGCCGATATAGAAGTAAAAAAGGAAACGCTTACTTCTGAGATGCAGGAGCTGCTTGCTGATTCTGAAAAGACAAGTGCGTCTGCCGGTGAGCTTTCTTCAAGAGTTAACGAGCTTTTGAGGGCCGAGGAGCGTGAACGAGGGCTGGCGGCTGAAGCGAGAGAGAAAATTTCGGCCCTGGCATCCTCCCTCCAGGAGCTCTGCGACCGGGGGGAGAACCTCAGGCTTGAGCTCAGCCAGGTGCTCAACCGACTTGAAGCAGAGAAAGAGGTATCAGGCGTAAGAGAGGCCGAGCTGAAAGAGCAGCAGGAGCAGGCAGAGGCCCTTACAAACGCCATCAGCGGGCGAGTTATGCTGATGTCCTCAAGACAAAAAAAGGCCGGGGCACTTGCCGACAAAAGGGATAGGCTAAAGCTGGAGAAAAACACCCTTGCCTCGCGGATAGCTATGCTTTCCGAGATGGAAAAGGAGTATGAAGGCTATTCAAAGTCGGTAAAGATAGTCATGCAGGAGAGCGCGAGGGGCACTCTCAAAAACATCCATGGCCCGGTAGCCAACCTGATAAAGACGGGCGACAGGCACGCTTTGGCCATTGAGACAGCTCTCGGGGCGTCCATGCAGAGCATTGTTGTCGGCCGTGAGGAGGACGGCAAGGCCGCAATAACGCTTCTAAAACGCCGCGATGGCGGCAGGGCGACCTTTCTTCCGCTGTCGGCCATTAGGGGCAGGGCGCTTGCGGAGCAGGGTCTCAGCAATGAGGAGGGCTTTGAGGGCCTTGCGTTTAACCTTGTAAGCTGCGACAAAAGATACGAGCAGGTAGTTTTGAACCTTCTCGGCCGCACAGTTGTCGTTGAGGACATGGACTGCGCTATTGCCATTGCGAGAAAGTACTCAAACCGCTTCAGGATAGTTACGCTGGACGGTCAGGTGATAAACGCAGGCGGCTCAATGACGGGCGGAAGCTCATCAAGAGGCGCGGGAATACTTTCTAGGGCAAATGAAATAATACGGCTAAGAGATCATAAAAAGAGGCTCTCGGAGGATATCGAATCCGTAGAAAAGGAGTATTCAGAAGCTGAGCGCGAGCTAAACGCCGCGAAATACGAGCTGGAACTGGCCGAGGGTGAAAAAAGGCGTCTAGAGGACGCCATACTCAAGGCTGAGACCGAGCTTTCGCAGCATAAGCTTCTCATATCAGCGCTTTCCGACAACTGCGAGACCATCAGGCGTAGCATAAGTAATATAGCTGAACGCGAGAAAAAGAGCGAGAGCGACATAAAAGCTGTAAGAGAGGCCCTGCTCAGGCATGAAAAGCTGGCCTCAGAGCATAAATCCGAGGCCGAAACGCTCATGCGAGGCAAGGACGAGCTGGCCGAGGCTGCTGCCGTACTGTCCGAAAAGCTCTCTGTAATCAGGACGGAGCTTGCCTCACTTGAAGCCGAACGTCTTGCAACCGAGCAGGCGGTTTGTGAGCTTGAGAGCCTTAGAAGCACAATAACGGGCGATCGTGAACAGAGGGCGCTTCAGATAGAACAGCTAAGAGCGCTGAACGAACAGATTGTTTCACAGTCGGGCGAGCGGCAGAAACACCTGTCCGAATCTCGGAGCAGTATAGAAAAGAACAAAAAGCGTCTTTCCGAAATAATAAGCTCCAAGCTTGAGCTTGAGGCGGAACGCGAGAGGATAGAGAAGGAAAACCAGGAGAAAAACCGCGACATCCTCAATATGGAAAAGGAGTTCTCGCGTCTGGAACAAAAAAAGCTGGCCGCCGAAATGGAGGAAAAGCAGATTGTGGACAAGCTCTGGGATAACTACGGGCTTGGCCGCACCTCGGCGGAGAGCGTTCGCTGTGAGCTTGAAAGCCTGCCGAAGGCACAGCGCCGGATATCGGAGCTCAGGCGTGAAATAAGCTCCCTCGGCACACCGAATCTCGGGGCCATCGACGAATACGAACGTGTCAGCGAACGGTATAATTATCTCACAAGCCAGAGGGACGACATAGAGAAAGCAAAATCCGAAATAGAGCAAATAATAGCAAGCGTAACCTCGGAAATGAAGAACATCTTTAAAAGAGAGTTTGAGGCCATAGGCGAGTGTTTTAAGGAGACCTTTGTCGAGCTTTTCGGCGGAGGAAGGGCTGCCCTTGAGCTTGAGGATGAGGATGATATTTTGAACTCCGGAATAGAGATAAGGGTTCAGCCACCGGGAAAATCGCTTAAGACCCTGACGCTTTTGTCGGGGGGTGAGAAGGCCTTCGTCGCTATTGCGCTGTATTTTGCGATTTTAAAGGTTCGGCCAACTCCCTTTTGCGTCATGGACGAGATAGAAGCGGCACTCGACGAGGCAAATGTCCAGCGCTTTGCAGAGTATTTACGCCGCATGTCCGACAAAACACAGTTCGTTATAATCACGCACCGGCGCGGCACGATGGAGGAGGCGGACACGCTCTACGGAGTGACGATGCAGGAGCAGGGAGTATCAAGGATACTCAGCGTGGATCTTGACGAGGTCGAAAAAGAAATATTGACTGCATAGAGGGTAAAATTATGGCATTTTTTGATAAAATAAAGCAGGGTCTTTCCAAGACGCGTAAGAATATATCAGTGCAGCTTCAGAGCATGTTTGACTCCTTCACCGGAGCCAATGATGAGTTTTTCGAGGAGCTTGAGGAGACACTCATAATGGCGGACCTCGGGGCGGAACTGGCGCTACGCTCTGTGGACCATCTTCGCGAGTTCACGAGGCAAAGAGGACTTCGCGGTGCTGAGGAGCTGCGCGAAGCCCTGGCTGAGATACTCTTGGAAATATTGCAATCGGATGACCAGGGTGTTAAGCTTAATACCAAGCCTTCGGTTATACTGATGATAGGCGTAAACGGCGTAGGAAAGACAACGACGATAGGAAAGCTCGCCATGCGTTTTACAAAAGAGGGCAAGCGTGTACTTCTTTGTGCTGGCGATACCTTCCGAGCGGCGGCGGCTGAGCAGCTTTCCGTATGGGCCAAGAGAACCGGGGCTGATATTGTGCGCCATGAGGAGGGCTCAGACCCTGCTTCGGTCGTTTTTGACGCGATATCCGCGGCCAAGGCGAGGGGCGCTGATATAATAATCTGCGACACCGCCGGCAGGCTTCACAACAAGCAGAACCTTATGAATGAGCTGGCGAAAATAAGCCGTATTATTGACCGCGAGCTGCCCGGTGCTGACAGGGAAACCCTGCTGGTGCTGGACGCTACCACAGGTCAGAACGGACTGATACAGGCAAAGCAGTTTAAGGAAGCGGCGGGAGTATCCGGCCTTGTTCTGACGAAGCTTGACGGCACGGCGAGGGGCGGTATAGTGTTCGCCATCGCAGATGAGCTGGGACTGCCCGTGCGCTATGTCGGCGTAGGCGAGCAAGCGGACGACCTTATAGACTTTGAGCCCCGGGAATTTATAGATGCGCTTTTGAGGTGAGTATGAGATTTGTACTGGCGAGCAACAACCCCAAGAAGCTAAGGGAAATGCGTGAAATACTCTCTGAGCTCGGTGTTGAGGTAATTTCTCAGAGCGAGGCCGGAATAAATATCGAGGTAGAGGAAACGGGCGATACCTTTGAAGAAAATGCGATGCTCAAGGCTGAGGCCGTTATGGAAGCCTCGGGCCTTCCCGCGATTGCCGACGACTCAGGCCTGATGGTGGACGCACTGGGCGGAGCACCGGGCATACATTCCGCCCGCTACGGTGGCGAAGACTGCAAAAACGATGCCGAGCGCATTGAGTTTTTGCTCCGGAACATGGGTGATACGGAAAACCGCAGAGCGAGCTTTGTTTCTTCCATTGCCTGCGCCTTCCCGGACGGTAGAAGACTGACTGCGAGGGGCAAGTGCGAGGGACTTATACTAAAGCAGCCCAGAGGCAGCGGCGGCTTTGGCTACGACCCTGTATTTTATCTGCCCGAGTTTAAGATGACTATGGCGGAGATGACTGCCGAGGAAAAAAATAAAATATCCCACAGATCCAACGCTCTGCGTGATTTCAAAATAAAACTGGAAAAGATATACTCAAAAGAATAAAAACGGGAGATTATATATGCTGACTAGCAAACAAAGGGCACAGCTCCGCGCACTTGCAAATAATGAGGACACAATAGTCCACATCGGGAAGGGCGGTATCACGGAGAACATAGTAAAGCAGGCGCAGGACGCATTGAAGGCAAGGGAGCTTATAAAATGTCGGGTCCTTGAAAATTCAATGCTGAGTGCACGTGAGGCCTGCGACGAAATGGCAAGACTTACTAATGCCGAGCCTGTTCAGGTCATAGGTACCAGGTTTGTGCTGTATAAGACGAACAAGGAAAAGCCCGGTATACAGCTGGTTAAATAAAAAAGATTGACGGTTTACGGGGGTTTCGGCGTGTTACGTTCAAATACAGAAAAAATAGGGCTTTTCGGCGGCACGTTCAATCCGGTCCATATCGGCCATACGCAGGCGGCAAGGCTCGCGGCTGAGAGGCTGGGTCTGGACAAGCTGATATTCATTCCTGCTTTTAATCCGCCGCACAAGGCACTGCCTGAGGACTCGGCCAGTGCCGATATGAGGCTTGAGATGCTGCGCCTTGCGACTCAGAGCATGGCAAATATCGAGGTCTCGGACATTGAAATCAGACGCGGCGGAGTAAGCTATACCGCTGATACGGTAAAAGCGCTCAAGGAGCAGTACCCGAGTGCCGAGTTCTGGCTGCTTATTGGAAACGATATGCTCTGCTCTTTTGAAACCTGGCAGAGCTTTGATTGGCTTATTGAGAATGCCTCAATATGTGCCCTGTCCAGGCAGGGCGACAAGTCCGACTTGGAGCTCTGCGCAAAAAGGCTTGAAGAAAAACATGGTGTGAAAACAGTATTTGCCCAAAACAATGCAATAGAGATTTCCTCCAGCCAGCTTCGCGAGATGCTAAGGCAGAGGGGGGGCAGGGAATACCTCGATGGGGAAGTCTACGCGTTCATAATCAGAAACCGTCTCTATGGTGCAAAGCCCGAGTTCGACTGGCTGCGTGAAAAAGCCAAGGAGCTGCTGAGTGAAAGGCGGGTGCCACATGTAATCGGCTGTGAGCAGGAGGCGGTCAGGCTTGCCGCGCACTGGGGTGCCGATGAAGATTCCGCCAGAAGCGCGGCGATACTGCATGATATTACCAAGAAGCTTGATTTAAAAGAGCAGTTGATATTATGTGAAAAGTATGCTATTATGACAGATACTGCCGAAAGCAGTAACGTCAAGCTGCTGCACTCAAAAACAGGTGCGGCAATAGCTGGAGATATATTCGGAATGCCGGAAGAGGTCTGCGATGCTATAAAATGGCATACGACAGGCCGCCCCGGCATGTCGTTGCTTGAAAAAATTATCTATATTGCGGATTACATTGAGCCTGGGAGAGACTTCCCGGGAGTCGACATTTTGAGGGAGGCTGCTTATGGTGACCTGGACAGGGCTGTGCTTATGGGGCTTGAAATGAGTGTAATAAGCATTGAGGAACAGGGGATAGTTCCTCATCAGAATACTCTGTCTGCCATAGAGCATCTTAAAAGGAGCATAAAAGCATAATGAAGCTTTCCGGAAACAATGATAGAAACAAGAAAAACTCAAAGAATCCCGGTAAGGACCTGATGTCAGAGGACACACAGGTTATGAAGAAGGTCAGTGCGGAGAATGTGTCACATAAAAAAACTCCGCAGGAGCGTGCGCATATTGACGCTTTGATAGAAAATTATCAGATGAAAAAAAGGCGAAGAAGAATAATTGCGTTATCGATTGCGGTGATTATTATAGCCGCGGTTTTTATTGCGTGGAAGATTATTGTCCGCCCTCCGACGCCGATTGAACCGACACCCACGCCGACCGCCCAGACTACGCCGGGCGTCTCTGCAAACCCTTCCGACAATCCGGTACCCACCTACACGAGAAAAAGCGGAGTCTATACCTTTGCAGTTTTGGGCGAGGACTACGAGGCGAGCCTGACGGACACAATGCTCGTCGGAACTCTCGACACGATTAGCGGCACCTTGAATATAGCAAGCCTTCCCCGCGATACGCTTGTCAACGTTTCCCGGAACTATAAGAAGCTCAACGGCCTGTATTCTCACAACGGTTTTGATATAGACAGGGCCAAGGAGGAGCTTAAAGATATACTGGGCTTTACGGTAGACAGCTGTGTTGTCGTAGGTATTGATGCTTTTGAAAAAATAGTGGATACAATAGGAGGGGTATGGTTCGACGTACCTGTAAACATGGATTATGACGATCCGATCCAGGATTTCCATGTTCACCTCGAAGCAGGCTACCAGCACCTCAACGGTGCCGATGCCCTTGGGGTCGTCCGTTTCAGACAGAATAACGAGGGTTCACCCTACGGACCCGGATACCTGGGCGCGGATATTGACCGTATCGCCACGCAGCAGGCTTTCATGAAGGCGGTCGTGAAGCAGTGCCTTCAGATAGGAAATGCCACCAAGGTCAACGAGTTTGCCCAAATATGGAAAGATTATGTTAAAACTGACCTTTCGGTCGGCAACATGGTATGGTACGGTCTTGAATTTTTGAAGCTCGATAGTTCGTCCATAGATTTTATGACGCTTCCCGCCGACTATAACGACTATGCCTTCAATATGGCCTGCTGTATCATAAAGCTGGATGAATGGCTTGAGATGATTAACACAAAGCTCAGCCCATATGAAGAAGAGATTACAGAGAACGTCCTGAACGTTTTTACACGGGATGAATACGGCAATCTTTATGCAACATCCGGTGTAACTCTGGGTGACTAAAATAGGAGGAACGATAAACTGATGATGACACCTGCGGAATTAATGAAAATGATTGTAAAGACCCTAGATTCCAAAAAAGCGCAGGACATTAAGGTCTTAAAGACCGAAGAGTTGACGATTTTGGCCGACTATTTCGTCATATGCACCGCCACCTCATCTACACATGTCAAGACACTGTCCGAGGAGACCGACAAGGTTCTCAGCGAAAACGGCGAAGCGCCCCTCAGGACTGAAGGCTATCGCGGCGGCGGCTGGGTTCTTGTGGATTTCGGCAGCGTAATCGTTCATATTTTTACCGACGAGGTGCGCAAATTTTACGGGCTTGAGCGTCTTTGGGCAGATGCGGAGCAGGTTGATATATCCGCTCTCGTCACTCAATAAGACAGGCTGGCCCCTGATAACCGGGGCATTTCCATGTTCATTTCCACCGAAAGAGATGTGTATATATGAAGTATGATTTTAGCGCCATAGAGAAGAAGTGGCAGAAGGTTTGGGATGAGAAAAAGTGCTATGCCGCAATAAACGGCGATAAAAAGCCAAAGTATTACGCTCTTATAGAGTTTCCCTACCCTTCGGGCGAAGGTCTGCATGTGGGTCACCCGCGTCCTTATACCGCCATGGACATAGTTGCCAGAAAAAGGCGTATGCAGGGCTATAATGTCCTGTTCCCCATAGGCTACGACGCTTTTGGACTGCCCACCGAAAACTATGCGATAAAGAACAAGATGCATCCGAGAGAGGTTACAAAGCGCAATATTGCCCGCTTTACCGATCAGCTGAAAATGCTTGGCTTCAGCTTCGACTGGGACAGAGTGGTAGACACCACGGATCCTGAGTACTACAAGTGGACCCAGTGGATTTTCCTCAAGCTCTTTGAAAAGGGGCTGGCATATAAGACTAAAATGCCCGTAAACTGGTGCACCTCCTGCAAGTGCGTTCTGGCAAATGAGGAGGTTGTAAACGGTGTCTGCGAGCGTTGCAGCTGCGAGGTCGTCCGCAAGGAAAAGAGCCAGTGGATGCTAAAAATTACAGAATACGCCGAGCGTCTGATTAATGACTTGGACGATCTAGATTTTATCGAGCGCGTTAAGATCCAGCAAAAAAACTGGATTGGCCGCTCAACTGGAGCCGAGGTGGATTTTGACACCACTTCGGGCGGAAAGCTGCGCGTATTTACAACCCGTCCCGATACGCTTTTCGGCGCTACTTATATGGTCATTTCGCCGGAGCACGAGCTGCTCAAGACCTGGCTTCCAAACCTTGAAAACAGGGAAGAGGTAATCGCATATCAGGAGGCGGCAGCTCGAAAGTCCGATTTTGAGCGCACGGAGATGGCAAAGGAAAAGACCGGTATTGAGCTCAAGGGTGTTCGTGCCATCAATCCGGTGACCGGCACCGAGATACCCATTTTTACCTCAGACTACGTGCTTGCGACATACGGAACAGGCGCTATCATGGCTGTGCCCGGCCACGACGACAGGGACTGGGAGTTTGCGAAGAAATTCGGGCTTCCGATTATTGAGGTTGTCAAGGGCGGCAATGTCGAAGAGTGTGCCTATACCGATTGCGAGACCGGCATTATGGTCAATTCCGGCTTTTTAAACGGCCTGTCCGTCGAGGATGCCAAGGTTAAAATAACACAGTGGCTCGCCGAGAAAGGCCTCGGAAGTGAAAAGGTTAACTACAAGCTGCGCGATTGGGTTTTCAGCCGACAGCGCTATTGGGGCGAACCAATTCCTCTCGTTTACTGCGAAAAATGCGGCTGGGTCCCCGTGCCTGAGAGTGAGCTGCCGGTTTTGCTCCCGGACGTCGACTCCTACGAGACAACCGACACTGGCGAATCGCCCTTGTCGCTCATGGACGATTGGGTCAATACAAGCTGTCCGGCCTGCGGAGGGAGTGCAAAGCGTGAAACCGACACCATGCCGCAATGGGCGGGCTCATCATGGTATTTTCTGCGCTACATGGACCCGCACAATAAAGACGCCCTTGTGGGCGAAGACGCGATAAAATACTGGAATAGAGTTGACTGGTACAACGGCGGCATGGAGCACACCACTTTGCACCTGCTGTACTCACGCTTCTGGCATAAGTTCCTCTATGACATTGGTATTGTTCCCACAGCCGAACCCTATGCCAAGCGCACGAGCCACGGCATGATACTCGGCGAGGGTGGAGATAAGATGTCCAAGTCGAGAGGCAATGTCGTTAACCCTAACGACATAGTCGATGAGTATGGCGCCGACACACTCAGACTTTATATTATGTTCATAGGCGACTTTGAAAAGGCCGCGCCCTGGTCTTCGACGGCGGTAAAGGGCTGCAAGCGCTTCCTTGACAGGGTCTGGAACCTTGCTGAAAAGGCTATGAACACAGCGGACGGCGAATATTCGGCCAAGAATGAGGCCTCCATCCACCGCACCATTAAAAAAGTCAGTGACGACATAGAAAACGTGAAGTTTAACACCGCCATTGCGAGCCTTATGTCGCTTGTCAATGAATTTTCCGACAAGGGCTGCACAAAGGCAGACATGAAGGCCTTGGTGAAGCTCCTGAGTCCTTTTGCGCCACACATTGCCGAGGAGCTATGGGTGATGCTTGGCGGAAAGGGTCTCTGCTGTGAGCAGCCCTGGCTCGAGTACGACGAGGCTAAGACCATAGAGGCTGAAAAAACTCTGGCGGTACAGATTAACGGCAAGCTTAGAACGACCGTAACAGTTCCGAACGACTGCGAGGACAGCGTTGTAATTAATGCGGCGCTCGAGGATGAAAAGGTAAAGAGGGCAATGGAAGGCATGAAGCTTGTAAAGACCATTGTGGTTAAGAATAAGCTGATAAATTTGATACTCAAACCGCAAAGTCCTTGACATTATTTTATAATTAAATTATAATATTCATGTTGAAGCCATAACGTGGCCCTTACAGCGCTGATTTTCAGCGTATTTGGAGGGAGGGAAAATTGTGTCGGAAGTTCGTGTGAAGGATAATGAGTCGCTGGATAGCGCACTGAAGCGTTTCAAACGTAGCTGTGCAAAGGCCGGTGTTCTTTCTGATCTCAGAAAGAAGGAGTACTATCAGAGCCCCAGCGTAAAGCGCCGCAAAAAGTCGGAGGCGGCGAGAAAAAACAAGAATAAGAAATACTATTAAAAAATTAATTCGGGTTGCCGGGAGGCGACCCGAATTTTATTGTATTATAAGTTTAACATAATATCATAGGTCTCAGAATAGAGAAACATGGCCTTATCAATTCTGAGCGAGCTGGCGATGAGAAGCTTACTCTTTATGCTCCCCACATTGTCATACAGTACAATGTGGGGCTGCTCATCCTCGAAAAAAATAAAATAATTACAGCATAGGTCATAAGAGAAGAAGGGGGTAGGGGAAACGCGTGCCTTCAGTGTTTCATACTCCTCCCGGGACAGAGGCCGGCCCTGACCGTCGGGAACCGGAGGTGTGAATACCCTGAATACCCGCTCAACGTCGAGTACAATTCGCCCCGCTCCGTATGTATTGGCCGCTTCGCTCAGACGCCTTCTGAGACTCCCGCCGGACAGGGCAGAGGATATCAGAACCCAGGCATTTTTGAAATCGTTTCCGAGCGGCTCGGGCACTATCATACGGAGATTCTGTTCAGAAAGTGCCTTTGACAGCGACGTTAGCAAGGGCGATGCTCCGAAATTGGCGAACACCCCGCTGAAGCGTCTTTCCTTACATTCGTTTACTATTTCCGTAACCGTATGGTCGTCTGAGTGGATTTCCCCGTCGGCGCTTAATATCATATAACCGCCTTCGGTGGTGTCGGAACCCTCTGCGCGATACAGACGCGCGTCTGCGCCTATCTTGTATGCCATGTGTGCCAAAGGCTTCTTAAAGGAAAAGGCGTTCTTTATGTCCTTAGGCTCTGCCGCAATAATATATTGCATTTTAATTTGGCCCCTTTCCGATATAGGTATGATATGGTATAATAATTGCAGAGCGATTTTAATACCTGACACATGGCCGATCCGCCTCCGGCGGGAGGCTGTAGGCCGATATGCGGCTGTCATAACTATGTATATTAGATAAAATCAAACCTATTCCAGAGGTGGCGAATGTTTACTTCACTCATTCCAAAGTTCAGCGTAAAGTCGGTTTTTGAACTCACGCCCGAGCTGTTAAAAAAGCACGGCATCAGCCTTGTATTAACCGATCTTGATAATACTTTATCCCCTTATTCGGGACAGGAACCCACTGACCAGTTGATAAAATGGAAAAATGAGCTTTTCTCGTCCTCCATAGATATTTTTATTGTATCGAACACAAAGACAGAGCGTGCAGAGCGTTTCTCCTCTCTCTGGGGGGTACCGTATATTGACGGGGCAAAGAAACCAAGTCCGGACGCCTTGACAAGGGCCATCCGCAGCATGAACAAAACGGTGCGGGAAACGCTCCTAGTAGGCGACCAGATTTTTACCGATGTTTGGGGTGCTAACCGTGCGGGCATACTTTCTGTTATAGTGGAGCCGTTAAAGCCAAATATCCTCCACACCCTGCGGTATATAGCGGAGCTGCCACTGCGGTCTTTTGCTAGAAAATTTGAGTAAAGAAGGAATTGTTATGAATCGCATTGAAAAGATAAGGTCGAAGTTCAAAGCCTACGGCATTGACGCCTTCCTTATAACCTCGCCTGAGAACCGGCGTTATGCCTCGGGCTTCCATTCCACAGACGGCGCTGTTCTCATCACAAATGAAAGCGCTTATCTGTTTGTGGACTCGCGTTATATTGAAGCAGCCCAGAAGGCGGCCGCAGGTTATACAATTGAACTCATAGACATCCAAAATACTTATAAAAAGCGTATCTCAGAGGCGCTAAAGAGACATGGCTGCACCTCTGTGGGATTTGAAGATGCCCGATTGAGCTACGCAGAGTATATAAAATACAGCTCTGACATTATAAAGCCTCCGATGAAGCCGGCTTCGAAGCTTATAAATGAGCTGCGGCGTGTAAAGGACAGTTGGGAAATCGAAAACCTGATTGCGGCGCAGCGCATTGCGGAGCGTGCATTTGATGACATTTTAGGGATAATTAAGCCCGGAATTACCGAGCGGGAAATAGCCGCAGAAATCACCTACCGAATGCTTAAATATGGCGGGGAGAACACCTCGTTTGACCCCATAGTGGTAACCGGAGCGAATACCAGCATGCCCCATGGCGTCCCGGGTGATGAGAGGGTGCAGAGCGGAGACTTTGTCACCATGGATTTCGGCTGCGTTTATAATGGCTACTGCTCGGACATGACGCGCACGGTCGCTATCGGCAGCGTAAGCGATGAAATGAAAAGGGTGTATGATATCGTTCTCGAAGCCCAACTGGCGGGAATAGCGGCCGCAAGAGCGGGTGTAAGGGGTAGTGAGATAGACGCCGCCGCTAGAAAGGTCATCTCGGATGCGGGCTTCGGTCAGTACTTTGGGCACGGCTTCGGTCATGGCATAGGACTTGACATTCATGAAGAGCCAAATGCAAGGCCGACATCAGAATTTGAGATGGAAGCCGGGGCTGTTATATCGGCGGAGCCCGGCGTATATCTGCCCGGTCGTTTCGGAGTTCGAATCGAAGATGTGATAATTATCGAGGAAAATGGCTGCAAAAATATAACCTCAGCAAAAAAAGAGCTTATTATTCTTTGAACTGTTACATTTTACTTGCAAAATATGAGAAAATAATATAAAATGACCTGCAGAAAACATTTCCGTTGCCAATATTGGGCATATAGATACAGGAGGATATATTTATGATTTCAGCCGGCGAATTCAGAAATGGCATAACCTTTGAAATGGACGGAAAGGTTATGCAGGTTCTTGAGTTTCAGCATGTAAAACCTGGAAAAGGAGCGGCCTTCGTTCGCGCTAAGATTCGAAACGTCATTACGGGAACCGTTATAGAAACATCCTTTAGCCCGACCGACAAATTCGAGAACGCATATGTGGAGCGCAAGGACATGGAGTACAGCTACTCCGACGGCAATCTCTATTACTTTATGGACACCGAGACATTCGAGCTTGAGCCCATCGATGCCAAGCTATTGGGCGACAGCTTCCGCTTTGTTAAAGAAAACATGGTCTGCAAGGTAATGTCATATAAGGGCAAGGTTTTCGGAGTTGAGCCACCAAACTTTGTGGAGCTGGTAGTATCAGAGACCGAGCCGGGGTTTGCAGGCAACACGGCCACTAACGTCACGAAGCCCGCGACACTTGAGACCGGCGCGGAAGTAAAAGTACCGCTTTTTATAGGCCCGGGAGACAAGATAAAAATTGATACCAGAACCGGCGAGTATCTTGAGCGCGCAAAGGGATAACCACTAAAAACTAAGGGAGGATGCTAAAAATGACAGTATCTGAAAAAGCGGCATATCTGAAGGGACTGGCTGACGGTCTTGAAATCGGTAAGGACACCAAGGAAGGGAAGCTGTTCGGGGCGATTATAGATCTTCTTTCCGACATAGCTGCGGATATTGAAGATCTCGGCGAAGCCGTTGTTGTGCTCGGCGAGGAGATTGACGCCGTAAGTGAAGATCTTGAGGACGTTGAGGACTATATTTTAGATGGCGATGACGACGAATGCTGCTGTGACTTCGATGATGATGACGACTACTGCGATGACGACGATTATTACGAAGAGGACGAGCCCATATTCTTTTCGCTCAAGTGCCCGAGCTGTGAAAATGAAATAACCGTAGACGAAGATGTCCTTGAACTCGGATCCATTAACTGTCCCAACTGCAATGAACTGCTTGAGTTCGAGTTTGACGAGGATGATGAGTTTGACGGAGATGACGAGGAATCCTGAAGCTGCCACGATTAAGATAAGCTTATAAAATTATAAATCGGAACGGTTTTGCCGTTCCGATTTTTTTATTCATATAAACTTAAGGCTTATATCCAGTGCCTTTACTGTGTGTGTAAGAGCACCGATTGATATGAAATCAACCCCGGTTTTAGCCACCTCGCGCAGGTTGCGCTCACCCATATTTCCGGAAGCCTCCACCAGCGCCCTGCCGTTTATGCGCCTTACGGCGG
>JAAYOL010000003.1 GCA_012520395.1 Clostridiales bacterium
AATATTATCTGCCTGTTCTGTCCACGCAAGATAATATGATATATCCCGCTTTCACTTTTCTTTCTCGCTTTTCCTGGCATAATATACCACTCCCGCAGCTATATTATCATAGCCGCGGGAGTCTTGGCAACCAAGAGAACCGTCACCACGGTTTCTGTCCCCTTGGTTTCTTGTACTCCAGTTTTGCAATTAGATGCTTTGCCGCCTGAAGTCCGCCTTTGCTAATATTCATTTAGTCCCACTTTCGTGGGAGAATACTGCGAGAACATAATATCTCCATTTATTTGCAGACTTCCGTAATCTTTAGACTCTGAATAGTGGCGCCCAAGTCGAGAGCACGTCACCTTTCCTGAAACTGCAGATATATATCGGTTTTTTTATATTCATCAATGCTGTAAAGCGTATATGTGAGGCCATCCTTTACAAGAACCCGATCCATCAGCCCGAAGCCTTTACGCATGATTTCCGGCATGCTGTATGAATGGCCCTCCGGTGAATATATGCCTTCCCATTTCCCAGACACCCACGGCTCAACGTACCATGAATTTTCGCCGCAAAGTCCCTCTATGAAAACCCGCCAATATGGGCCTTCCGGTAGGTATTCGCCCAAGCCTAGTATGTACGGATCAAGCACTGTGTAGCTAAGCACGACAAACGCACGGTCATCAGCTACCTCGGTTAGCGGTGCCATAATCTGATCTACAAGGATATTGACCGCTTCTTCAATACTGATATCCGATTCGGCGGTGTAGCTGATTACCGGGACGTAGAGGCGTTCATATGATTTAACGTTATGAATTTTTTTAAATAGAAACCCGTATGGATTATCACTTAGAAGCGTATAGACATTTCCATCCCTGATTATGCAAGTGTTTTCTATTCTAAACGTGGTATATTCTTCTCCGTCGCTGTATACTCCCAGAAAGCATCCAACGAGTTTTATATCCACACGCGGGTTTTTTACTATCCATGACCGGTCAAGGTATTCAGGTTTGACAGAGATTCTCCATCCATATTCGCTGAATTCAGTGGGGGACTCGTCGCCCAATATATCGACACACTGGAGATTTGCTATGTCCAAAATGATGTAATCTTTGCTATCCCCTTCAATGTAAGCATCAAGAAGCCTTGAGTAGAGGGCCCCGGCAATTTCACTGCTGGATTCGTTTCCCGTTGCAGTATAACTTATATCCAACGACGAGCCGAGCCCGTCATACCCGGGTATAAAAAGCTTTTCAGAGTCATACCAAGAGAGCTCCGTAAGAAGCTCTGCAAATGGAAAATTCATCTTCAAAGACAGCGGTGCATCTACGCCGTGTGCTCTGGGAGCCTCAGAAATAGCGGTAGAAGGGGAAGCAGACGGCTGAACCGTTACGACGCTTGTGGGGGCCTCGCCGCCCGATTTGTAGTCTTCTCTTTCTGCGCAGCCCGTAAGAAGAGCTATGATAGCTGCTAACATAAATATTAATAAAGTAATCTGTTTCATGCCGATGCTTCCCCTTCATTGATTTAGTTGCACTTTCTCAAAACCCTATTTGAAACATTATACCATAAAACCTTTTTGGTTATTAAAATCTACCTCTCCCCCTTCAATTTCCTCGGTACCTCGGGCTCGTAAAAATGCCCGACACAGGGAGCCGAGGCGAACAACGCTGCCAGAGCCATTAGGAGCGCACCGCTTCTGCGCAAAGCATATTTCTTTGCAATTTCGGAAATTCGAGTGATGTTACTTTTTTTCATTTGTTTTTCCTCCTTAATAATTATTGTTTCTTCTTTACTTTTGTTCGCAATTTCCGGAAACCTGATTACCTTGTCCAACGGAATCTCCTCCCATCATTTGGATATGCACAGCTTATCATTTATTTTGTCAAAT
>JAAYOL010000108.1 GCA_012520395.1 Clostridiales bacterium
TATAATGCCGTTATAAGCAAGTACTCTGTCTACGCGGGCAGCGTACTGAATCTGGACTATAACGCCACGCTGACAGTGGCAACCGGCGCTGCCATCCTCGCCTACCTGCCTGTCGGTATAGTCTCCTCAAAAATCGGACGGAAAAAAACCATACTCGCGGGAATAACAATCCTAGGCTGCTCCTTCCTCTGCGCCTCCTTCATACGCGCGGGCAGCTCACCGATTGTCATGAACATACTTTTCGCCACATCGGGCATAGGCTGGGCGACGATTAACGTGAACAGTTATCCCATGGTCGTCGAGCTTTCAAGGGGAGGGAACGTCGGCAAATATACCGGCTTTTACTATACGGCGAGCATGGCGGCGCAGACGGCAACCCCCGTCCTTTCCGGCATGATAATGGACAAGGCCGGCATGACCACCCTTTTCCCCTACGGCTGCATCTTTGTGTTCCTCGCCTTTATTTCCATGATGCTCGTTAGACACGGGGATAGCAGACCCACTCCCGCAAAGTCGAAGCTTGAGGCCCTAGGCTCCGGGGACTGAGTTGAATGCACATTCTTATCACTTTTTCTTCTGTACTGCAACCTTTTCGGGTTTTGAAAAGTATTAAAGATAAGGACTGTTCTCGGAAAAGTTTACCTGAGACTTTGTATTGACAGAACGTCAAAAAAGGAGGTCACAATGAAAAAACCAGCTATCGCAATTGTTCTGGCGATCGTGATGCTTTTGGGAATGTCGCAAATGGCGGCGGCAACGGGCGCCGGTGAGGGCTACACAGACATCGGAGAAACGTGGTTTGGAAAAGCCGCGGCTGAGCACGGCTATGCCGACATATTCTCGGACGGCAGCGGCAGCTTTAAGCCTTACAAGGAGATAACGCGCATGGAATATGCACGACTGCTGCATAGGGCGCTGGGCATTAATATCAACTATTTCGCCCCGACAGACATCGGTAAGCACTTCACCGACCTTGAAAACAGCGACGAGGGTGCCGCTGAGCTCTACGACCTTGTCACGGCGGGAATAGTAACGCCGGGCGGTTCTTTTGAGCCCGAGGTGCCGCTTGCCCGCGAGGATATGATTCTCCTTGCTCTAAAAGCCCTCGACTACAAAACCGGCGGCAATTACGCGGTTATACTGATTATGCCGCCCCTCTTTCAAGACGACAGCGAAATTGATGAGTCTATCAAGTGGGAGATTTACAAGGCTGTCGTGCTGAAGCTGATTAACGGATACGAGGACTACACCCTGCGTCCTAAGGCGGCGGCAAACCGCGCTGAGGCCGTTACCGTTGTCTCTAGGCTGACAGCGCTTATCGATAGCCTGATGCAGAGGGTTGATGTTTCCGCCTCAATGTACGAGGAAGACGGCGGCCTGAAAATGACGCTCACCATCGAAAACAGGACCAATAGTACAGTAACCATCCACCATACGAGCGGCCAGAGGTTTGACTTCAAGCTGTTCGACGATAAAGGCGAAACCCTTTACACATGGTCTGCCGACAAAATGTTTACCATGGCGCTTGGAACCACCGAAATAGAGCCGGGTGAAACCGTTTGCTACGAGGTGCTTCTTGAAAGCGAGCTTTATGACAGTATTAAGGACCGTATAGCCTCGATGAGGGCATATATCGCGGGAACCTCGGAGGACTTTTTCATCGACGCAGAGGGCTACGAGGCTTAAGGCCGCAGGTTATCCCCTGCAAGCAATTCCACTTGACCCATATCTTGAATATTAAGGCTGCCGTAGAATAAATTCTATACGGCGGCCTTAATTATTTGCAGTTGGAGGGAGATGATATGGTGAACATTAATTCAATAGTGGCGGCGCAGAGCAGTGTAAAGCTTCAGGCCTTGCGCATACAGTCGGAGCATAAAAAGCAGGAAAAGTCCCAGGCGCGCGATAGCGAGCGCAGGGACAGTATCTCAGAAATGCGCGAGCAGCTTGCAAAGCTGCGATCAGACAGCAAGCTCTCCCTGCTAGATGGAAAGCTACGCGCTGGGAAGGAACTGACAGCGCAGGAGCTTGAGTTTTTAAAAAGAGAAAGGCCCGAGCTGTATGAGGAAGCTCTTGAAATTAAAAGGGAGCGCCGGCTATACAAAAAGACGCTTGAAAGCAAGAGGACCAGGAGTGATGTTCGCAATGCCCACCTTCACAAGGTCAGTATGCTTCTGAGCGAGGCCGGGACCGTTAAGAAGACGGCAGGCTTAGACGCCGAAAAGAAGAGAGAGCTGCTCGACAAAATTGCAAGGCGCGTGGCCGGGGTGCAGGACGAATACGCCAAATACTTGGCATCGGATAAATACGCGCGTCTGCCTGAGGATAAAAAGAATAGAAAGGGCGCTTCAAGGCAAGCTAACCCTTTCTATTATGACAATATTATTTTTGACCTGCTTGTGCAAAGCGGACAGAGTGCCGCCGCCCTGTCCGCTATCAAAAATGTAATGTTTCATATGGGGGACCGGAAAAACACACTGCCGGCCTTGGATTTATTAGTCTAGGCCTGTCCGGGTGCAATTAACCCAAAAATCCCTGTAATACGGTCTCCTCGGCCTCCTGCTCTGTCAGACCCAAGGTCATGAGCTTGGTGAGCTGGTCTGAGGCTATCTTTCCTATCGCCGCTTCGTGTATAAGCTGGGCATCGGAATGGTAGGCCAAAATCTCGGGAATTGCGGAGACCTCCGCCTTGTCCATGATGATAGAGTCGCACTGAATGTGTCCGCGGCATCTGGCATGGCCGCGCAGGCTAAGGTGAAAGACCTGCCTGGAGCTGTCCTGGGCGACCGAGCGGGAAATTATCTGCGCGCTCGAATCGTCTCCCTTGAGGTCCACGGCGATTATGGACTCTGCCTCCTGGTTGAGGTGGGTCAGCAGCCTCTCGGTCACGACCAGTCGGGCGTTTTCGTGCAGAACAACAATGGTGTCCCTGACAGTCCTGTCCACGCCCTTAATTTGCACCATTTCAAGCTCGGCCGTTGCGCCCTCCTCGACCTCGATTATGGTCTTGGGGTTGAGTATTCTCTCGCCCTTGCCCTTCCCCTCACCGTAATGCTTCTCTACGTATTTCATGTACGCGCCACGGCGCACAAAAAACTCATGGATGCCGTCGTGCCTGGCCTCCCCCTCGCCCGGGTTATGGATGCCGCAGCCGGCGACAATCAGAACATCCGAATCCTCGCCTATTTCAAATGTATTGTAAACCACATCGCTCAAACCCTCGTGAGAGATTATCACGGGGATGTGGACGCTCTCGCCCTTGGTGCCCGGCTTGATTATTATGTCAATGCCGGGCTTGTCCGTTTTTGTAACTATGTCGATGTTGGCGGTTGTGTTTCTGCTGACGCCCTCGCCGTTTTTGCGGATATTGTATGCCCCCTGCGGCAGTTCGTGCAGGCCCGCGACCTCGTTTAAGAGCCTTTTATCTATCGCACTGAGCATTTGCGGCACCTCCCTTGATGCAGTCGTTTCTGCACACGCAGCCTGAATCTATCTTCGATATCTCGCCTAAGAACTTCTCGTGGGTGGTTATTTCACCGATGGTGCCGCCGGCGACCATCACAACCTCGTCGGCGAGCTTTAAAATGCGCTCCTGATGCGAAATGATGACAATCGTGGTGTCATACCGGCTGTGCATGGCTTCAAAGGTTTCCGTCAGCCTCTGAAAGCTCCACAGGTCTATGCCCGCCTCCGGCTCGTCAAAGACGGCAACCTTCAGCTTCCGGGCGAGAATTGTCGCGATCTCTATTCGCTTAAGCTCACCGCCGGAGAAGGTCGCGTTGATTTCACGGTCTAAATAGTCCTGCGAGCACAGCCCCACGTCGTAGAGCAGCTGGCACTCGTCAATCTCCTCGCCGCCTGCGGCCAGCCTTAGCATATCGCGCACCCGAATTCCCTTGAAACGGGCGGGCGCCTGGAAGGCATAGCCTATGCCGAGCCTTGCCCGCTCGGTAATGCTATCGCCCGTAATATCCCTGCCATCGAGCAGTATCTGCCCGCTGTCGGGCTGGAAAATGCCCATGATGGCCTTTGCGATGCTGGACTTTCCGCCCCCGTTCGGGCCGGTCATAACATAGATTTTGTTTTGCTCAAGCTTGAGATTAACATTGTTTAATATTTGCTTCCTGCCGTTTTCTCCGTCAACGGTGACGCCGACGTCAATCATTTGCAGCATATTTTATCCCCCGCCTCCACACAATTGCGCTTAATATCAGCGCCGTTTTTAAAGCGCTGTTTTCATTATAACTCAATATGATAGGGATTTCCAGTAAAGCCGTATTTTTTATTCGTCTTGGAGGGCGTTCAGACGCTTAAGCCCCCCTAGGCGGGGCATTCTCCGAAAAAGATTGCATACCCGGCCTATTGATAGTATAATTTATTATCAATAATTATAACGATAGTGAAAGTATGAGCTTATGAACAGACAGGCTTTAATGTCGAAGCTGCGACGGATAATCAAATCCCGGAACACCTATGTGCTGCTTGGCTCACATGGCGTGGTATGGGTCTTGCTTGTTTGCCTTAGCCCTTCCCTGTGGGCGGGTTTTTTGGCGGTATGCGTCTTATCATTTCTGTTCACGGCGGTATTCGTGAGCTATAAGCAGGCCCAGCTTTACTTAACCATGAATACATACGACCGAATCTTCACCCCCGCCATGCAGATAGCCAACAAGACCCTCCCCTTTCTCCGCACGGGACTTAATGAACAGACGGCCGGCAAGGTTGCCGAGATTATAAAGGAGATAAGCGGCGTTTCGGCAGTTGCGATAACAGACTCCGAAAAAGTGCTTGCCTATCTGGGTACGGGCTATGAGCAGCACCCTCCGGGCGAGCCGATAGTCACCCGGGCCACGCTTGAGGTCATCAGGACCGGAAAGCCGCGCATCTTAAGACATAAGAGCGAATTTCAGTGCACCCGGCCAAACTGCAGCTGCGCTCTGGAATCGGCAGTTATCGCGCCCCTTACATATAAGGGCCGGATAGTCGGCACCGTGAAGCTATACCTGACTCAAAAAGGCGACGTTCCCGACCACTATATCAAGCTCGCCTACGGAATGGCGGAGCTTTTGAGCATGCAGATTGAGCTGGCCGAGATAGACTACCAGTCCCATCTCGCGGTCGAGGCGAAGCTGGATGCGCTTCAGGCGCAGATAAACCCCCATTTCCTCTTCAACACCCTGAACACCATAGGCGCGCTCATACGCACAAACCCGGGACTTGCGCGGAGCCTGATTTACAGGTTCGCCTCCTACTTCCGCTACTCGCTGAAGGAAAAGGGCCGTTTTGTAACCATAAGGGAGGAACTGGAGTTTATAAGAAACTATCTCATACTGGAGAAGGCGAGGTTCGGAGAAAAGCTTCTTATTGTCCAGTGTGTTGACAGCGGCCTGATGGAGCAGGTGATTCCGATATTGTCCCTGCAGCCGCTTATAGAAAACGCCATAAGGCACGGAATCACGCCCAAGGAGGGGCCGGGCATTGTTCGCATAGCTGTGCGCAGGCTCGCCTCCGAGGCGGTTGAAATCTCCGTATCCGACGACGGCGTTGGTATAAAACCGGAGATTCTGCCCTTCGTGCTGGAGCCGGGCTTCGGCACCGGCTCGGGAGTGGGGATGAGCAATGTGAATCAGAGGCTGAAAATGATATACGGGGAAGAAAACGGCCTGATAATAAAGAGCACCCCCGGTGAGGGGACCGAAGTGAGGTTTTCCATACCCAGGCAAATTTATAATGTAGGGAGCGGCAGTCATGAGGTTAAGAGCGCTGATAGTTGACGACGAGTATCTTGCAAGGCAGGAGCTGCGTTTTCTGCTGGGTCAGTTTAAGGATATAGAGATAGTTGGAGAGGCCGCAAGCGCAAACGAAGCGCTTAAGCTCATTCAGGCGCTTGAGTACGACGTGTTGTTTCTGGACATCAACCTGCCGGGCATAAGCGGAGTTGAGCTTGCGCTGAAAATTCACAAGCAGCCCAATAGACCCGAGGTCATTTTTACAACCGCATACGAAAACTATGCCCTTGACGCGTTTTCGGTGAACGCGGTCGATTATATTCTCAAGCCTGTTTCAAAGCCGAGGCTCGGCCAGGCCATAGACAAGCTGCGGCAGAAAAAAAGCGAGACATCGGCGGCAAAGGGCGCACATTCCCCCGCGGCCCCCGATTCAATCACGTTAAACCGCATTATCGCAGAATCGGGAGGGCGTATGGTCCTCGTGGATGTCGATAAGATTTATTACGCCTTTATGAAGCGGGAGATGGTTTATATCAAGACCTTTGAGGATGAGATGCTCACCCGCTTCACCCTGAAGGAGCTTGAGGCAAAGCTGGGGGGCAACTTTTTCCGCTCGCACAGGAGCTATATCGTCAATATCCAGAAGGTCAAGGAAATACTCCCCTTTTTTAACGGCACCAGCATACTCGTAATGGAGGATAAGGAAAAAAGCGAGATACCGGTCAGCCGCAACCAGTCCAAGAAGCTACGCAAGCTGCTGGGTAAATGAAATTTTTGACCGTATTTTACCACTTAAATACCGTTCACCCCCCAATTTCGACCGGAGAGCGCTTTTTTTTGACGGCCCGGCGCTAATTGCTTTCAAATTAAACTGCCCTGGAATATAATAAGCCAAGAATAAGGGCTAAGCCTACGGGGGGTGTGTTTAATGACAGTCTATGTCGTCATGTGTCTGGATACCAACGACGCTTCATTTGTTGACAGAGTCTATCTGCGCAAGGAAGACGCTTACAAATATGTTTACGAATCCAACATGCGAGATGGCGCCCTGGCCTACTATTGCAGAGAACAAACCCTCTGGGGGGCCGGTGAGCAGCTCTGCAGCGTTTAAGCGGCAGGCGCGGAGCGGCACATTTTAAGTGTGCCAATGATTCAGACAGTCTATAAGTGTTCAAAACGTATCCTAAGCACGCAGGGGTCGGTTTTTCCGGCCCTTGCTTTTTTTCAAAACATATGGTATACTAATTGCAGAGCTTTTGTTATACTTGACAGTTGCCCCTGCCTCCGTCGGGAGGCTGATGGTCATGTTTGTCACAGCCGCCTCGCCCATCAGTGGCAACTGGCGGCAATCGTACATTATATAGTACAGTAAATAACCAATATAAAAGAACCGTCTATAAGAAGGGCTTTTGGTATCGTGCCGCGCGGCACTGTATGAAAGGCTCTTTTTTTTTACAAATTAAGATAACGAAAAGAAGCTGTCTGTCAAATCCGAAGTAAGGGCTTTTTGTTTTATCACCTGAATGTCAAGCGTATTAGAAGGCGCTTTTTGTTTGTTTAATGGCTTAATTCCAATTCAGGCTTATAAGCTGCTGTTATCGTGCAGCGCCCCGGCAGGAGCTTTCAGAACTACAATACTTTGAATAATCAGGAGGAACTTAAGATGAACACAATTACGGCAAAGCCAAGAGATTCGTCGGCAAAAGTCAAGCAGCTGAGAAGATCTGGTATTATTCCTTGCGTGATTTATGGCGGATCACTTACGGAATCGCTTTTAATTCAAATCGACCAGGCTACCGCGACAAAACTGCTCCGCGACAAGCGCGAGGGCAGCAAGGTCCGGATTGATGTCGGCGGCAAGGTATATAATTCGCTGATCAAGGATATCGCCAGAAATCCCGTAAGCAGCGAGCTTGACCACATCGGTTTTCAGGCCCTGCAATCCGATAAAAAGGCTAACAGCAAGGCACAGGTCATTCTTCTGAACAAGGAAACTGTTCCGGGCATCCTTGAGCAGCTGCTATTTGAAATCCCCTATGCGGCCTACCCCGAGGACATGATAGATACGGTAACCATTGACCTGACGGGCCTCGGTATTGACAGCTTGATGACTGTTGAAGAAATTGAAGACTTCAAGGGCAAGGACATTGATCTGCAGGTAGATGCAGATGCCCTGGTTTTTAAAATAAGTGACAGAAGACGCCCGGCAGCGGCATCGGCAGAAGCAGAAACAGAGGCGGAGGCAGAGAGCTAAGGGAGGAAACCCTGTTCTGCGCCGGCCTTAGCACCCTATTACTTGCGAAAGGAGGAATATAGATGCAGTTAGACGGAAAAGCAATTATGCATAAAACTTTTGGTATGGGAACAGTCACCTCCGTAACGGACAACACGGTGACAATCAGCTTTCCGCAGGGAGAGAAAAAGTTCCTGTATCCGGATGCCTTTGTGCAGTTTTTAAAGCTAAAGGATAAAAAAACACAGGAGCAGGTCAACAAGTTGCTCCTCAAGAAAAACCAGGAGGAAGAGGCTGAGCGGAAGGCCAGCCAGGAGAGACTCGAAAGGCTTCACAGAATGAGCAACCTTAAGCTGACGCTCAACTCGCAGGCAGTCTTCGGAATGGTGTGCAACAAGCTCGAAGATGTACTATCCACATGGACACTCTCCTCCGGCCGCTTCTTAAGCGGAATGTCCGCTGGGGAACCCAGGGTGCCTGTAAAGTTAAAGCCGAACTCCGCCTGCCTTGTGACAATGTGTCCGGAGGGAGAAGGGGAAAGCGAGCGGAAAGTTGTAGCCGCCTTCATGGTTAAGGAGGATTTCTTCGGCGATTTATGCTCAGACGGCATTATTGAAGCTCACGAGCTTTACAGACTGCCCCTGGAGGAGCACGAAACCGTACGGCTCTGGGATTACTTCGAGAAGAGCAAGCAGCCGAAGAGGTGGGGCAATACGGAGTTTAAGTATTTTGCGAACACTACCATGCAGAGAATCCTGTATGATATTAAAAACTCAATCGCCTGCCCGGAGCGCCGTGAGCTTGCCGAGGATTTTTATCGCTACTTCTGCAAAATTAACCGTTTATCGGAGAACAAAATCGATTGACTACCCGTTTAAACGATAGCTTAAGGGTCGCATCCTTTTGAGGATGCGGCCCTTTTTCGGCCTTAAAGGTCCGGCATCGGGCAGTGGGTTACAAAAACAGCTGTTCCGACTGCTCTGATTTAGGGCCTAAAACCGCAACACCTGAGCAGCATGGCAAAATCTCCTGCTCCCGGAAATTTAATAACAAGCCATAGACAAGGGGTGGGCTTTTCCGCATAAGCCTCTAAAAATCACTTGTCTTTGCGAATAATGGTGCTATAATGTTGGCATCGTAACAGCAAGAAATATGGACTCCTGTTTACGATTTATTATTGTGATGGAGGAAACCGTGAAAATTCTGATTGCGGGAGATGGGAAGGTAGGGGCTGCGCTGACGCGGCAGCTTTCCGCCGAGGGATATGATTTGATGCTGATTGATTCAAATCAGCAGGTTCTTGAGAACAGTCAGGAGAAGTTTGATATTATGGCCGTCTGTGGCAACTGTGCCTCGATGGACATTCTGCTGCAGGCCGGCGTTCGGGATGCCGACCTGCTCATTGCTGCAACGGGTGCCGACGAGATTAACCTGCTGTGCTGCATGACAGCCCACGGCATTAATCCGAAATTACATACCATTGCCCGTATCCGGAACCCCGAATACAATGAGCAGATTTTTATGATGCGGGATATTTTCGCCCTATCGCTTACGGTTAACCCGGAGAAGATGGCGGCCCTTGAAATTGAGCGGCTGCTGAAATACCCCGGCTTCCTCAAGCGGGAATCCTTTGCGAAGGGACGCGTGGAGCTAGTTGAACTGGAGATTGACGCCAACAGCAAGCTGCGTGACGTTTCCCTCAACGATATGGATTCCATTATCCGCTGCAAGGTCCTGGTCTGCGCGGTGCTGCGTGAGGGAACTACGATTACGCCGGACGGTAAATTTGTCCTTCGCGAGGGCGACCGCATATTTGTAACGGCCCCAACGCACAACCTCGCCGTACTCCTGAAAAGCCTCGGGATAATTACACGCAGGGTCAGCCGCGTGATGCTTGTCGGCGGGGGAAGAATCAGCTACTATCTTGCACAGCTACTGCATAAGAGCGGGATTGCCGTTCAGATTATCGAGAAGGACAAGGGGCGCTGCCTTAACCTTGCAAGCATGCTGCCCACAGCCAGCGTCATTCACGGCGACGCGAGCAATCTGGCGCTTCTTGAGAGCGAGGGGCTCTCGGGCTGTGATGCCCTTGTCGCCCTCACCGGCCTTGATGAGCTTAATATTTTCATTTCACTCTACGGAAACAGCTGCGGCGTCCCGCAGATTATAACAAAGCTCGGGCGCATGGACAATCTGGATATTCTGAGTAATCTGCCAATAGGAAGCATCATCTCCCCGAGGGAGCTCTGCTGCGATTCCATCGTGCGTTATGTCCGCGCAATGCGCAACCAGACCGGAGCTGCTATATCCATGCATACGATTGCCGACGGTCAGGCCGAGGCGATTGAATTTCTGGTGGACGAGACGACACGCCACTGCGGTGAGCCTTTGAAGAAAATTAAGCTCCGGCGCAACGTCCTGATAGCCTCCATCTCACGTAACACCAAAACGGAAGTTCCAAGCGGAGAATCATCCTTTAACGTCGGGGATACGCTCATTGTCGTGACAAGTGGAGATACTGTTATCTATCAGCTGAACGATATCTTTGAATAGAAGAAGGAAACGCTGATGAATTACAGAATGATAGGGCAGATTATTGCCCAGATAATGGCTGTTGAGGCCGCTTTTATGCTGCCGGCCCTGCTGATTTGTGTGCTCGACGGAGACCTGCTCACCGCCTACGCCTTTATATATACCGTCTTAATTGTCGCCGCTGTCTCGGTAGTCCTCTGGCTCTGGGGCAGGAAGGCTCAAAAACTGTTCTATGCCCGGGAGGGCCTTGTCTGCGTCGCGTTAAGCTGGATTATAATAAGCCTTTTTGGGTGCCTGCCGTTTATGTTTTCCGGGCAGTTACCGAACTTTATTGACGCGCTGTTTGAAATGGTTTCGGGCTTTACCACAACCGGGGCCTCGATTCTTCCGGACGTTGAGCGATTGACGCGGGGTATCCTTTACTGGCGCAGCTTCAGTCACTGGCTGGGCGGCATGGGCGTTCTTGTTTTTGTCCTGGCCGTGATACCAGCAACCAACCGCAGCGGCGGCTTTACGATGCACCTGCTACGGGCAGAAAGCCCCGGGCCGGACGTGGGAAAGATTGTCCCCCGTATGAAGCAGACGGCAATGATTTTGTACCTGCTGTATATTTTACTTACGATATTGAACTTTCTGTTCTTGCTTTTCGGAAAAATGCCGTGGTTCGACGCGCTTTGCACGGCCTTAGGAACA
>JAAYOL010000109.1 GCA_012520395.1 Clostridiales bacterium
AAAAAGGGGTACGCCGCAGAGCAGGCCGGCAAATCCGAACAAACCGCCAAACAGCAGTATCGAAAATACCACCCAGAAACCGGAGAGCCCTGTGGAGCTTCCGATAATCCTCGGGCCCAGTACGTTCCCGTCAAAGGTCTGGAGTACGATTACAAAGGCTACAAAAATCACGCATTGCAGCGGACTTTCCAGCAGGATAAGGAAGGCGCTCGGCACAGCGCCGATATAGGGGCCGAAAAACGGGATTATGTTCGTGACGCCTATTATAACGCTGATGAGGGTCGCGTATGGCATCCTCGCGGTGAACATGAACACGGCGCACAGAATGCCGATTATCAGCGAGTCTATCAGCTTTCCCACAAAGAAGCGTCCGAAGGTCTTATGTATATGCTCTACACCCTTTAGAAACGATCTCGTATGCTCCTCGCTCATTATGCTGTAAGTGAGCTTTTTTATCCGAGCAGTAAGCTCCTCCTTCCTGTAGAGCACGTAGCAAGAAACCATAACTCCGATTACGAAGTCGAAGATTATCCTTATTGCAGAAATAACGCCTGTGGAGATGTTAGCAATTATATTCTCAAGCTGCGGCAGCAGTCCCGTCTTCACCCAGTTTATGAAATAGTCGACCGCGCCCGAAAGCACGCCCGCAAAAATCGTCTCTTCCATCGCGTCTGTGCGGAAGATGTCCTCCAGCCATTCTACCGCGGTGTCGTAATAGCTTTGCATGTTGAACACGAGCTTTTGAATGCTGTAGTAAATCTGTGGCAGCGCGAGAATCAGAAGCGTTGAGATAGTCACGATGAGCAGAAGAATTACGGAAACTATTCCGGCTATACGTGTGAAAATTTTTGCGTTTCTGCTGTTGCGGGGGAATAATCTTTTTGCAAGCCTTGAATAGAGCTTTTTCTCAAAAAATGTCATTACCGGAGTAAGTATGTATGCGATAACCAGGCCGATTATTATGGGGTTCAATATGTCAATCATCGTGTTAACGATTCTGCGCGCTGAGCCCCACTGCGTGACGGTCCAGAAAAACACCAGACTGAGGGCGATAACACAGAAGGCTGTTACGCCCCAATACAAATATTTTCTGTCCCATTTAAATTTCAAATTGCCACCGTCCTCTTATCAACTATCCGATACTAAGATTATGTTATCAGCAATGCCTTCCAACGTCAACAGTTTTCAGCATTCCCTATACATTGCGGGCGCATCCGATTTAAGAACGTGCTCGGACACTGCCAGCACCTCTACCTTTAGTGTCTTCTGCCCGAAGCGTATCTCTATGATATCGCCGACCTTCACTTCATAGGATGCCTTTGCAATTCGCCCGTTCACGCTCACCCGCTCGTTGTCGCAGGCCTCGTTAGCTATCGTGCGGCGCTTAATAAGGCGCGAAACCTTAAGATATTTGTCAAGTCTCATGCTTATGACCATTCCTTTCGCAAATGCCGGAGGCTGATTTGCAAAGCCGGCTAATATGCCTACGGCACGGGAAGATAACCCGTGCCGTCAGTTAGGTAACACCGTGCCATTAAACTAAGCTATTGTATCCTTAAGCGCCTTGCCAGCCTTGAATTGGGGAACCCTTGTGGCGGGAATTTCTATCTGCTCCTTGGTTCTGGGGTTTCTTCCCATGCGAGCAGGTCTCTCCTTTACCTCAAACACTCCGAAGCCGACCAGCTGAACCTTATCACCTTTTTTCATTGTCTCTGTGATAGTCTCGATGAGCGCGTTTAATGCCTTTTCGCTGTCCTTTTTTGAGAGGCCTGTCTTTTCTGCTGTTGCGCTTATAAGCTCTGCTTTATTCATTATGTTACTCCTCCTTAAAATTTCTATACCTAAAAACCTGAACGGCTATTATGCCGTATTGGCTTAAAGTTCCTTTGCTTTAGTATAGAGCTTGTCCATCTCTTCGAGGGTCATCTCGCCGAGCTCCCTGCCCATCCTCTCAGCCTCACACTCTATATATCTGAACCTGCGGGTAAATTTTTCGCAGGCCGAGTGCAGCGCCTCCTCGGGGTCTGTTTTCGTAAACCTTGCCACGTTCACGGCAGAAAACAACAGGTCTCCCAGCTCCTCCTCAATTCCCCTTCCGGAAGCAATCGCCTCTCTGAGCTCGCCTGCCTCCTCAAAGAGCTTGTCCAGGGCCCCCGAGACATTGTCCCAGTCAAAGCCGACCTTCTTTGCCTTGCTCTGAATCTTCTCTGCCCGCCACAGGGCCGGCAGGCTCCTCGCGACAGAGTCCATGGCCGAGGCCGTGGTAGACTGGCCTTTTTCGCGGCGCTTGAGCTCATCCCAATTTTCCAGCACCTCGGCCGAGTCCTCGGCCTTCACCCCGCCGAATACATGCGGGTGGCGGTATATCAGCTTTTTGCAAACGGCATCGGCCACATCGTCAAGCTTGAAGGAGCCTTGCTCCTCCTGAATACTTGAATGGAAGACTATCTGGGTGAGCAAATCGCCCAGCTCCTCACGGAGATGCTCTGCATTCTTCTCATCAATAGCCTCTACCGCCTCGTAAGCCTCCTCAAGAAGGTTGCGGCGTATGCTCTCATGAGTCTGCTCCCTGTCCCAGGGACAGCCGTTCTCAGAGCGTAGAAGCGCAATAATGCGCTCGAGATCATAGACGTTGTAGTAATTTTTATATTCAAAATCTACCATATTTTTTATCCCTCTGCAAGGTATTTATACGTGGGTTTTGGCTTTTTCGCCAAATATTATCTGATTTTCAATAATTTCGCCAGCTTTTCTCCCTTAGGCAGCAGTATTACATCCTCGTAAGTAAGCGTTTTTGTCGCTATTATGGCTATTAAATAGACTATGACAGCAACGATTATTGACGCCACCATGGACAGCGCCATGGAAAGCCTGCCAAAGCTCCCCGTTACTTTTTCAAACAGGCTAAAGCATGCGTAGGCTGACACGCCCATCAGCGCCGAGGATATTATGGGCTTTATAAATATCTTTCTGTAGCTGGGCGATTTCGGCACCACTTTCTTGATCAAAAGGAGGTTTAGTGTGGCTATCACAGCGTCGCAGGCAAGCGTGCCTATGGCCGCACCATATATCCCAAACTTAGGATTGCCAACAAGGGCATAGGCAATACATATCTTCAGAATTCCTCCGATGGTTATGGTGAAAATTGGCAGGCGCTCATGTCCGTAGGCCTGCAAAATAGCGTTTGTAATGAGGCAGAGGCAGACAAAGTAGGACGCGATTCCGAGTATTGCAAGGAGCCCAACGCCCTCCATCGCACTGCCGGGATAAAGTACGGACATTATCGACTTTGCGAGCACGCTCAGCCCCACGCCCGCAGGAAAGGCGAGCAAGGTGGTTATCTTCATTGAAGACTGCATGGCCTCGGCAGCCTCCCTGTTTTTGCGCTGCGCGGCTAGGGCAGATATCGCAGGTATCACGCTTATAGTTAGCGGAACAATAAACGAAGACGGCAGGTTAAAGAGCGTCTGCGCTTTGCCGTAGACACCATACAAGGCAGCTGCCTCTGAAAGATCGAGGCCGGCTTTGCCCTGCAAAATCTTCATTACCAGCTTGGTGTCGATAAGGTTTATAAGATGAAGTACAGACGAACCGATGACTACCGGTATCGCTATTGACAACAGATTATTGAAAATTTGGCCAGGGGCATCGGGTCGGTCATTAGCTGCCGTTTTCCCTCCCTTCCCCCGGCGCATTTTTCTTATATATATGGCACTATAAATACATGCCAGTGCCGAGCCGATGGTTACGCCGGCTATCGCACCCGCAGCGGCCTCAGACAGGCCCTGTTTAAGGAATATCCATGCAAAAATCAGGCCGAAAACTACCTTGCCAAGCACCTCTATGATCTGGGAAATTGAAGTAAGCTTCATGTCGGAGTGTCCCTGGGTATACCCTCTGTACGCAGACATAAGACATACTAAAAGTATTGATGGCGAGAGCACCAAAATGCTCTTAGCCGCCTCAGGATCGCTGAAGAACATAGCAAGCGCGTTCGGAAAGAATAGCATTATTGCTGTGCCCAAGGCGCCGAGAGAGCAAAACGATATCGTTGCCACGGAGAAAATGCGCTTTATCTGGTTTCTGCGATTAAGCGCATCTGCTGCCGATATCATCTTTGATACGGCGATTGGCAGACCGGCGGTGGACAGTGTAAGCAACAGAGCGTAGATATTGTGGGCGACCATAAAATGGCCGTAGCCCTCGTCTCCGATGATATTTCCGAGTGCTATCTTATATACCGCACCCAATATTTTAACTATTACCGCCGTTGCCGCTAGTATGGCAGCCCCGTGCAAATAGTTTTGGTTCTTCTTTTCAGGCACTGAAACTTCCTCCCGCTTAATGGTTATGGCACCCCTTATGGACATAGCATATTCAAGTAAAAAGAATTTTAATACTTCCGGGGCAGTAATTGCAAGGGGGGCGCCCGGTGAGCGCCCCCTCGCCCTTTAAGTCAGTTTTCCAGTTTGGCCCCGCACTTCTTGCAGAAGGCGTCGGTCTTAGCGCAGTCGGCCCCGCAAACGGGACAGATTACGGATTTCTTGAATTCAGCGAGCCTCGCCCTATAGCTTTCTATCTCGTCGTTCTTATCGTCGATGGCCTTAAGCAAATCCTTCAGCGCACTCTCATCTGTCTCCTTGCCCAAATGCGTGTCGTAAACTATCCGGCCTATCTCCCTGAAGTTTACACCTATCTCCGTGTTCAGATCGAATATCTTCATGTTGAGCTTTGCCATCTCAATGGTCTCGCCGGTCTTCTGCCCTACCTGTCTGGCGGCAGAGCCCGCCGCATCCACGGCATACGTTGCCGTCTCTTTGATCTTACCTAAGAGTTCCCTTACCTTGTCGTCCATTGTAAAACCTCCTTCTAGCTTATATTTTGAAATACTCCCTGAAATTCAAACTAAGTATTCTTTCCATAACATCAAAGGGCAAGTCGAGGTCAAAGAATCTTTCCACTTCCCCGCCATAGTTCCAAAGCGGAAAATCGGTGCCGAAAAAGCAGTTTTCAACTCCATAATGGTCTATAAGCTTTTTGACATAGCCCTTATCCAGCATAAAAAGAGAGCTGCTCGTATCCACCTTGACATTCGACCGCCTGAGCAGCGCCCTGGCGCTTTCCCAGTCCATAAAGCCGCCAAAATGTGCGGCTATGACCTCCAGCTTCGGAAAGTTGTCGAGCACAATTGAAAGGCGCTCAGGACTTGAATGGTCGTACCTGTGGTCCCCCATATGCAGCAGGAAGGGCAGACGCCCACCGACCATATCGTATAATCGGAAAGCCTCCGGCGAGTCGAGGTTAAACTGCTGAAAATCGGGGTGGAGCTTGATGCCCCGCAGCCCCATACGCATTATACGCTCAACCTCATCCTCAAGACCCTCCATATCGGGGTGCACAGTGCCGAAGCCGAAAAACTCCGAATGCTCGGCGCACTCTCTGGCAATAAAATTGTTTATATCTCTGACCTGCCGGGGTGAGGTGGCCACGGAGCAGACCAGATACTTTTTCACCCCGTATTTAGAGCCCTCGCGCAGCAAATCCTCCGCGGCCCCGGAGTGCCCCGGTTTCAATCCGTAAAAGCCTCCTATGCTGCCCGCTGCCTTGTCCGCCAGCGGTGCCGGGAAGATGTGCGTGTGCGCGTCAATGATTTCGAAATCGCCGTGAGCATATCGGGACATGTTGCATCTCCAAAATTTCTTTTCTTTCTGAGAAATTATAACACCGGGGCCTTTGTTTTGCAAGGCTTTTGCCCCGATGTGTTGGGAGCGGTGAAACGGGGCAAACTGAAGCAAGGTCGCTTTTGACGGCTGTGCTTCCCGGGTATTTAACGCACTTCCCGATATCCCTTCAGCCGAAGCACGGCTAACGCTTTAATTCATAGTAATATTCCGGTTTCTGCCGTGTCTTTCTGTTTTTTCCATCATTTGCTTAGCTAAATACCATTAAAATAAAGAATAATTTAATTTTTTGTAAATATTTATTGATTATTTACGGAAATAGCTTTATATTCTTATTCAGTAGAGAGGAGTTGGAGTTTTGGACAGACCTGCCAGAAAGAGGCGGTTTGGCGACAGAAGGGAAGGGCGGCGTCTTCGTTCGCTCGATCCGCTCTATGCCTTTACCCCCTTCATTATGAAGACCAGGGGGGATGCCTCAAACTATTTCAGTTCATCGGTCGATATGGAGACCATCGAAAAATATATAAGGAAGAAGCGCGACGAGGGCCTTAAGGGCTTCGGAATGCTGCACATTTTTATTGCAGGTTACTTGCGCTGTGTCTCACAATATCCGGGTGTAAACCGTTTTGTCGCCGGTAAGCGAATCTATGCACGAAACAATGTAGAAATTATCATGACCGTGAAAAAGCGAATGTCAAGCATGGCCGCAGAGACTGAGTTCAAGGTCATCTTTGACCCATCGGATACCATAAACACCGTATATGAACGCGTTACCGAGGAAATTGAGAAAATTAAGTCTCAGGAGGATACCAGCACCGACAAGGCTGCCGCCGCCCTTGGAAAGCTCCCGCGCCCGATTCTGAGCGCCGCCATACGCCTTATCGAATGGATTGACTACCATGGGTGGCTACCCAAGTCTCTGATTAATGCCAGCCCCTTCCACGGCTCCATGGTCATCACCGACCTCGGTTCGCTCGGTATACCGCCGATATATCATCACCTTTACAACTTCGGAACGGTTCCCGTATTTGTCGCCTTCGGGGCGAAGAGGAAGGTTACCGAGCTGGACAAGAATGGCAACCCCGTAGAGAAAAAGTACATAGATTACACCGTCTCAACCGACGAGCGTATCTGTGACGGCTACTACTATGCCATTGCCTTTAAGCACTTTAATTATACACTGAGAAATCCGGAAGTGCTCGAATCCCCGCCTGAATACGTCGTCGAGGACGTCGACTGACAATGCCCTTCCGCACGCGACAGCGCACCTCAAGCTGTCAAAAAAGCACGCCACCGGCGTGTTTTTTTGATAAGATGATATTCTGTTTATAGATGTCGCGACCGCCTCGCCCCTTGCGGGGCAACCGGCGGCGATGACACATTATACCATGAATTTGAAAAATTCATGGTATAATAATACAAAATACCCTTTGAAAGGCGGTATACATATGAAAAAACTAGTTGCGACACTAATCGCATTGTCGGCGCTGTCAGCCTTCGCTCTGACGGGTTGCACCACTAACCCCAGCCCTTCCCCGACTGCCACGCCGAATCCCGATACCATAACAATCAAGGAGGAGAGCGTCACTATCGGGGCCGGCACGGAATATGAGCTGGGCGGTACGCTGACCATCCCGGAGGGGGCCGAAAAGCCCTACCCTTCGGTGGTGCTGGTTCACGGTTCCGGGCCCAACGACAGGGATGAGACCATTTACGGCAACAAGCCCTTCAAGGATATAGCCGATTACCTTACCTCAAAGGGCATCGCGGTATTGCGCTATGACAAGCGCACCTATGCCCATCAGGCAAAAATGGCCGAGGGCTACATGGATCTTACCGTCAGGGAAGAGACCATAGACGATGCCATACTCGCTTCAAACCTGCTGAAATCAGACGAACGCATGGATAAGGATCGGGTTTTTGTTATCGGGCACAGTATGGGCGGCATGCTAGCTCCCCGTATTGATGCCGAGGGCGGGGACTTTGCGGGCCTGATTCTGTTGGCCGGCTCCCCCAGAACCCTGTCCGATATAGTGCTCGACCAGATAACTGCGGCTGTCGAAACGCTGACGGGAGAGCAAAAGGCCCTCGGACAGCAGCAGCTAGATTCCCTTGCAAGCATTTTCGCAGAGCTTGATAACTTCTCTAACGAGCAGGCAAAAGCCATAGATATGGGTGGTGCGTCGGCCTATTATTTTAAAGAGATGGCTGACCATCCGGCAAGTACCTATCTGTCGGATATTGAGAAGCCCGTTTTGATTTTGCAGGGAGGAAAGGACTTCCAGGTCTACGCGGACAAGGATTACGTTGAATATCAAAACCTTTTAGACGGAAAGCCGAATGTGACGTTCAAGCTCTATCCGGAGCTAAACCACCTGTTCATGACCTCGACCACCGGCACAGCGGAAGAATATATGAAGGCGGACAATGTCCACATTGAGGTGCTTGTCGACATCGCAGAGTGGATTTTAAACGCGAAGAAGTAAGGTCAATACAATATAACACCGGCGGCAAGGGTTTTTCCCTTGCCGCCGGTGCTCATATCCGGCTGAATGCCATAATCATTTAGTTAAATCCAAATTACGGCTAAAAGCTCTCTCGCCCTCAGTGATTGGGATTTGAGCGCACATAGAGGGCCGCCTTTACAAGCACACCCAGCACCTCGCTCTGAGGGATCTCGTCAATAGCCTTAGAAATTTCTTCGGCTGTGGCCTCCACATATTTCGGCGGAAGATTGTTGAGCGCATAGGCCGCGACATCACGCCTACACCTGTCGCATCTGCACAGCTTAAATCTCTGTATCACGCTGTCTGCATGCCTGAGCACATATTCCTCCATGGCATTGACTGTCGCAGCGCCCACCCCCGGGTCAAAGTCCTTCCGGCGGGCGAAGAGCTTGCTTCCCAGTACGGCCGGGACATCCGGACTTTTGGAGTTAATGTTCATCAGCGCGTTTCCCGCCGAAAAAGGGTTTTCACTCAGTGCAGGCATTATCTTCTGGAACATCATGTCTTTATCCAGCTCTTTTTTTGACTTTGCCACTACAATACTCCTTTTTCCAACAGCTCGTCTACAAGCCTGATATAGTCCTGTACAGCCTTATTTTTAGGCGCGTACTCTACTATGTCCGTTTGAAGCATGGTCATCGCCTTGCTTATGACATTGCTGTGCCGCACCGTTGTCTCCAACAAAGGGATATTAAGCTGGCTGGTCAGCAGCCGCGCTGTCTCCATTGCCGTCTTGCTTAGAGCCTCTCTGGCGTAGTATCTGAGCAAAAACATGCCCCCCACCACGAGTCCCGGATTGAGTGCCTGGCGAATTCGCATTACCGTCTCATGTACCTGGATGACCCCGTGCAGACTGTAGCCCTCGGAAAGGGCGGGAATTAAAACCACATCAGAGGCTATAACCGCGTTTGACAGCAGCAGGCCCAGTTCAGGCGGCGTATCGATTACAACGTAGTCATAGGACTTCAAAAGGGGGGCGAGACAATCCTTGAGGATGCTCTCGCTCCCTATTCCGGTGAATTCGCGTTCAATGTTGGTTAGCAGTCCGTTGGCAGGCAGAATATCAATAATCGGCGTTCTCTGAACCGCGTACTGGGGCTTGAATGTACGCTTCAAAACGTCGTAAATTGTCCCCTTCTCCCTGGTATCCGCACCCATGCTGAAGGACAGATAGGCCTGGGGGTCAAAGTCAACGCATAAAACCTTGAAATTCCTATGTTTGAGGCAAACGGAAATGGCGTTTGCGGAGGTTGTCTTGCCAACTCCCCCCTTTTGATTGATTAACGATACCACCTTAGCCAATCTTATCACCCCGGAATATTATTCTCGACCGTATATTGTTAAATATATTATACTAGTACTCCTGTATTTTGCAAGACTTATGCTGAAACAGCAGATTCAGCCACCGCGACTATTGGCGAAAAAACATGCAATTTGTCTAATAATTTATAGCTTTTTTCTAGATTTTTTCTGTCTCTGCTATTTCGTTTTTCTGCTTTTATTGAATAAATACTATGAACGCCAAAATTAGCGTATTCGCGCCGCAAGAAACGGCGCTGAATCTAAAGGAGTAGCGATTATGGAAATCCGCAGAATTTATACAAACTATATGCAAAATTCTGAGAAGCCTGCCAATAAGCCGGGCAGAGTGTCCGATGATGCTTTTATCGGAAAGACCAGCGGCAATGCGGATACTATCGAGCTCAGCTCCAGCGCTATGTTCAGATCACATCTCGAATCGGCCAAGAGATCCCTTGTGAAAAAGGTAAGCGCTGATATATCGGCGGAGAGGATAGCCGAACTCAGGATTAAATATCAGGGCAACAACTGTCCTGTGCCGGGAGAGCGTGTGGCGGAAGCGATACTGAACAGGGTGCTGGGCTCAGATGACCGCTAGTAACCAGATAATTATTAAGGAGCCGGTGCCGTTTTGAATAGAAAGATCAAGGATTATGTAGACCTGCTTGAGCAATATCAGGCGCTGTGCGCGGATTTGATGCTTCATGAAAAGGATAAGCGCGAGGCCCTGCTTCACAGCGACCTGAAGAAGATTGAGGCCGTGCTTCAGCAGCAACAGGCAGGCGTGATGAAGCTAAAGAACTTTGAGCAGAGGCGGATGGCTCTGCAGGCCGAGCTCGGTTTTGCCGATATGACTGCCGAGGAGATGCTCCGGGCGCTCGAAACTGACGATTCCGAAGCTGCAAAACAGTTGCGCCTGATTTATAAGGAATTAAAGGGCACGGTCGTTCAGATAAAGGAACTCAACAGGATTTCAATTGATTTTGCGAAAAAGAACCTCAAATTCATTGAAATGATGTCGCAGCCGGAAGACAGCGCCGGCACTGACGGAGTTTACGGGGCACAGGGCTCCAAGGAGGCCAGGTCCGGCCATTCGCTCGAAAAAATGATCTGAGGAGGACTTCTGATGCGTCCAACTTTTATGGGATTTGAAACAGCAAAGAGCGCTGTGTTCACTAATCAAAAATCACTCGATATTGTGGGTAACAACCTGGCCAACATCAACACCCCGGGCTACACCAGGCAGCGCGTGGAGCGCACCGCCATTTCGCAGTCTACCTTTTCAAACCGGGTATCGTCAAACCGCATCGGTCTTGCCGGCCAGGGCGTAGAGTCGCTCGGTGTGTCGCAGATGAGGGACGCCTTTCTTGATAAGTGCTTTAGGGATGAATATTCAAAGGCCAGCTACCACGGTCAGGCCGCAAGTATACTCAGCTCTATCCAGAGCACTCTGACAGACGGTAACGATATCACCAGCTCCGCCGGTATTCAGGGCGCGATAGAGCAGCTTTACAGCGGCCTTAACCAGTTTATCAATGAGCCGACCCTAGATTCAGGGGCGAATATTGTCATGTCTGCCTTTAAAAACATCTGTCATGTTCTAAACCAGCTCGACGAGCAGTTGCAGGTCGTAACAAATCAGCAGATTGACGACCTCAGGGCAAGTGTAACAAGAGTCAATGAAATTACCTCCGCCATCGCCCATCTGAACGATACTATCAGCAAGGACGCCGCCTCCCTGAACACCGGAAGTAACGAGCATTTCAAGCCAAACGAGCTTCTGGACCAGAGGAATCAGCTTCTCGACGAGCTTGCAAGCTATGGAGATATCAAGGTCACCGAGCTTGCAAACGGAACCGTAAGCGTGGAGATGGGCGGACACAAGGTCGTAAATGGAAACAGCGCCGACTCGCTCACCATGAACGTCTCCGACGAAAAGCTTGTAAGTATAAACTGGCGTACAAGCGGAGATAACATTCGCCTGAGCGCCGGCAGTATGCTGGCAGATCTCCACTTCATAAACGGACGCGGCAGCAATATCCAGAGCAAGGACGAGTCCACCGAGCAGGGCATCCCCTATTACAGGGACAGGCTGGACAGCTTTGCACATGCCCTTGCCTCCTTCGTCAACAGCTCCGTTCCGGAATACGACCCCCTCACCGATGAGCCCAGGACAGACGCAGACGGTAAGATTATTTACAAAACGCTCCTCTCAGCCTCGTCATACGGTGGCGCGGGGGATGGCCGCATAACAGCTGCCAGCATCTCCCTGAGCACTGAATGGATTCAGGGCGGAGCGGGATATTTCATTTACAACCGGGATGAGTCCGTTGAGGATTACGCCCAGAAGATGGCCAGCACCCTGGTTGACGAAAAGTTCACATTCCAGTCCTATGGCGAGAGCTTCACAGGGACCTTTGCCGAATACAACGTGGAAATGCTCGGAAGGCTCGGCACCGATCTTCAGTACCAGGAGGGCCGGCATGAGGCCTCCGCCACCGTTGCCGATGATTTCCTCGAGCGGCGCGATCAAATAGCGGGCGTTTCGCAGGACGAGGAGACGGCGGATATGCTAAGGTATCAGAGGTCCTATGAGGCAGCTGCAAGACTGATGACCATTCTCGACGAGGTATTAGACGTCCTTATAAACCGTATGGGACGCGTGGGCCTCTAGCTGATTGAAAGGAAGTCATAATTGTGAGAATAGTAGACCGTTCCACCGCAAGGAACTATATGAAGTACCTGAACAAGGCAAGAAGTGACTACGCCAGCACAAATGAGAAGATTTCCTCGGGAAAACGCTTTGATAGAATTTCCCAGGACGTTATCGCCGGAACAAAGGTCCTGAGGGTCAGGACAGAAATGTGCAAGGCGGAAACCCAGTACAACAATGTCAAGTCCGCGCAGGAGGAACTGAGCACCACGGAGCTGGCTATGACCTCAATAAACAACATCCTCACCTCGGCCAGCAGCGAAAAGATAAACGCTGCGCTCAGCGAAGAAAAGGGCGAGGCCGGGCGCACCGCCATTGCAAATGAAATAGAAGCGATGCGAAACGAGATACTCCAGTATGTAAACACGAAATACAACTCAAGATATGTGTTTGGCGGCTCAAACAGCAGCTACACGGCGCCATTCTCATTAAATTCCGACGGAAGGCTTCTCTACAACGGCATTGACGTGGACCTTATACAGCAGGATGTTGACGGCTCCTACTTCTACGATAATGCCGGGGTTCAGACAAAGATAAACCTTGACACAGATGTCTATCTGGACATCGGCCTCGGGATAAAGCTCAAGGGAAATGACATCGACCCCAACACCGGCTTCAAGATTTCTTACTCCGGTCTCGAAATCCTGGGCTTTGGAACAAATGCTGACGGAATGTCAAACAATATCTTCAATGTATTGACCGAAATCGAGAATAATATACGCAACTACGATTCCATTGCACTTAACGAGAAGCATGCCCATCTGAGAACGCTTTGTGACTCCTTCCGGGCAAACCTTACGAACATTGGCGCGAAAACCAATCTTCTTGAGACAATGGAAGACAGGCTAAAAAACTCCTTGGACGGTTATAAATCCCGCGTCAACACCCTGATGGGTATTAACGACGCAGAGGAAGCCATGAACCAGTCGATGAACGAATACGTGCTTAAAGCTGTCATACAGATGGGAGCAAAAATACTGCCCGTTTCGTTAATGGATTTCCTGAGATAATACTCATAGTTAGAAGGTGTAGATATGCAATTGTTGAAGGTAACAACTACTCCAATGAAATATGAACTTGAGATTGAACCTTCGCGCCTGGAATATAAAAATGACCATATTCCTTCAGCCGAGGTCAATCGCAGTCCCTCCGAAATGAAAATAGAAACGAAAAACGCCTCTGTCCGGATCGACACCTATGCCGCGCGCAAATCACTCGGCCTGCTCAATACTTCTGATATGTTCAGAAAACGGGCGGAGCTTTGCCGGGAACACATTATGCAGAAGACCCGTGAGTATGTGGAGGACGGCGCGCAGATGGCCAGAATAGAGGACGGCGTAACGATTCCGGAGATTATGCGCCAGAAAATCGGGACGCAGCCGAATTCAGTCACCGTCTTTATCCCCAACACAGGAGCAGATTTGACCTGGGACCCCCCGAAGGTAAATGTCGAATACACAAAATCTGAGCTTAAATACGAGTGGGACAGTCCCAAAGCCTCCTTGCGTTACATTCCCGGCAAGGTCCGTATGAAGATAGTGGAATACGCAAGTGTCAACATCGAATATCTTGGGACGCCGATGTATGTGCCACCCAGTGCCGATCCGAACCAGGAAAACAAAAACCCCGAAAGCGCCGAATGAGCGCTTCGGGTAAGCACAGCTTATTATCCAGACAATAGGAGCCGCGGATTATGAAATACAAAACCAGAGATTTTGGGGAAATCGAAATTAAGGAAAGCGATGTCCTGACCTTTACGCAGCCTCTGTTCGGCTTTGAGGACTACAAGAATTTCGCCCTGATATACAACCCCGAAATAGGAGACTCAATGGCCTGGCTGCAGTCTCTGGATGATCCGTCTCTTTGCTTCATCCTCTTTGACCCGACCCCGCTGATGTCCTTTTTCAAGCCGCAGCTCCCGGCATCCGTTGAAAAGATACTCGGCAAGGGAGAATATATCTGCTGGGTAATTTGCGCTATTCCGGACGACATCCGTAAAATAACGGTAAACCTTAAAAGTCCGGTTTTCATCAATCCGCTCACCAAAAAAATGGCGCAGATAATTCTGGAGCAGGATTACCCTATCAGATTCCCGCTCATAAAGGAGGATGTATAGGGTATGCTGGTTATAACTCGAAAAATCAACGACTCGATCATCATTGAGCTTGGGGACGGGAGGGGCAATATTGAAATCAAGGTGCTGGAGGTCGGAAACCAGATTCGCCTGGGAATCGACGCTCCGGTGGGGTACAAGGTCTGGAGAAATGAAATATATGAGAATGTGCTGGCAAACCGTATGGCCGCAAGCCCTGCTCCGCTAAATGTTCTTGATGTTGTCTCAAAGCTTTCCGAAAAGCATAAGTAGCAGGTGGTTAAGGAATTCCGTAAATCATCAGAAACTGCATGAGCCTTTGGCGTTCCTCATCAGTGAGCGTTTCCAGTTTGCAGCTATAAGATGATTTTCTGCCTAAAATAAACGCCTCTTCTATCTCTATTTCCGTTTCAGGGAGGTTTATCGGCAAATCAGTCTTCACGAGAAAGCGCTGGTTCCTATAAAACGGGGTGTCGCCATCATAGTGAAAAACAAGGCAATCCTGACCCAGCCCTACAACATCCACCTCATAAGTCCTCTCATCCTGCTCCGCCGCCTTTGCTCTAAATTTCAGAAACCTTCTTGTGGGCGGCCTTTCCTCGCGAAGCGGCCTGAGCGTCCCCTTAAAAGGCAGGTCGCGGAATACATAATCTGCCGGCGCAACTATCTCGCGCTTAACGGACACCAGGCGCATGAGCTTCCGGTTCGAGATGTATACCTTTCCGGTATAATTGGCTATTTCATAGTCCTCGTCAAGCCGTGCAATCATCAGCACTTCCCCCATGGGAAAAAGTGGTACAAAATCGCTCTTGAAATTTATGTCCCCGGTTTCCGGAATAACACTGGCGGCTCCGCAGGCAAGAACCTCGCCCTCAACCGATTTCAGCAAGGCCGGAAACCAAACGGATTTCTGCATATATATCCGTCCTTTACTCAGAATTAGAATTATTGGCCTTCTCCGACGCCATAGCTCTGGCGTACCGCCCTTACGGGGCGCTATATGGCGGAATAACCAATGTTCCCCAAGGGACGAAAAGACCTGGACACTTTAGGGCGCACCTCAGGGAGCGCGCCGATATGATATGCCATGGCTTTTAGTTAAGCGCCTGCCTCGTAGAGGGCGCATGCGCAAGATATAATATCACAGGGGATATTATAACATGAAATTTTGAAATTGTAACCACGGCTATTG